>CAYMMK010000102.1:0-7225 GCA_964391575.1 uncultured Limnohabitans sp.
CGAAACCATTTTTGAAAATCGCTTCATGCATGTCAACGAACTGGTACGCCTCGGTGCGAAAATCCAGATTGATGGCAAGGTGGCCATGGTCCAAGGGGTGCCACGTCTGTCGGGTGCGTCCGTGATGGCCACCGATCTGCGGGCCTCGGCCAGCCTGGTCATCGCCGGCCTGGTGGCCGACGGCGAAACGATCGTTGACCGCATCTACCATCTGGATCGCGGTTACGACCGCATGGAAGTCAAACTGCGCGCCCTTGGCGCCGACATCGAACGAGTCAAATGACCATCATCACCCTGGCCTTGTCCAAAGGCCGCATCTTTGACGAGACCCTGCCGCTGCTGCAAGCCGCATCGAGGTGCTTGAAGCCCCCGAGAAATCGCGCCAGCTGATCCTGCCGACCAACAAACCCGAGGTCAGGGTGGTACTGGTCCGCGCCACCGATGTGCCCACCTATGTCGAATACGGTGGCGCCGATCTGGGTGTGACCGGACTGGACACGCTGATCGAGCATGGCGGTCAGGGCCTTTACCAGCCGCTGGACCTGCGCATTGCCCAATGCCGCATGAGCGTGGCGGTGCGGGCCGACTTCGACTACGCTGCGCAGGTGCGCTCGGGCTCGCGCCTGCGCGTGGCTACCAAATACACCACCATTGCGCGCGACTTTTTCGCCACCAAGGGCGTGCACGTGGACCTGATCAAGCTCTACGGCAGCATGGAGCTCGCCCCGCTGACCGGTCTGGCCGATGCGATCGTCGATTTGGTGTCCACGGGCAGCACGCTCAAGGCGAACCAACTGGTCGAGGTCGAGCGCATCATGGACATCAGCGCGCGGCTGGTGGTCAACCAGGCGGCACTCAAGCTCAAGCAAGTGCCCCTGCGCGCCATCATCGATGCCTTTGCGGGCGCCGTGAAAAAGGACTGACCATGTCTGCCCAGCCTCTGCGCCTGTCCACGCAAGACGCCGGTTTTGAAGCCGCCTTCGCGCAGCGCCTGCACTGGTCGGCCGATACCGATGCCGCCATCGAGCAGCGCGTGGCTGACATCCTGCTGGACGTGCAGTCACGCGGCGATGTGGCGGTGCTGGAGTACACACAGCGCTTTGACGGCCTGAATGCAGCCAGCATGGCCGCGCTGGAAATCACTCCGGCCGAACTGAAAGCGGCGCTCGACAGCCTGCCAGATGCCCAGCGCGAAGCCCTGCAGGCCGCGGCCGCCCGTGTGCGCAAGTACCACGAGGCGCAAAAGAAAGCCTCGGGCGAAAGCTGGAGTTACCGCGATGAAGACGGCACCCTGCTGGGCCAGAAAGTCACGCCACTGGACCGCGTGGGGATCTATGTGCCCGGCGGCAAGGCGGCTTATCCCTCGTCCGTGCTGATGAACGCCATCCCGGCCCATGTGGCGGGTGTGCAGGACATCATCATGGTGGTGCCCACGCCTCAAGGTGTGCGCAACCCGCTGGTGCTGGCCGCTGCCTGTGTGGCCGGTGTGAGCCGCGCCTTCACGGTGGGCGGCGCGCAGGCCGTGGCCGCGCTGGCGTATGGCACCGTCACCATTCCCAAGGTCGACAAGATCACCGGCCCGGGCAACGCTTATGTGGCCAGCGCCAAGAAGCGCGTGTTCGGCACCGTGGGCATCGACATGATCGCCGGGCCGTCAGAAATTTTGGTGCTGGCCGATGGCAGTACCCCCGCCGAATGGGTGGCGATGGACCTGTTTTCCCAGGCCGAGCACGACGAGCTCGCGCAGAGCATTTTGTTGTGCCCCGATGCGGCTTACATCGATGCGGTGCAAGCGGCCATCGACCGCCTGCTGCCCACCCTGCCGCGCCGCGAGATCATCGCCAAGAGCTTGAACGACCGGGGGGCACTGATCCTCACGCGCGACATGGAAGAAGCCTGCGCCATCAGCAACCGCATCGCTCCCGAGCACCTGGAGGTTTCCAGCCGGGACCTGCACCGCTGGGAGCCGCTGCTGCGCCACGCAGGCGCCATCTTTTTGGGCGCCTACACCAGCGAGTCGCTGGGTGACTACTGCGCTGGCCCCAACCATGTGCTGCCCACCAGCGGCACTGCGCGCTTTTCCTCGCCGCTGGGCGTCTATGACTTCCAGAAACGCTCCAGCCTGATTGAGGTCACTCCTGCCGGTGCCCAGCCGCTGGGTCGGATTGCCGCCGAGCTGGCCTATGGCGAAGGCTTGCAGGCCCATGCCCGCGCGGCCGAGTTGCGGCTCGATCCTGTGCCGCCGCAGCGGGAGCCAAGATGACCGTGAACCCGAAACTCATGCAACGCATTCGCCAGGATGTGCAGTCCATGCACGCCTATGCCATCCAGGATTCGGCGGGCATGGTCAAGCTGGACGCGATGGAAAACCCTTTCAGCCTGCCACCCGCGCTGCAGCAGGCACTGGGCGAGCGACTGGGCCGCCTGGCCCTGAACCGCTACCCCGACGGGCGCGTGAACGATCTGCGCTCTGCCTTGGCGACCCATGCGGGCATGCCCATGGGGCATGACATCATGCTGGGCAACGGCTCGGATGAGCTGATCTCCTTGCTGGCCATGGCCTGCGATGTGCCGGGCGCCTCCATCCTGGCACCCCTGCCGGGTTTTGTCATGTACGCCATGAGTGCCCAACTGCAGGGTCTGGCCTTCCATGGGGTGCCGCTGACGGCCGATTTTGAACTCGATGAAGCGGCCATGCTCTCGGCCATTGCCAAGCACCAACCGTCCATCGTCTACCTCGCCTACCCGAACAACCCTACCGGCAACCTCTGGAACGACGCGGTGATCGAAAAGATCATCGAGGCCCAGGGCGCGCAGGGCGGGTTGGTGGTGATGGACGAGGCCTACCAGCCCTTTGCCAGCCGCAGCTACATCGACCGACTGGGAAAACATTCACATGTGCTGCTCATGCGCACGCTGTCTAAATTCGGTCTGGCAGGGGTCAGGCTGGGCTACATGATCGGCCCCAGGGCCCTGGTGGCCGAAATCGACAAGGTGCGACCGCCCTACAACATCAGCGTGCTCAATTACGAATGCGCGATGTTCGCACTGGAACACGCCGAAGTGTTCGCGCAGCAGGCCACAACACTGCGCCAAGAGCGCACCCGCTTGCAGCGCGAGCTCGCGGCACTGCCCGGTGTCAGGCCGTTCCCGAGCGAGGCGAACATGATCCTGGTGCGGGTGCCCGATGCGGTCAAGGCCTTCGAAGGCCTGAAGTCGCACCAGGTGCTGGTCAAGAACATTTCTAAAATGCATCCCTTGCTGGCCAATTGCCTGCGCCTGACGGTGGGGACGCCGCAGGAAAATTCCCTCATGCTCGCTGCCCTCAAGGAATCCCTATGAACCGCACCGCCGACGTCACCCGCCAGACGGCCGAGACGAACATCCGCGTGGTCGTCAACCTTGATGGCACGGGCCAGTCCAAACTGTCGACCGGCATTGGCTTTCTCGACCATATGATCGACCAGATCGCGCGCCATGGCCTGATCGATCTTGAAATCAAATGTGACGGTGACCTGCACATTGATGGACACCATACCGTCGAGGACATTGGTATCACCCTGGGCCGGGCCTTCGCCCAGGCCGTGGGTGATAAGAAGGGCATTCGCCGCTATGGCCATGCCTATGTACCGCTGGACGAGGCGCTCAGCCGCGTGGTGGTGGATTTTTCCGGCCGTCCCAGCCTGCACATGGATGTGACCTTCACCTCCGGCATGATCGGCGCCCTGGACACGCAATTGATCTATGAGTTCTTCCAGGGCTTCGTGAACCATGCCCTGGTGACGCTTCACATTGACAACCTCAAGGGCGCCAATGCGCATCACCAGTGCGAAACGATTTTCAAGGCTTTCGCACGGGCCCTGCGTGCAGCGCTGGAACTTGATCCGCGCTCGGTGGGTGTGATCCCGTCGACCAAAGGCAGCCTGTGAGATGAACAACCGTGTTGCCGTGGTGGACTACGGCATGGGCAACCTTCGCAGCGTAGCGCAAGCCGTGGTGCACGCCGCCAGCGCGGTCGATCATGCAGAGGTGATCGTCACGTCCGACCCCCAGGTGGTGCGTGGCGCCCACCGGGTGGTTTTGCCCGGACAAGGGGCCATGCCCGACTGCATGCGTGAACTGCGCGATTCCGGACTGCTCGGGGCGGTGCTCGAGGCTGCGGCCAGCAAACCTCTGTTCGGGGTGTGCGTGGGCATGCAGATGCTGCTCGACCACAGCGCCGAGGGGGACACTCCCGGTCTGGGCCTGATCGCGGGCAAGGTGGTCAAGTTCGACCTGGCCGGCCGGCTGCAGCCCGACGGCACCCGCTTCAAAGTGCCGCAGATGGGCTGGAACCAGGTCTGGCCGACCCAGCCGCGGCACCCTTTGTGGCGGGGCATTGAAGACGGCAGCTGGTTTTATTTCGTGCACAGCTTCCATGCCCGGGTGTCCCATCCTGCCCACTGTGCGGCCCAAACCGACTACGGCGGGCTTTTTGCCTGTGCCGTCTCGCGCGATAATATTTTCGCCACGCAATTCCACCCCGAAAAAAGCGCGGACCAGGGCCTGGCCCTCTACCGCAACTTCCTCCACTGGCAACCCTGAAACGCCCACTGTCCGCGATACCGTCATGATTTTGATTCCCGCCATTGACCTCAAGGATGGCCACTGTGTTCGTCTCAAGCAAGGCGACATGGACCAGGCCACCACCTTCAGTGAAGACCCGGCGGCCATGGCCCGCAACTGGTTTGACAAGGGGGCCCGGCGTCTGCACCTGGTGGACCTCAATGGTGCCTTTGCGGGCAAGCCCCAGAACTTTTCAGCCATCAAGTCCATCCTCAGGGAGGTCGGTGCCGACATTCCGGTACAACTGGGCGGAGGCATCCGCGATCTCGACACCATCGAGAAATACATCGACAGTGGCCTGCAGTACGTGATCATCGGCACCGCGGCGGTCAAGAATCCCGGTTTCCTCAAGGATGCCTGTACCGCTTTTGGCGGGCACATCATCGTCGGGCTCGACGCCAAGGATGGCAAGGTGGCGACCGACGGCTGGAGCAAGCTGACCGGACATGAGGTGGTGGATCTGGCGAAAAAGTTCGAGGACTGGGGTGTCGAGTCCATCATCTACACCGACATCGGTCGCGATGGCATGCTCAGCGGCATCAATATCGAGGCCACCGTCCGGCTGGCGCAGGCGCTGACCATCCCTGTCATTGCCTCTGGCGGCTTGTCCAGCATGGCCGATATCGAGCAGTTGTGTGCGGTCGAAGATGAAGGCGTTCAGGGGGTGATCTGTGGCCGGGCCATCTACAGCGGTGACCTGGATTTCGAGGCTGCCCAGCAACGCGCTGACGAACTGGGCGGCTGACGGTGGCTGCAGGGGCCACCAGCTGCGAGGTGAACGTCCGGGGCCTGGCCGCCACCGAACTGCAGCTGCCCGCTGGCGACCGTGTGGTGGTGGCTCATCAGGGCGCGCAGGTGCTGTCCTGGCAAGCGCTGGGGCGCGAGCGCCTGTACCTCAGTGCGCAAAGCGCCATGGATGGCCGAACGGCCATCCGGGGGGGCATACCGGTCTGCTTTCCGCAATTCAACAGGCGTGGTGACCTGCCCAAGCACGGTTTTGCCCGCAACCTGGTCTGGACGGCCGATACGCCGCAGCTTGAAGAAGGGCAGGCGCACCTGTCCTTGCATTTGCGGGACCGTGCGGACACCCGCCAATGGTGGGCGCAGGCCTTTGAGGCGCAGTTGAACCTTGTACTGGCCCCTGGCCGCCTGGGCATTGAACTGGCCGTGCGAAACACCGACACCCGGCCATTGACCTTCACCGGCGCACTGCATTCCTACTTTGCCGTCCAAGATGTGACCCAGGTCCGGCTGGCGGGCCTGGGTGGCTGCGCCGAATGGGATGCAGTGGCCGATCGCCATGCAACCGGTTTACCCGAACTTCGGTTTGCCGGTGAATTCGACCGTGTCTACGCTGCAGCGCCCCGGGGCTGTGCGCTGCATGACGGACCTCACACCCTGGCGATCGAACAGGATCCGGCGTGGGCCCACACCGTGGTCTGGAACCCTGGAGCACAAAAGTGCGCCACGCTCTGCGACATGCCCGCGGACGGCTGGAGGCACATGCTGTGCGTCGAGGCGGCCCAGGTCCATGAACCGGTCACCATCGCGCCCGGCGACGTCTGGCGGGGCGCGCAGCGTCTGTCGGTGCTGTCATGAGATCTGATGCGAGGGCATCCGATGAACATCCATTCGACCGGCGTGGACTGCCGGGCCTGACCCACTGTACAGACGGTCCAGATCCCACCTTTTGAACATGCTCGCCAAACGCATCATCCCCTGCCTGGACGTGACCGGTGGTCGCGTGGTCAAAGGCGTCAACTTCGTCGAACTGCGTGACGCCGGGGACCCGGTGGAAATCGCGGCCCGCTACAACGAGCAGGGTGCCGATGAGCTGACCTTCCTCGACATCACTGCCACCAGCGATGGTCGCGACCTGATCCTGCACATCATCGAGGCCGTGGCTTCACAGGTCTTCATTCCACTCACGGTGGGCGGCGGTGTGCGCACCGTGGCCGATGTGCGCCGTCTGCTCAATGCGGGTGCCGACAAGACCAGTTTCAATTCGGCCGCCATTGCCCATCCGGATGTCATCCGGGAAGCTTCTGCCAAATACGGATCGCAATGCATCGTGGTGGCCATTGATGCCAAGCGCCGCTCGACCGAAGACGAGCAACGCATCGGCCCCAATGGTTTGCCCATGGGTCCCGGCTGGGACGTCTACAGCCATGGCGGGCGCAAGAACGTCGGCCTGGACGCGGTGGCCTGGGCCACGCAAATGGCGGATTACGGCGCGGGTGAAATTTTGCTCACCAGCATGGACCGCGACGGTACCAAGAGTGGCTTTGACCTGCCACTGACGCGCGCCGTGAGCGACGCCGTGAGCGTGCCCGTCATCGCGTCAGGCGGGGTGGGCAACCTCGACCACCTGGCCGATGGCGTGAGCATCGGCGGCGCTGATGCCGTGCTGGCTGCCAGCATTTTCCACTACGGCGAATACACCGTGCAGCAGGCAAAAGAGCGCATGCGCGAGCGGGGCATACCCGTGCGTTTGTGAAGTCTGCTCAGGCCTGAAGCAGTGAATCCAAAGGGCTGGCCGTAGCGCCTGCTGCCACCTTGAGTACATGTGTATAGATCATGGTGGTGGATACATCCGAGTGACCCAGCAGCTCTTGCACCG
>CAYMMK010000103.1:0-7210 GCA_964391575.1 uncultured Limnohabitans sp.
CACCTTCATCATCCTGGGCGCGGTGGTGCTGTGCGTGACCGGTGGCGAGGCCCTCTATGCCGACATGGGTCACTTCGGCAAGCAACCGATCCGGCTGGCCTGGTTCTCGGTGGTGATGCCTGCTCTGACGCTCAACTATTTCGGCCAGGGCGCTCTGTTGCTGGACAACCCGGAAGCTGTCAAGAACCCCTTCTACATGATGGCGCCGGACTGGGCGCTGCTGCCCCTGGTGGGACTGGCCACGATGGCCACGGTGATTGCCTCGCAGGCCCTGATTTCGGGCGCATTCAGCGTCACCAAGCAGGTCATCCAGCTGGGTTTCCTGCCCCGCCTGCAAGTGTTGCATACCAGCGAAACCGATACCGGACAAATCTACATGCCTTTCGTGAACTGGGGCTTGTTTGCCGCCATCGTGCTGGCCGTGGGCATGTTCAAGTCCTCCAGCAATCTGGCGGCTGCGTACGGCATTGCGGTATGCACCGACATGCTGATCACCACCGTGCTGACCTTTTTTGTCATCCGCTACGCCTGGAAACTGCCGCTGGCGCTGTGTATCGGTGCCACGGGCTTTTTCTTTGTGGTTGATCTGGCGTTCTGGACGTCCAACCTGCTCAAGCTGTTCGAAGGGGGCTGGTTTCCACTGCTGATCGGCGCCATCATCTTCACCCTGATGCTGGCCTGGCACGATGGCCGTCGCCTCCTCAACGCGTCATTGCGGGCTGATGCCCTGCAATTGCCGGCCTTCCTCGAAGCGGTGTTCATCGCACCACCCGCCCGCGTCGAGGGCACGGCGGTTTTCCTGAGCGCCGAGCCCGGCACGGTGCCCAATGCCCTGCTGCACAACCTCAAGCACAACAAGATCCTGCATGCGCAAAACCTGTTTGTGACTGTGCGCAGCCACGAGGTGCCGCGCATCGCCGCATCGCAAACCTTGGAGGTCACACCGCTGGGTGGCGATTGCTGGCAGGTGGTGGTCAATTACGGGTTCATGCAAAACCCCAACGTTCCGGCGGCGCTTGGTGCACTCAAGGGTCTGGCCCAACCCCTGGAGCCAATGAGCACCAGCTACTTCCTCTCGCGGGACATTGTCATTCCCACCATCGGCGGCGGCATGGCCCCCTGGCGGGAAAAGCTGTTTGCGCAGATGCACCACAACGCCAGCGCCGCAGCCGAGTTCCTGCATTTGCCGACCAACGCAGTGGTTGAACTCGGCTCCAAGATCGAAATTTGAAGCCCGGCTGCTGCGGTGGTGCCGGCGCCGCTGAGGATCAGCGCCCGGGTTCCAGCGCGCCCATGGCTTCGCCCATGCGGACCGGACGACCCGGTGTCCAGTCGGCCTGCAGGCGCACCACCCCTTCGGGAAACAGCAGCACGACCGTCGAACCCAGCAAAAAGCGCCCCATCTCCTGGCCTTGGGACAGGGCGACGGTTTCGCGTTCGTAGCGCCACTCGCGCAGACGGCCCGGTCGTGGCGGGTTGACCACGCCATGCCAGACGGTGGCCATGCTGCCGACAATGGTGGCGCCCACCAGCACCATCACAAACGGACCGTGCGCCCCTTCGAACAGGCACACCACACGCTCGTTGCGCGCAAACAGACCCGGTACGCCGCGTGCCGTGACGGGATTGACCGAAAACAGATCGCCCGGCACATGGACCATGCGCTGCAGCCGCCCGTCGCAGGGCATGTGGATACGGTGGTAATCGCGCGGGCTCAGATACAGGGTGGCAAAGGTGCCGCCAGCGAACTGTGCGGCCAGTGCGGCGTCACCTCCCACCAGTGCCTGCGTGGTGTAGCGGTGCCCCTTGGCCTGAAAGATGTCATCGCCCTCGATGGGTCCGCACTGGCTGATGGCCCCATCTACCGGGCTGGTGAAAGCTGCATCCGCCACGGGCCGCGCCCCGCTTTTGAGGGGGCGGGTGAAAAACTCGTTGAACGACCGGTAGCTGGCAATGTCCGGCTGAGCCGCTTCGTCCATGTGGACCCCGTAGCGGGCCACAAAGCGGCGGATGGCAGCGGTCGTCCAGCGCCCACCCGGCCAACCGGCCAACCGGCCGGCCAGAAGGGTCAGTCCCTGTTTGGGAAGCATGTACTGTGACAGCACCGCCAGGCGCTCGGACAAGGGATGGGACATGGGGCAGACCGCGGTGGGCGCAGAGGCTGGGAAAGCCAGATTTTATCGGCGTCACTCGGGCGACCTGACGGCTGGCGGGCGACTGTCACCTTGCGGCTCAGCCTGGGAAAGAGCCCAGGTCGAAAAGCGCCTGGGCCGAAAACTCTGAAACTCCATCGGTCTGGCGGCTTGCAAACCCGACCATGCAGGGCTGACGCAATGGTTTTGTCCGGGCATCCTCATTTTGAGGGATGGGATTAACCCGATTGTCATGCACAAGCTCGCACACTGTAATGACTGTGACCTCCTTTGAGCCCCAACATCATGTACCTGAGCGCCAAACAAACACGTTTGCTCGGCCAGATCATGCAGACACTGGCGGAGCCGCATGAGGAGCAGGACATCCGCGAGCTGATGGGTGACCTGGTCATGCAACTGCTCAACGCGCAGTTCTATGCCAGCTTTGTCTGGCAGATGGACAGCCAGCGTTTTTCCAAAGCCATCCAGATCAACATGGATGCGGAGAACCTGAAGGCCTATGAGCGCTATTACCAGTTCCACGATCCGATCACGCCCCAGATGCAGCGCTACCATGTGGCGGTACGCGCCACCGATGTGCTCGCCCATGAGCACCTTCGCAAAACCGAATTCTTCAATGACTTTCTCCAGCGCGACGGCCTGTACTGGGGAGTCAACCTCTACGCCTGGCATCAGGGGCAGAACCTGGGCGACATGCGCATCTGGCGCGATCGGCGGCGCGACGATTTTTCGGACGACGAGTTGCGCCTGCTGGATATGCTGCTGCCCGCTTTTGTGACCGCCCTGGTTCGGGCTCAAAACCGTCAGCCTGCCGGACAGCAATTGAACCTGTTGGCCAACCGCCTGACGGCGCGTGAGCAGGATATTGCCCGGCTGGTCATGCTGGGCAAGTCCGACAAGGAGATTGCCCGTCACCTGCAGATCGCGGGCACCACTGTGCGCACCCATCTGGAGAACGCATTTCGCAAGGTCGGCGCCAGCAACCGCGCCTCGCTCATCCACAAGCTCACGCACTGAGTTGCGCCCTCCTGAAAAAGGAGGATGTCGGCGTGTGCAGGGTCTTCCTAGTATCGGTCCAACGCCCTGCCGGCGTGATCGAAACCTACAGGAGATTTTCATGGAACATTCCACTTCGCGCCGTCAATTCTTCAAGCAGACCGGTGCTGTTTCAGCCACTGCCATGATGGTCGGCATCAGCCAGACCGCCTGCGGCGGCAGCGACAACGTCACGCCGCTGAGCGAAAGTGCCCAGCTCGACCTGACAGCCACCCAGGTGCTGGCCGCCTACAAGGCGGGCACACTGACCGCCACGGCCTACGTGACCACCCTGATCAACCGCGCCAAAGCCTTGCAGGACCTCAATGCCATGATCAGCCTCAACGAGGCGGGTGCACTGGCGGCCGCCAAACAGGTCGATGCCGACCGCGCGGCCGGCAAAACCCTTGGCGCATTGGCCGGACTGCCCTTTGTGATCAAGGACAACATCAACACCAAAGACCAGAAAACGACGGGCGGCACTTCTTCGCTGCGCAACTTTCAGCCGGCGAAGAACGCACCCTCTGTACAAAGACTGGTCGACGCGGGCGCGATCATCCTGGGTAAATCCAATTTGCATGAGTGGGCTTTCGGCATCACCAACACCAATCACACCCTGGGTATTGACCCCATCACCAAGGAAGCCAATCGCCCCTGCAAAAACCCCTACGACACCACACGAATTCCGGGCGGCTCCTCTGGCGGCACGGCCGTGGCCGTGGCGGCACGCCTCGCACCCATCGGACTGGGCACCGACACCGGCGGCTCGACCCGCATTCCTGCGGCTTTTTGTGGCATCGCCGGTTTTCGCCCCTCGGTGGGTGACGGTGCAGGCAAGGGCCGACGCTACCCCGATACGGTCAATGATGCGCTGCCCATCAGCACCACGCGCGACACGGTCGGTCCCATGGGTCGCACCGTGGCCGATCTGGCGCTTTTTGATGCCGTCATCACCGGTGGCACGGCCCCCACCGCCAAAGCCCTCAAGGGGCTGAAAGTCGGGATTCCGGCCAGCTTCTGGGCTGGACTGGAAGACAGCGTGAAGACTGTGGCTGATGCGGCCAGGAAGAAGCTGGCCGATGCGGGAGTGGAGTTTGTGGAGGCGGATCTGCCAGGCATCATGGCGCTGGTCGACGCCATGTCTTTTCCCATCGCCCTGCATGAGCCGGTGGCGGCCATTCCGGCCTACCTGACAGCCAACAACGCCCCGGTGAAAACCGTCAAGGAGGTCAGCGATCAGTTGGCCAGCCCGGACGTGCAAGGTGCTTTCGGCGCGATTTCCGGTGATGTCTTCGGTGGCGCCTACGATGGCGCACTGCTCAAGCGTCTGGATTTGCAAAAACTCTACAAGGACTACTTTGCCGCCAACGGCACGGAATGTGTGATGTTCCCGACCACCATCGTGGTGGCACCGAAAATCGACGCGAAAAACGGATCGGGCAAGATCAGCTACACATCGGGCGGCGTTGAACAGAAGGACAAGGACACCTTCGGCACCTGCATCCGCAACACCGACCCCTGCACCAATGCGGGCATCCCCAGCCTGACCTTGCCGGCTGGCCTGACAGCGGCAGGCCTGCCCGTGGGCATGCAGATCGACGGTCCGTTGGGCACGGACGCCAATCTGCTGGCAATTGGCATGGGGATGGAAGCGGTGCTGGGCAGCATCAAAGCCCCGGCTCTTTGATCGACAGGTTCACCGAAGATCCGCACCCTGAAGGGGTTGTCATGCAGGCACAATGGCTGCATGACAACCCCCCTGCTGTCGGTCGATCACCTGTTCAAGCGCTACGGCGATCAGACGGTGGTCAATGACCTGAGTTTTCACATCGAGCCCGGCGAATGCCTGGGCGTGATCGGCCCCAACGGGGCCGGCAAGACCACCACCCTGCGCATGTGCCTGGGGCTTTCCGAGCCTGACGGTGGCAGCGTGCATTTTTTCAATGACCTGGCCATGCCGCACGATGCGCTGGCCATCAAGGCACAGCTGGGTGTGGTGGCCCAGATGGACACGCTCGATCCCGATTTCACGGCGGCCGAAAACCTGCTGGTCTTCGGGCGCTACTTTGCCCTGCCGGAGCGGTTGATCCGCGAGCGGATTCCGCAACTGCTGGAGTTTGCCGCCCTCAGCCACAAGGGCCAGGCCAAACCAGGCGAGCTCTCCGGGGGCATGAAGCGGCGCCTGAGTCTGGCGCGTGCCCTCATCAACCAGCCGCGCCTGCTGCTGCTCGACGAGCCCACCACCGGCTTGGACCCGCAGGCCCGCCACCTGATGTGGGAACGCCTGCAGGCTCTGCTGCAACAAGGCAAGTCCATTTTGCTGACCACCCATTTCATGGATGAGGCCGAGCGTCTGTGTTCGCGTCTCCTGGTGCTGGACCATGGCCGCAAGATCGCCGAAGGCCGGCCCCGCGACCTGATTGCCGAGCACCTGGAGCCCGAGGTGGTGGAGGTCTATGGCCAGGGCGCCACCGCACTGGCCCGGCAGACCGGACTCCAGGCGCTGGCCGAACGCACCGAGGTCAGTGGCGACACCGTCTTTTTCTACACCCGCGACAGCCGACCGCTGATGGCAGCGCTGCAGGCCTGGCCACAGCTGCGTACGCTGCATCGACCCTCGAACCTGGAGGACCTGTTTCTCAAGCTCACGGGCCGCCAGATCCGGGAGGAAGGCTGACCATGCAGCAAATCCAGAACAACATCTGGGCGCCCCCACGCCTGTCGATGCGCTGGTGGCCGGTGTTTCGTCGCAACCTGCTGGTCTGGCAAAAGCTGGCCATCCCCAGCCTGCTGGGCAATATTGCCGAGCCGCTGATGTGGCTGCTGGCTTTTGGCTACGGATTGGGTTCGCTGGTCGGACAGATCGAGCTGGGCGGCACGGCAGTGCCCTATATGGTGTTTCTGGCCAGTGGCAGCATCTGCATGAGCGCCATGAATGCCGCCACCTTCGAGGCGCTGTACTCCGCGTTTTCGCGCATGCATGTGCAAAAAACCTGGGACGGCATCATGAACGCCCCCGTGCGCCTGGACGACGTGGTGCTTGCCGAAATGCTGTGGGCCGCCTTCAAAGCCTTGTTCACCGTGACCGCCATCCTGGGCGTGATGCTGGCCCTGGGTATCAGCCACGCGCCCAAGCTGCTGGTCGCCTGGCCAGTGTTGCTGGGGGTGGGCATCACCTTCAGTTGTCTGGCCCTGATTTTCAATGCGATGGCCAGAGGCTACGATTTTTTCACCTACTACTTCACCCTGGTGCTGACGCCGATGATGTTTCTTTCGGGGGTGTTTTTCCCGCGTGAACAACTGCCTGCGCTGGTGCAGTCGATCACCGCGTGGCTCCCCCTGACGGCTGCTGTCGAGCTGGTGCGCCCGCTGTTTCTGGACCGCTGGCCCGAGCAACCCCTGAGACACGCGCTGGTGCTGTTGGGCTTTACCGTGGCGTCCTTCTGGATGGCCCTGGCCCTGACACGCAAGCGTTTTCGCAGCTGATGCTGGCTCCGCTCGCGCTTGGCTACCATTGGACTTTCTGGAACCTTCCCAAGGATTGAATTCATGAGCATCCAACGCGTAGGCATCATTGGTGCCGGCACCATGGGCAACGGCATTGCACAGGCATGTGCTGTCTCGGGCATCGAGGTCGTCATGGTCGACATTGCCGAAGCCGCCGTGGCCAAAGGCGTGGCCACCGTGTCGGCCAGCCTGGACCGTCTGGTCAAAAAGGAAAAAATCAGCGAAGTCGACAAGGCCGCTGCACTGGGCCGCATCCAGGGCTCCACCGGTTACGACAACCTCAAGGGCGCGCAGCTGGTCATCGAGGCCGCCACCGAAAACCACGAGCTCAAGGTGAAGATTCTCAGGCAGCTCGATGGCCTGCTACCCCCCAGTGTGATCATCGCCTCCAACACCTCGTCGATCTCGATCACGCAGCTGGCCGCCGCCACGCAGCGTGCCGACCGCTTTATCGGCATGCATTTCTTCAATCCGGTGCCGATGATGGCGCTGGTGGAAATCATCCGTGGCCTGCA
>CAYMMK010000104.1:0-7148 GCA_964391575.1 uncultured Limnohabitans sp.
ACTCGATACCCGCCCCCGACACCGCAAGGCGCTGGATCCTCGCGACCCGCTGCACGCAGCGCGGGCCGCAGAAGTCACCTCGCTGTGGCGACTGGGCCGGGCCTGAAGCTCAAAGCCGCGCCAGCACCGGCCCCAGGGCCTTGCCCGTATGCGTGCCCAGGCGGACCAGGTCTTCGGGTGTGGCGGCCGCCACGATGCGACCACCCGCGTGGCCGCCTTCGGGCCCCAGATCGATGATCCAGTCGGCTTCGGCGATCACGTCGAGGTCGTGTTCGATCACCACCACGCTGTGCCCGGCGTTGACCAGGCGGTGCAGCACGCGGATGAGTTTGTCGACATCGGCCATGTGCAGGCCCACGGTCGGCTCGTCGAGGACATACAGGGTGTGCGGCGCTTTCTGGCCGCGCTTGCCCACTTCATCGCGCACTTTGGTCAATTCGGTCACCAGCTTGATGCGCTGTGCCTCGCCGCCGCTGAGCGTGGGTGAGGGCTGGCCGAGTGTGAGATAGCCCAGGCCCACATCCTTGAGCAGCTGCAGGGGGTGCGAGATGCTGGGCATGCTGGCGAAAAAATCGACCGCCTCATCCACTTCCATCTGCAGAACATCGCCGATGCTCTTGCCGCGCCAACTCACGGCCAGCGTCTCGGGGTTGAAACGGGCACCACGGCAGGTTTCGCAAGGCACCTTCACATCGGGCAGGAAACTCATCTCGATGGTGCGCATGCCCTGGCCTTCGCAGCTGGAGCAACGACCTTCACCGGTGTTGAAGCTGAAGCGGCCAGCGGCGTAGCCCCGGGCTTTGGCCTCGAGCGTTTCAGCAAACAGCTTGCGGATGGTGTCCCAGAAGCCGATGTAGGTGGCGGGGCAGGAACGCGGTGTTTTGCCGATGGGGGTCTGGTCGACTTCGAGCACCCGGTCGATGACCTGGAAGCCCTGCACATTTGCGCAGCCGGTCAGGGGCACGCGCTGGCCTTTGTCCTGTGCGGTACGACCCGCCTGTGTGCTGCGCTGATGCACCAGCGCCTGCACATGGGTGAGCAGCACATCGCGGGCCAGGGTGGACTTGCCCGAGCCGCTGACCCCGGTGATGGCGACCAGGCGTTGGAGCGGGATTTCAACGTCGACGTTTTGCAGGTTGTGAAGGTTAGCGCCGTTCAGGCTGAGCCAGTCAAGAGCTGCGCTTTGCGCTGCAGAGCCATTGGGGTCTGCGCCCGAGTTTCTTTTCGAGAAATCGGGATCCGACCCTAAATTCTCCACCACCACTCTGCGCGGCTGCAGCGGATGCTTCATCGCGTGCAGCAGGTAGCGGCCCGTCTGTGAATCACCAGCGGCAGAAATATCGGCAGCCGTACCTTCCGCGATCAGGCGGCCACCGCGCTTGCCGGCACTCGGTCCGATGTCGATGATGTGGTCGGCGCGGCGAATCGTGTCCTCATCATGTTCCACCACCACCAGGGTATTGCCCTTGTCACCCAGCTTGTGCAGGGCGTTCAACAGAATCTGATTGTCGCGGGCGTGCAGGCCAATGGTCGGTTCGTCGAGCACGTAGCACACGCCTTGCAGGTTGCTGCCCAGCTGGGCTGCCAGGCGGATGCGCTGGGCTTCACCCCCCGAAAGTGTGGGTGCGCCCCGGTCGAGTGTGAGATAACCCAGGCCCACTTCTTCAAGGAATTCCAGGCGGCTTTTGATTTCGGGAATCAGGTCGCGGGCAATGTCGGCTTCGCGGCCGGTGAGCTTCAAGGTCTCGACCCAGCATCGCACATCGCTGACGGACAGGTGGGCAATGTCGGTGATGCGCCAGGTCTCGCCGCCTGCGCCATGCAGCTGCACCGCCCGAGCGTTGGCGTTCAGGCGCGTGCCTTCACAGCTCGGGCAAACGGTATCCACGAGATCTTCGACCTCGGGTTCGGCAAAGGTCTGCTCACGGCCCTTGTCCTTGTCGCCCTGCACCGAATCGTCAAAGGCCTGTCGCTGGTCCTTGCTGAGCTTGACGCCGGTGCCCACGCAGTCGGGACACCAGCCGTGCTTGCTGTTGTAGGAGAACAGGCGCGGGTCCAATTCGGCATACGAGGTCGCACAGGCCGGGCAGGCGCGCAGCGTGGAGAACACGCGGTGCTGGCCGATGCGGGCGGCTGACGTACCGTTTTCCATCGCCTCTTTCAGACCATCAAGGTCGCTCAGAACGTGCACCACGCCCTTGCCGAGTTCGAGGGCCGTGCTCAGGGCCTTGCGCAGCAGCGTCTCTTGCGCGGGCAGCACATCGAGGCTGGCCACGGGCAGCTCGATGGTGTGCTCCTTGAAACGGTCGATACGCGGGAAACCCTGCGTGGGCAGGAACTCGCCATCGACCCGCAGGTGGGTGAAGCCGCGTGGGCGCGCCCAGTCGGCCAGCTCGGTGTACACCCCCTTGCGATTGACCACCAGCGGCGCCAGCAGGCCGATGTGCTGGCCCTTGAACTGGGTCATGAGCTGTGCGGCGATGCTGTCAGGCGTTTGCGGCTGTACGGGGGTGTTGTCGTGCACACAGTGCTGGATGCCGAGCTTGACGTACAGCAGGCGCAGGAAATGCCAGACCTCGGTGGTCGTGCCAACGGTGGACTTGCGACCGCCACGCGAGAGGCGCTGCTCGATGGCCACCGTGGGCGGAATGCCGTACACCGCATCGACTTCGGGTCGGCCTGCAGGCTGCACGATGCTGCGGGCATAGGCGTTGAGGCTTTCCAGATAGCGGCGCTGGCCTTCATTGAACAGGATGTCAAACGCCAGCGTGGATTTGCCGGAACCGCTGACGCCGGTGATGACGTTGAACCGGCCCCGCGGGATGTTGACGCTCAGGTTCTTGAGGTTGTGTTCCTTGGCGTTGACGATTTGAATGGCGTCGGGTGGGCTGGCCGCTGAATCGTCACCCGCCGAAGGGACAGCCTCGCTGCGTTGTGGATAGAGCGAAGTTTTATCAGCCACTGCAACAGCTTCCCCCATCGCCTCGGCATAGTCACGCAGCGCCGACCCCGTGTGCGATGTCGGATGCTGTCGCACGTCTTCGGGCGTGCCTTCGGCCACCACCAGACCCCCACCCTCCCCGCCTTCGGGGCCGAGGTCAATCAGCCAGTCACTGGCGCGGATCACATCCAGATTGTGTTCAATGACGATCAGCGAATGGCCGGCTTCGAGCAGCTTGCGCAGGGCGCGCATGAGCTTCGCAATGTCGTCAAAGTGCAGGCCGGTGGTGGGTTCATCAAACAGGAAAAGCGTGCCTTTGCGGGCCAGACTCTGGCGGCTGTTGCTGGCCGCCCTGGCAGCCTCGGCCAGGAAGCCTGCCAGCTTGAGACGCTGCGCTTCGCCCCCCGAAAGCGTGGGTACAGGCTGGCCCAGTCGCACGTATTCAAGACCCACATCCATGATAGGTTGCAGGGCGCGGATCACTTCGCGGTCATGTGCGAACAGGGCTGCAGCTTCGCTGACGGTCAATTCCAGGATGTCCGAGACGTTGAGCAAGCGCGGCTCGCCGCCCATGGCCTGACGTTCAATTTTGATCTCCAGAATTTCGGGGCGGTAACGCTTGCCATCACAGTCCGGGCAGCGCAGGTAAACGTCACTCAGGAACTGCATCTCCACATGCTCGAAACCCGAGCCTCCGCAGGTGGGGCAGCGGCCATCGCCGCTGTTGAAACTGAACTTGCTGGCGGTATAGCCCCGCTGACGTGACTCGGGGGTGGTCGCAAAAATTTCTCGGATCGCATCCCAGGCGCCCACATAGCTGACCGGGTTGGATCGTGCGGTCTTGCCAATGGGCGACTGGTCGACGAACACCACGTCGCTCAGGTGGTCGGCACCCAACAGACGGTCGTATGCGCCGGGGGTTTCGGTGGCTTTGCCAAAGTGGCGCATGAGCGCAGGGGCCAGCACGTCCTGGATCAGGCTCGATTTGCCCGAACCACTGACGCCGGTCACGGTGACCAGGCGCTGCAAAGGAAAGTCGACCGACACACTTTGCAGGTTGTGCTCGCGTGCGCCCTCCAGGATCAGGCGCGGCGTGCTGTCGGTCACCATGCGCTTGAGGCCCAGGCCGACCTGCTTTCGACTGCCCAGGTAAGCACCCGTCAGAGTGTCTGCGCGACGCAGTGCTTCAGTGGTGCCGTCAAACACGATCTGCCCGCCGCGTTCACCCGGACCGGGACCCATGTCGATGACACGGTCGGCCGCAAACATCACCGCCGGGTCGTGCTCGACGACGACCAGGGTGTTGCCCGCATCGCGCAGCCTCTGCATGGCCTGGGTGATGCGGTTCATGTCGCGCGGGTGCAGGCCAATGCTGGGTTCGTCGAGCACAAAGAGGGTGTTGACGAGGCTGGTGCCCAGCGCGGTGGTGAGGTTGATGCGCTGGACTTCGCCGCCGCTCAAGGTGCGGCTCTGGCGGTCGAGCGTGAGGTAGCCGATGCCCACGTCGCACAGGTATTTGAGGCGGGTGGTGATTTCTTCGAGCAGCAGTTGAAGCGCCTTTTCTTCGGCGCGTTCTGTGCCCTGATTCCGGCTGGCGCCGGGCAGCGGGGGGGGCTCCTCATGCTGCGGGGGTACGCAGAAATCGTCGCCCCCCCCACTGCCCGACTCCAGCCTGTGTGTCTGCTCATCGGCCATGACTTCTGTCGGGGAGGGCGTGGGGTGGCTGGCTTCGGGTGCCGATTTCTGCGTACCCCCGCAGCATGAGGAACCCGGAGCCAGACGCCCCGCGCCCTCCCCGACAGAAGCCTCCCCCGCACGGGCAGAAACCAGCGCAAAAAACCGTCGCAGCCGATCCAGCGGCATCAGCATCATGTCGTGCAGACTCAACCCCGGCAACGCTTCGAGTTGCGCTCGTGTCCACTTGACCCCCGTGGGCATGAAACGCTTCGACGGCTCAAGAACCGCATCCGCGTCTTGCTTCGAACCGATGCGCCACAAAAGGCTCTCGGTCTTGAGACGGGCGCCGCTGCACGAGGGGCATTCGGTGTAGCTGCGGTACTTGGACAAGAGCACGCGAATGTGCATCTTGTAGGCTTTGCTTTCCAGGTACTCGAAGAAACGCGCAATCCCGTACCACTGCTGGTTCCACTTGCCGTTCCAGTTCGGCGAGCCTTTGATCACCCAGTCCTTCTGCGCGTCGGTCAGCTTGGACCATGGCGTGTCACGCGGGATGCCTGCGGTTTCGGCATGGCGCATCAGGTCGTCCTGGCACTCCTTCCATGCCGGGGTCTGGATGGGCTTGATGGCCCCGGCCCGCAAGGTCAGCTTGTCGCTGGGGATGACCAGACCGTAGTCCACCCCAATGACGCGGCCAAAGCCCCGGCAGGCCTCGCAGGCGCCGACCGCCGAGTTGAATGAGAACATCGACGGGATCGGATCGGTGTAGCGCTGATCGCTGTCGGGGCAGTGCAGGCCGGTGGAGAATCGCCAGACCGATAAATCGGGATCCGACCCCGGTTTTCCCTCCACATACACATTCAGACGGCCGCTGCCGCGCTTGAGGGCCACCTCGATGGCTTCGACCACGCGGGCTTTTTCGGTATTGGTCACACGGAAACGGTCGGCGACCACATCGAGCACCTTGCGCGGGCCGGTGGGGGTGGCCACTTCACGCTCGGCCTGGACCCTGGTGAAGCCGCTGGCGGAGAGCCATTGCTCGACCTGCTCTGCCGAGGTGTTGGATGGCAGCTCAACCGGGAAAGTCAGGTACAGGCGAGGGTCTGCGGCAGCAGCGGCGCGGCGCTGCAGTTCGGTGTAGATGGTCTCAGGCGTGTCGTGGCGCACGTTCTGGGCCGTGTCCATGTCGAAGAGCTGGCCCAGTCGGGCAAACAACAACTTGAGATGGTCGTTGAGCTCGGTCATGGTCCCCACGGTGGAGCGCGAGCTGCGCACCGGGTTGGTCTGGTCAATCGCTATGGCCGGGGGCACGCCTTCGACCTTGTCCACCGCCGGCTTGTCCATGCGGTCGAGGAATTGCCGGGCGTAGGCGCTGAAGGTCTCGACATAGCGCCGCTGGCCTTCGGCGTACAGGGTGTCAAACACCAGGCTCGATTTGCCCGAGCCGCTGGGGCCGGTGACGACGGTCAGCTCGCCGGTGCGGATGTCGAGGTCGAGGTTCTTGAGGTTGTGCTGGCGGGCGCCGCGGATTCGGATCTGACCTTGGGACATGTCGGGCTTTATGGGGTGAGGCCAAACATTCTAGGGGGCTGTCGGTCAGAAGGGCGTCCCCAAGGCAAAGGCCAAGCACTGGCGTGGCCTTTATCGAGCGCAGACGCCCGCAATCAGATCGTTCACTTGGCCGCGTCGGCATCGGCCGGACCAAAAACGGCACAACCCAAAGCCGGTTTCCGCTTGTCTCAATCTCCAGAACAACAAGGTACGAGGTCCTCCACCGGGCGAAGGGCCCAAACCCAGCAGCGGAGTCACCCCGTCGGGCTCGCAAAGGCAATGCCTTTGGGAATCAGTCTTCCGCGTCATTGCCCATGCGCATGGTTTTGCGCACGAACCACAGACCGAACACGAAGGTGTCGGCCGCAATGACGAAGGGGCACCACAGACCGTAGTTCATGTCGCCGATCTGCGCCACCGTGGCAGCGGCGATCGTCGTCATGAGGCCGCCGTACCAGCCATTGCCAATGTAATGGGGCAGAAACATCGAGGGGCCGCGGATGCGGGTCGGGTGCATATCCACCAGCAGCCGGATGAAAACAATCAAGGGACGCGCCACTGCCAGACATCGAAGCCCTTACCGGTGAATTCAAGGCACAGCAGGATCTCCATAATGATGGCGGCCAACGAGCCATCATGATCGAAGTCATACCCCTCAAAAACAGTTCCTAGGGCTGATGCGAAGATCACCTGCGTCCCTTGGCCGTTATCGTAGGGGGCGCGCATGTGGTCATTGCGAGAATCTTCAGAACATGCGGCACAGCCCGCATCGGGCGGTGGCGCAAATGTGCACCCGCGCTCTGACCCGGCATTGACGCGAAACTTGTTGCGGGCTTATTGCATCCCCTGCAGGCGTCGCAGCCAGCGCCCTTGCTGCACCTTGCGTCGCCAGTGCGCCAAACGCATCGGGCCTGCGCTCTCGACGCGGGCAGCCATCATCAGCCACAACTGCGCGGTTGCCCAAACATCGGCCGCCGCC
>CAYMMK010000105.1:0-7117 GCA_964391575.1 uncultured Limnohabitans sp.
TGTTTCGGTGTTCGGTGTGCGGGTGCTGCAAGGCCGAGGGCACATCCAGTATGGGGGCACAGGGCACGCCTTTTTCCCCCAGCTGTTCAACCAGGGTCAGTCCGTCGAACCGGGCCATCAGCGCCAGCAGTTTTTCGCGCAGGCGGGCCCGGTGTACAGATCGTCCTGCGGCACTCGAGAATGCCTCCTGTCCGGCAAGGTCTGCATCGCCCAGCACAGTGCACAGTTGTTGAAACTGGCGATCGTTGCCCACCGCCAGGAAAACCGCAACCGTGGCGGTCGGGAAGGCGTCGTAGGGATAGATATTGGGATGGGCGTTGCCGGTACGACCCGGGACGCGCCCGTCACCCAACCAGTTGGCCGCGTGCGGGTGCAGCAGCGACAGGCCGCAATCGTAGAGAGCCGTTTCCACGAATTGTCCGAGGCCGCTGCGTTGGCGCTCGTGAAGGGCCATCAGCACACCGATCGCTGCGTTCAGGCCTGTCACCATGTCGACGACCGGCAGGCCCACGCGCAGCGGATCTGCGCCCGCCTCGCCGTTCACGCTCATGATGCCGCTGAGGGCCTGGATAGCAGCGTCATAGCCTGGCAGGCCACCCAGCGGGCCGTCGGCACCGTAGCCACTGACCCGGCAATGAATCAGGCGGGGAAACCTCAGCCTGAGGCTCTCGTAGCCCAGGCCCCACTTTTCAAGTGTTCCGGTCTTGAAATTCTCCAGCAACACATCGGCCTGCGCCAGCAGTTCCAGCAGACGTTCGCGTTCGCTGGCCACTGTCAGGTCGAGTCTCATGCCGCGTTTGTTGCGGTTGAGACCCATGTAGTAGGAGGCGACGCCGTTTTCAAAGGGCGGTCCCCAGGCCCGGGTCTCGTCCCCCTGAGGAGGTTCGATCTTGAGGACATCGGCGCCGTGGTCAGCCAGGATCTGGCCACAGTATGGACCCCCAAGCACGCGGGAGAGATCGATCACGCGCAAGCCCTGCAGGCTGCCTGGTGTGGTGGTGGTGTCGCTATTCATGTGGAGTGTTGTTTCAGGTGCTGTTGCAGTGTCCAGATGCACTCGGCACTGGCGTCGGTCATCAGCCAGTGGCTGGCGTGAGGCAGCTCCACCAGCCGGGACCGGGGAATGCGTGAGGCCAGCAGGCGGCCGTTTTCCGCAGGGATCAGTGCGTCCTCAAGGCCGTGCATGACGAGAGTGGGTGCCGTGATGCTGGGCAGCCGGGAGTAAACCGACCAGTAGATCAGACCGTAAAGCTGCGCCTGGTAGTCGCGGGCCGCAGGCATGTTGGCCAGCCGAACCAGCGCGTCTTCCTCGAACAAGGCGTCCGGCGTTTGGCGGCCATAGGTGTGTGGACGCATCAGTCGCAGACTTTCCTCGGCCGACATGTGGGCCTTGTCAAAAAGCAGTCGAAGCACAGGCCCGGCGGCCTGAATGGCCCAGGGCCCCCCGGGGTGAGTGCCCAGCAGCGCCAGGGATCGCAGCCTTGCGGGGTGATCGAGGGCCATTTGCTGCGCGATCATGCCTCCCATGGAGAAGCCCACCACATGGGCACTGTGTTCGCCAGCGGCATCGAGCACGGCGACAACATCCTCAGCCATGACCGCGACCCGATGGACCAGGGCCGTGCGGGTCTGCGTCTGTCCGCAGCCGCGGTTGTCAAGCAGGATGACCCGATGGGTGCGTGCCAGAGTCGGGGCCATGCGAAACCACATGGCCGAGCTGCAGCCCAGACCCATGATCAGCACCACCGGTTCGCCCTGTCCGAGCGCGTTCCAGTAGATGCGTGCATTTTCTCGCTCGATGAAGGCCATGGCTGTTCAATACCTCCCGACCCATGCGACGCAGAACTGTTGGCCGGGCATCAGTTGAGCTGGGTCACGAATTTGGTGTTGAGGTAGCCATCAAAGGTTTCCATGCCACCTTCGCTGCCCATGCCGCTGTCGTTGATGCCGCCAAAAGGCGTTTCGGCCAGCGCCAGGCCCAGGTGGTTGATGGAGACCATGCCAGCCGCCAGACCTGTGCTGAGCGCGTGGGCATTGCGGTTGGACTGGGTGAAGACATAGGACGCCAGGCCATAGGGCAGGCTGTTGGCGCGTTGCAGGACCTCTTCGATGGTCTTGAAGCGGACCATGCCGGCCACCGGACCGAAGGGTTCTTCGTTGAGCAGCCGGGCATTGTCGGGCAGATCGGCGATGACTGTGGGGGCAAAAAAGTTGCCAGTGCCCGGCATGGGGGCGCCGCCCAGCAGGACACTGGCACCGCGCTCGCGTGCATCGTCGACGAAGCTGGCGACGGCGGCAACGCGGCGCTGCTGAGCCAGGGGGCCCATCTGCGTGCCTTCGGCCAGCCCATCGCCGACCCTCAGGGCCTTGGCTTTGTCGACAAAGTCGGCCACAAAGCGCTCATACACTCCCTCCTGCACATAAAAGCGGGTGGGCGAGATGCACACCTGACCGGCGTTGCGGAACTTGAAGGTCACCAGATTGCGCAAGGCCTGATCGAGGTCGGCATCGTCACAGACGATGACCGGCGCGTGACCGCCAAGCTCCATGGTGCAGCGTTTCATCTGTGCGGCGGCCCTGGCAGCGAGCATCTTGCCCACCGGGGTCGAGCCCGTGAAGGTGATTTTTCGCACAATGGGGCTGGCCAGCAGGTGTTCCGAGACCTCGGACGGTACACCCCAGACGATGTTGAGCACGCCTTTGGGCAAGCCCGCATCATGGAAAATTCTGGCCAGCGCCACCACGGCGCTTGGCGCGTCTTCGGGGCCCTTGAGGATGATGGTGCAGCCAGCGCCCAGCGCAGCAGAGACTTTACGCACCGCCTGGCTGAAAGGAAAGTTCCAGGGCGAGAACGCAGCCACCACCCCCACGGGCTCGCGCAGCACGGTCTGGCGGACGGCGTCGTTGCGCGCAGGGATCACGCGGCCGTAGATGCGGCGGCATTCTTCGGCGTGCCATTCGGCATGTTCGCCGCAAGCCATGACTTCACCCGTGCTCTCGGGCAGCGGCTTGCCCTGATCGAGGGTGATCCCCCGTCCGATCTCGGCCGCACGTTCACGCATGAGTTCGCCAGCCTTGCGCAGGATTTTGCTGCGCTCCAGGGGGGATGTCCTTTTCCAGCCCTCGAAGGCGCGGGCCGCAGCGGCCAGCGCACGGTCCAGATCTTCACGGGTGGCATGGGGCAGCTTGCCGATGACCTGGTGGGTGGCCGGGTTCAGGATGTCCTGTTCCTTGCGGCTGCCGGCCTGGATGAATTCACCGTCGATGTAGAGGCTCAGTTGGGGGTAAGTCACTTCAAATTCCTTTGGCTTGCACTGGGAAAGACAAGAGCATAAGCACCACAGGGGTCAGGGCACCAGGACGGTACGCCCCACCACACGCCCGTGGTGCAGGTCCTGCAAAGCGGCATTGGCCTGCGAAAGCGGGCGAGGCGTCACCGGGATCGGTGTCATTCGGGTGCGCTTGACCAGTTCCACCAGCTCCTGCAGTTCCTGCAGGGTGCCGACGTAGCTGCCTTGAAGAGTCAGCGGGCGCATCGGGATGATCGGCAAGGCCAGGGTGAGGTCGCCGCCCATCAGGCCGCAGATCACGATGTGGCCACCGCGGGCTGCACTGGCGATGGCCAGACTGACCGTGGGCGTGGCTCCGACCAGGTCGATCACGGCACGGGCACCCCCGCCCGTGGCCTGCTGGATCTGTTGTGCGGCGTCAGCGGCCCGCGCATCGATGACCTGCAGCGCGCCTGCAGCCAGCGCCGCTTCACGTTTGACCGGGTCGATGTCCACCACGATTGCACCCTTGCCCCCCAGCGCCTTGAGCACCGCAATGGCCATCAGACCCAGACCACCGGCGCCGATCACGACGACCGGGTCGGACTGGATGCGCGGGCCGAGTTTCCTGAGTGCGCTGTAGGTGGTCACGCCGGCGCAGGCCAGCGGTGCCGCCTGTACCGGGTCCAGTCCATCGATATCGACCAGGTAGCGGGGGTGCGGAACAATCACGTACTCGGCGAAGCCGCCAGGACGCACGACACCCAGCGCCTGGGGCTTGATGCAGATGTTTTCCTCGCCACGCAGGCAGGCTGCGCACTCCCCGCAGCCAATCCAGGGGTGTACCAGCGCCACCCGGCCTGCGTGACCGCCACCGGCCTCTTGTGCGGCGGGACCGGCGCAGACCACTTCGCCCACAATCTCGTGGCTCAAGGTCAGAGGTGGTTTGATGCCCCGCTCGGCCAGCGTCAGCTTCTTGCCACCACCGAGGTCGTAGTGACCTTCCCACAGGTGCAGATCGGTATGGCACACACCTGCCGCCCTGACCTTGAGCAGGACTTCGGTGCCCTGGGGTTCGGGGATGGGTTTTTCCACCAGTTCAAGCGCCTGGCCATGGTTCAGTACGCAATAACAACGCATTCGATATCCTTTTGTGGGTGTGAAATGGAAATACCGGTCAGACCGATCGTGGAGAGAGCCAGGCGTCGAGTGCCGGCCACATGCGCATCTCGGCGCCGCGGCCGGCCACCAGACCGACATGACCGCCCTTGAGGATGAGTTCCTGGCGGTCGGTACTGCCCACCCTTTGCACCAGGTCGCGCGAGGAGGCATAGGGCGTGATGTGGTCTTCCTGGGCCAGCAGGTGCAGCAAGGGCGCCCGAATGGCCCCCAGGTCGACGTTCTGGCCGCCGATCTGCCAGTTGCCGTTCATCAGGCGGTTGTGGCGCAGGAAGTCGTTGACCATCTGGCGAAAGACGCCCCCCGGAAAGGGGATGTTGTCACTTTCCCATTTGCCCATCCGCAGGTTGCTGCGCACCACGTCCAGCTTGTCGGCCTGGTTGAGCAGGTTCATGGCACCAGCGACCTTGCCAAACGGGCGCAATGCGCGCAACGCGTTCTGTACCCATTCGGCCGGTACATTGCCGTGCTCGGCCAGCAGGGCTTCCTCGTCAAAATCCTCACCCATCCAGGTCTTGAGCAATTCGAGGCCGTCACTGTTGACGGGGGTGGCCATGCAAACCAGATTTTTGAGCGGCGAATGGACCTGGCTGCCCCGGGGGTTGGCGCACAGCGCAGCCCAGAGCACCGAGAGCAGGCCCCCGACACAGTAGCCGATGATCGAGAGTTCGGGCTCGCCACTGTGCTGCAGCACCTGCTGCACACAGGCGGGCAACCGGTCGAGCACATGGTCTTCCAGTGTGAGGTGCTGATGCGCCTTGCGGGGCCGGCCCCATTCGATCATGTAGACGTCAAAGCCCTGCCGGAGCAGGAATTCGACCATGCTCTGCCCCGGCACGAGGTCCAGGATGTAGGGCTGGTTCACCAGTGATGTGACGATCAGCACCGGCACACGGTAGACGCTGTCGCACAGTGGCCTGAAGTGGTGCAGCTTGAGGGTGCCCTGGGCGTAAATGGTGTCCTTGGGTGTGGCCCCCAAAGGGCCGGTCAGGTTGGCAAAATCAGTGCCTGGCAGACCCATGCGCTCGAGCGTGCGTTGCACGGGATTGGGCAGGCCGGGCAGCGCAGCCAGGGGCGCTGGGGAGGGTCGGCTCACGGTCATCCCCTGGTTTTGGGCGTTGCGCTGGCCGGCTTCGGCTTGCGATTTCTGGTGGGGCGCGAGGCGGTCGTCGAACCGGCGGCTCCCGCCGAAGCCGGGCTGGCCGAGAAGGCCAGAAGTGCCTGGCTGAGCTGCGACAGCCCGGCCGCCACCTGGGCCAGGCCGTCCTCGAGCCGGCCCATCCGTTCATCAAGGGCTTCAAAATCACTGCGCGAGGGCAGGTTTGCAGCCGCCAGCGAGGCCTGCGCCAGTTCGGAAAATTGCCGGTGCATGAGCTGCATTTCGCTCAGTTGCCGGTTCAGCGCCTCGCCGGTGTGCTCGTTCTTGAGCAGTTGTGAAACGGCTTCGCTCCACTGCGCCTCGCTTTTGGCGATCCAGTCCCGCCACAGGTGCGCGGGGCTGAGCTTGTTCCAATCCGGTTGTTCCATGTCTTGTCCTTTTGATGTGATCGGCGCCTGCATCACTTGAGGATGGTGCGTCCGCGGATGCGGCCGGCACGCAGGTCTTCCAGCGCCTGGGTGGCGGTGTCCAGCGCTTGGGTGCCCAGGGGCAGGTCGGGCAACACGCCCGTGCGGGCGATCGCCATGAGCTCCTGCATTTCCTGCAGGCTGCCCACATACGAGCCGGTGACGCTGACGGCCTTCATGGACACCATGGCCGGCACGATCGGGGTCGAGCCGCCAAACAGGCCCACGCAGACCAGTTTGCCGGCTTTGCGCAGGGCGTTGAAACCGAAATTGAAGGTGGCGGCTGCGCCCACAAAATCGATCGCGGCGGCCACGCCACCAGTGGCTTTCATCAGCGACTTGAGCGCACCTTCGGCGGTCGGGTCGATCAGCTCGCCCGCACCGGCTTCGCGCGCCATGTCCCATTTGCTCTTGTCGATTTCGACCACGATGGGTGCAGTCTCGAACATCTGGCGTGCCAGGCGAATGCCTGACAGGCCCACACCACCGGCGCCGATGATCAGCAAAGGGTCTTTGGGGCCAAGCGGTGCAACTTTTTTCAGCGCGCTGTAGGCGGTCAGACCCGAGCAGGCATAGGTGCAGGCCTGCTCTTCGGCCAGGTTGCCGTAGTCGAGCAGGTAGCGGGCGTGCGGCACCACGGTGTGCGAGGCGAAACCGCCGTCGCGGTGGATGCCCAGGGCTTGCGGGCTGTTGCACAGGTGTTCCTGTCCCGATTCGCACAGCGAGCAGGTGCCGCAGCCGATCCACGGAAACACCACGCGCCGGTCGCCGACCTTCACCCCTTGGGCATCGGGTCCGACGGCCACCACGGTGCCGGCGATTTCGTGGCCCAGGGTGCGCGGCGGCTTGACGGTGCGCGTCATGTCGAGCTTGACGTCGTTGCCAAGGTCAAAGTAGCCATCGTGCAGGTGCACGTCGCTGTGGCAGACGCCGCAGCTGCCGACCTTGAGCACCACTTCGCTGCCTTGGGGTGTGGGGATGTCGCGCACCACCTGCGCGAGCGGACGGCCGAAGGTTTCGACCTGGTAACTGACCATGGACATGCTTATCTCCAGTAGGGGGTGCCGCTGGGCCTGTTGGGCTTTTGAGCCGAGCGGCGGTGA
>CAYMMK010000106.1:0-7037 GCA_964391575.1 uncultured Limnohabitans sp.
CGGTGCAGCGCATCGAGCAGACCATACACCCGGTCGGGCGCGGCAAGAAAAAAGCCCTGCTGGCGCACATCATCAATGAGCGCAACTGGAGCCAGGTGCTGGTCTTCACCCGCACCAAGTTTGGCGCCAACAATGTGGCTGATTTCCTGACCCAACACGGCGTCAAGGCGATGGCGCTGCATGGCAACAAGAGCCAGAGCGCCCGCACCCAGGCGCTGGCCGAGTTCAAAAGCGGCGAGATTCGCGCCCTGGTGGCCACCGACATCGCCGCGCGCGGCATTGACATCGAAGAGCTGCCGCACGTGGTGAACTATGAAATCCCGAACATTCCCGAGGACTATGTGCACCGCATCGGACGCACTGGCCGGGCGGGCAACAGTGGCGAAGCCGTCAGTCTGGTCTGTCTGGACGAGGAAGGCTTCATGATGGAAATCGAGCGTTTCACCCGCCAGGAAATCCCGGTCCAGATGATCGAGGGCTTCGGGCCCGCTCCCGACGAGAAGGCCGAGCCGATCGCCATGGGCCGCCAGACGCTTTGGGGTGGCGCCGGCAAACCGCCCAGCCGCGAGGTGATGGTCGCCGCCGCCAAGGCTGCCCGCCAGGAAATGATGACCCGCATCCGCGAGAACAAGACCCGCCAGGGTGAACGGCCGGCCCGCCATGAGGACGCTGGCGAGGGTGCGCCCGAGGGGCGGGCTCAGCGCCCTTCGCGCCATGCCGGCCAGCCCTCGCGCAGGCATGCCCAGGGCAACCGTCCAGACCGTACGGACCGACCTGAAGGCCAGCGGCCGCGCAGCGACAACCCCGGCGCGGGTCCGCGCAGGGCGCAGGACAACCCCCAGCGCGAGCGCCGGCCGCGCGATGGCGACGAACTGCCGCGCCACATTGACCCGCTGAAGACCACCCAATTTGCTCGGCTTGATCTGCCCCGACGCAAACCGGTGAAAACCGGCGGACAGCCCGACCCGACCCGCACCAGCATCGACAGCCTGGCCGCCGGCGGCAAGCGCCATGGCGGCGGTGGCGGCGGTGGCGGTGGTGGGGGCTATGGCGGCAACCGCGGCGGCGGTCGCTTTCGCTGACGGCAGGGGGCGGCAGCCCCCCAAAAAAAACCCACCTTGAGGTGGGTTTTTTTTCGAGCACTGACCGGTTTCAGGCCGTGCGGCTTCGGACCGAACGCAGCTTCATCGAGAACTCACGCAGGGCTGCGACGCCGCTGTCTTCGGCGCGTCGGCACCAGGACTGCAGATCGGCGGCCAGTTGCTCGCGCGATTGCGAGGTGTTGAGCCAGATCTGGCGCAGTTCCTCGCGCATGTGCACCATCTTGTCCAGGGCCGGGCTGGCCTGACGGGCCTGAGCCAGTTGGGCCTGGGCTTCGGCGGGCACCTTTTCGGTGTCGCGGTGCATCCAGCGGCTGGTGTCGCGCAGCACGCGGGCGTCGCCAAGTTTGGCGGCCTCCTGGGCGACCAGCTTGCGCAAGCCGCGAGCGTATTGAGCCATGACCTCGTAGCGGTTGGCAATCAGGGCTTCAAGGGTTTTCTCATCGGCCACCGGGCGTACATCGCCGTAAGCGGCGCGTGGCGGGGTTTTCTTGACCCGTGCCAGCCCGAGCGCGCTGAGGATAGAGATGTACATCCAGCCGATGTCAAACTCGTAGGGCTTGACCGAGAGTTTGGCCGAGGTGGGGTAGGTGTGGTGGTTATTGTGCAGTTCTTCGCCACCGATGATGATGCCCCAGGGCGAGATGTTGGTGCTGGCGTCATGGGCTTCGAAGTTGCGGTAGCCCCACCAGTGGCCAAAGCCGTTGATGATGCCGGCGGCAGTGACCGGAATCCAGAGCATCTGCACCGCCCAGACGGTCAGGCCGATGAAGCCGAACAGGGCAATGTCGATGATGAGCATCAGACTCACGCCCAGGGCCGAGTAAGGGGTGTAGAGATGGCGCTCGATCCAGTCATCGGGGGTGTTGTGGCCATAGCGCTCCAGGGTGTCCCGGTTTTTGGCCTCGACGCGATAGAGCTCAGCCCCCTGCCAGAACACGGTTTTGATGCCATACAACTGAGGGCTGTGAGGATCACCATCGCGTTCGCACTTGGCATGGTGCTTGCGGTGAATGGCGGTCCATTCCTTGGTCAACTGGCCCGTGGTCATCCACAGCCAGAAACGGAAGAGGTGCGCCGGGATCGGGTGCAGGTCCAGGGCACGATGCGCCGAGTGGCGATGCAGGTAAATCGTGACACTGACGATGGTGATGTGGGTCAGACCCAGCATCACCAGGATGATCTGCCACCAGGCCAGGTCAAAGAGGCCGTGAGCCATCCAATCAATCAGAGCATCGATGACCGCCGAATCAAGCAATTGCATGCTGTCTCATTTCAAACAAAAGCACCCATAAAACCGGGTAATTGCCGCATTGTAGTTTTTTTCGGCGGGGAAAGGATAGCGGGATGCAGACATCACCTTCGGGTCCAGGCGGCTGCAAAAAAACCGTCGGTGCCATGGCGGTTGGGCCACAGGCGCAGGTATTGCCCATCCGGGGTGCACAGGTCCTGGCCCGCCTCCACCTTCAATCGCAGCAATTCGGGCGCCACCGCCAGCGGCTCGAAATCGGGGTGCGCGGCACTGAAGGCCCGGGCCACATGTTCGTTTTCTTCAGGCAGGAGGCTGCAGGTCGCATACAACAAGCGGCCACCGGACTTGAGCAGCCGGGCGGCACTGTGCAGGATGGCGGTTTGCCTGACCACCAGTTCGGCCACGGCCTGCAGGGACTGGCGCCACTTGAGGTCCGGATTTCGGCGCAGCGTGCCCAGCCCCGAGCAGGGCGCATCGACCAGCACCCGGTCGATCTTGCCGGCCAGGCGCTTGACGCGCTCGTCGCGCTCATGGGCCAGGGCCGCCGGGTGCACATTGGACAGGCCGCTACGCGCCAGGCGCGGCTTGAGCGCCTCGAGCCGGTGGGCCGAGACATCAAAGGCATACAGGCGCCCGGTATTGCGCATGGCTGCGCCCAGCGCCAGCGTCTTGCCGCCCGCACCGGCGCAAAAGTCCACCACCATTTCGCCACGGTGTGCATCGAGCAGCAGGGCCAGCAACTGCGAGCCCTCGTCCTGCACCTCGACGGCGCCGCTGACAAAGGCTTCGCTGCGTTGCAGGGCAGGCTTGTCCTGCAGCCGCAAACCCCAGGGCGAGTAAGGCGTGGATTCGGCAGTGATACCCTCGCGGGCCAGAGCCTTGAGAACCTCGGAGCGTTTGGCCCGCTGGGTGTTGACCCGCAGGTCCAGCGGGGCCGGTTGTTGCAGCGCATCAGCCAGGGCCTGGAACTCCTCGCCCATATGTGCATTCAGGGACTGTGCCAGCCATTCGGGCAGGTTGTGGCGGTGCGGGGCCATGAGGGCTTCAGGTGTCACCTGCTCACAAGCCTGCAGCCACTGTTTTTCCTGTTCATTGAGGGCGCTGAGCAAAAAATCGCGATGGCCATGAAAGCCCAGGATGGCCAGGCGACGCTCGCGCGGGCCGCTGCCCGAGCGGGCCAGTTGCTCGAACAGGAGTTTTTTGCGCAGCACAGCAAACGCCGTTTCGGCCAGGGTGGCACGCTCGCGCGGCCCCAGCGAGCGGTGGTCGCGGAAATAGCGCGAGACCACCGCATCGGCAGGGTGTTCAAAGGTCAGGCACAGCTTGATTAATTCGGCGCAGCTGTCGAGCAAGGCTTTAGGATGCATCCCCCAATTGTCCCATCCCCTCACCTTCATGAACGACCACCACCTGCCCCCGCTGATCGAAACGCCGCCCGGGCTTTACCGCCACTACAAGGGCGGGCAGTACCGGGTGATTGGCACGGCGCGCCATAGCGAAACCCTGGAGCCCATGACCCTCTACCAGGCTTTGTACGGCCCACAGGGCCTGTGGGTACGGCCGGCGGTCATGTTCGGTGAAAGCGTGCGGATCGACGGGGTCACGCGGCCCCGTTTCGAGCGGATCGGACCGTAAAGTCAGTGGGCGTGCCGCAGGAAATCGGCCACCGCCTGCGGGTAGATGCGGTGCTCCTGGGTGAGCACCCGTGTGGCCAGAGTGCCAGGGGTGTCGCCTGGCAGCACCGGCACCACCGCCTGCGCCAGGATCGGTCCGTGGTCGAGTTCGGCCGTGACCTGGTGCACGGTGGCGCCGGCAAATTTGCAGCCGGCCTCGAGGGCCCGCTGGTGGGTGTGCAGGCCCGCAAAGGCCGGCAACAGACTGGGGTGGATATTGATCAGGCGATCGGCATAGTGCTGCACAAAGCCTGCCGTGAGGATGCGCATGAACCCGGCCAGAACCACCAGAGCGGGGTCATGGCAGTCGATTTCCTGCTGCAGCGCGGCATCGAATGCCTCGCGTGAAGGAAAGGCCTTGTGGTCCACCACCGCAGTGGCAATGCCCTGCTCGCGCGCCAGCTGCAGGCCCCGGGCGTCGGCCTTGTTGCTGATCACGGCGGCTACCTGAGCATCCAGGCGGCGCGGCCAGTCCTCCTGCTGCGCACGGCGCACGATGGCCGCCATGTTGGAGCCGGAGCCAGAAATCAGGATGACGATATTTTTCATGGCAAGGGATTATCCCTGCCCCCCGGGAGCGGGGCGTTTTGTCCCTCCCAGGACATGCCGGGCCTGAACGGTCGTGCTAAAACATGGCCCTCAAAGGAGCTTTCCCCATGGATTTGGCATTCACCCCCGAGGAACTTGCATTTCGTGACGAGATTCGCACCTGGGTTCACGCAAACCTGCCCAGGGAGATCTCGGACAAGGTCCACGCGGCGCAAAGGCTCTCGCGCGAGGACATGCAGCGCTGGTCAAAGATTCTTGGCAAAAAAGGCTGGCTGGGCTACGGCTGGCCATCACAGTTTGGCGGACCGGGCTGGAACGCGGTGCAAAAGCACCTGTTCGAAGAGGAGTGCGCCCTGGCCGGCGCGCCGCGCGTGGTGCCGTTCGGGCCGGTCATGGTGGCCCCGGTCATCATGGCCTTTGGCAATGCCGAGCAGCAGCAGCGCTTTTTGCCCGGCATTGCCAGCGGTGAAGTGTGGTGGAGCCAGGGCTACAGCGAACCCGGTTCGGGCTCGGACCTGGCGTCCCTGAAGACCCGCGCCGAACGCCGGGGCGACAAATATCTCGTCAACGGCCAGAAAACCTGGACCACACTGGGGCAGTACGGGGAGTGGATTTTCTGCCTGGTGCGCACCAGCAACGAGGGCAAGCCGCAGACGGGCATTTCCTTTCTGCTGATCGACATGAAATCCCCCGGCGTTTCGGTGCGCCCAATTCGCTTGCTTGATGGCGAATGCGAGGTCAATGAGGTCTGGTTTGACAACGTCGAGGTCCCGGCCGAGAACCTGATTGGGGAGGAAAATAAGGGTTGGACCTATGCCAAGCACCTGCTCAGCCACGAGCGCACCAACATTGCGGATGTGAACCGCGCCAAGCGCGAGCTCGAGCGCCTCAAGCGCATCGCCAAAACCGAAGGGGTGTGGGATGACATGCGCTTTCGCGACGAGATTGCCAGGCTCGAGGTCGACATTGTGGCCCTGGAGATGCTGGTGCTGCGGGTGCTGTCGGCCGAAAAATCAGGCAAGAATTCGCTGGACATTGCCGGCCTGCTGAAAATCCGTGGCAGCGAAATCCAGCAGCGCTATTCAGAGCTCATGATGCAGGCCGCCGGGCCGTTTGCCCTGCCCTTCATCTTCGAGGCCATGGAGGCGGGCTGGCAAGGCAATTTCCCGGGTGGCGTGGTGGCCAACGCACCGCTGGCGGCCAACTACTTCAACATGCGCAAGACCACCATTTACGGTGGCAGTAACGAAGTGCAGCGCAACATCGTGAGCCAGACGGTTCTGGGCTGATTGGGAGACGGAGATGGATTTCGATTTTTCTGAAGACCAGGAACAGCTGCGTGACGCGGTGCGCAAATGGGTCGACAAGGGCTACGACTTCGAGCGCCGCCGCGCCATCGTCAACGCCGGCGGCTTTGACCGCGCCGCCTACACCGAACTGGCCGAACTCGGCCTGGCCGGCCTGTATGTGAGCGAAGACCACGGCGGCTTGGGGCTAGGCCCTGTCGAAGCCATGGTGGTGATGGAAGAGCTCGGGCGCGGCATCGTGCTCGAACCGCTGGCCCAGACCCTGTTGGCCAGCGCCGTGCTGCAAACGCACGCCCCAGCCGCTGTGCAGTCGGCCTGGCTGCCGCGCATCGCCGCAGGCGAAGCCCTCGTGGTGCTGGCGCATCAGGAGCGCGGCGCACGCCACCGCCTGGATCTGTGCAAGGCCGAAGCCCGGGAAACGGATGGCCAGTGGACCGTGAGCGGCTCCAAGAGCATCGTGCCGGTGGGCGATCAGGCCGACGCTTTCATCGTGCCGGCGCTGGCCGCAGGCCAGATGGCGCTGTTCCTGGTCGAGCGCAGCGCATCCGGCGTCAGGACCGAGGGCTACCTGACCCAGGACGGCGGCCGTGCCGCCGAAGTGAGCCTCGGCCACAGTCCGGCGCAGCTGATCACCAAGAGCGGCCTGATGGCCCTGGAGCAGGCGGCCGACATCGGCTCGGCCTGCGTGTGCGCTGAAGGTGTGGGCGTGCTCGACAAGACGCTGGCCATCACCGCCGAATACATGAACACCCGCAAGCAGTTTGGCGTGCCGATTGCCAGCTTCCAGGCCCTGCGCCACCGCGTGGCCGACATGAAAATGCAGCTTGAGCTGGCCCGCTCGATGAGCTACTACGCCAGCCTCAAACTCAAGACCCCGGCCGATGAGCGGCGCCAGGCCATTGCCCGCGCCCGTGTGCAACTGGGCCATGCGCTGCGTTTTGTGGGCCAGTCTGCAGTGCAGTTGCACGGCGGCATCGGCGTGACCGACGAGTACATCGTCAGCCACTACTTCAAGAAGCTCACCCAGCTGGAAATGACCTTTGGCGACACTTTGCACCACCTGGGCGAAGTGTCGAGCAGGATGCAGGACACGGCCGGGGTGTTTGCCTGAGCTTGATCTGCTCCAGCAGCCAGTGCTGGGGCAGCGCGGCAGGGG
>CAYMMK010000107.1:0-7028 GCA_964391575.1 uncultured Limnohabitans sp.
GGACGGGTCATGATGGGCAATCGGTTGGTCGGGCTGCGCGGCTGGGAGAGCGGCGGCAAAGCTGCGTATTTTCGCAAAAACTCGGCACTCTCCCCGAAACCAGGCATCGACAGACCCGCAGAGCGCTCCGGGCAAGCCCGGAGCAAGGGTAAGTCCTGATCCGGATTTTCTGCACAAGACCGTTTTTTTGCACAAAAATGAAGTTGTGCAAAACATCCATCCCCCCGGCACCGCTTCCACGCGCACCGAACGCGCTTTCATGCAGCTGCGCCGTGATGTGCTTCGGGGAGTGCACCCGCCGGGCGAAAAACTCAAGCTGGAGCTGCTTCAGGAGCAGTACGGGCTCTCGAGCAGCCCGCTGCGGGAGGCCCTCAACCGACTGGCCCAGGAGGGCCTGGTGCGGGCCGACGAGCGCCGGGGCTTTCGCGCTGCCCCCATGTCAGCCGACGACATCCATGACATCACCCGCATGCGCCTGATGCTGGACCTTCCGGCACTGAGCCAGTCCATGGCCGCGGGGGACGACGCATGGGAAAGCGATGTCGTGGCCGCCTTTCACCGGCTCGAAGTCCTTGAATCGCGACTGAGTGACGGCCCGGTGGTGCTGGACCAGGACTGGAGCCTGCGGCACCGGGAGTTCCACATGGCCATGCTGGCGGCCTGCCCTTCGAGCCGGCTCCTAAGCCTGAGCAGCAGCCTGTTTGACCAGGCCGAACGCTATCGCTACCTGTCCGCGCGCCATCGGCAGAACGCCCGCCGCAAGAACGAAGAACACCGCCGCCTGATGCAGGCGGTGCTCAAGCGCGATGCGGCCACGGCCTGCGCCATGCTCGAAGAACACATCCGGGGCACCGAAAGAAATGTGCTGCTCGCGCTGCAAAAACGGCACGCCCCGCCCGTCTGACGCCTTTGTTCAACCTTCAGGAGAAGCCCGCATGGTTCAGGTCTTGCGCCCCACACCCACCCACTTCGGCATTTTTGTCAGCGACGTGGAGCGGATGGTGAACTTCTACAAGGAAGTCTTCGACCTGGTGGAAACGGACCGGGGGGTGGGCAAGACCTTCAAGGCGCCTCTGGTGTTCCTGAGCGCCAGCCCCGAGCAGCACCACCAACTGGTCATTGCCGGGGGACGACCGCCGGAGGCAACCTTCAGCACGGTGATGCAGATCTCGTTTGCCGTGCCCGCCATCCAGGACCTGCGCGACATCCGCGCCCGCGCCGAGGCCAGGGGCGCCACCCGGGTGCTGCCGCTCAACCACGGCAATGCCCTGTCGGTCTACTTTGCCGACCCGGAGGGCAACACGGTGGAAACCTACATCGACATGCCCTTCTACATCGCCCAGCCGCATGGTGACCCCCTGGACCTGTCCAAGGACGATGCCACCCTGATGCGCGAAACCGAAGCCATCTGCCGCAGCGATCCGACCTTCATGCCCATTGAAGACTGGCAGGCCGGCTTTGCGCGCAAGGCGGTCCGGCACTGAACCCTCTCCACACCACCCCCTCGCCCATTGACAGGAGTCCCATGAAGCTGCTTTCCTTTATCCACCATGGCCGTGAATCCTGGGGTGGCCTGAGCGGCACCGACGGCGTGATCGACCTCGGCCGTGCCCTGCCCCAGTACCCTACGCTGGCCGATTACATCGCTGATGGCGGTCACCTGCGCGCCGCGCAGGACGTCGCCGGGCGGGCTCCCGACGCCCGACTGGCAGACATCACCTTCCTGCCCGTGATTCCCCGTCCCGAAAAAATCGTGTGTGCGGTCCGCAACTACATGGACCACCACCAGGAGGTGCTGGCGGCCGGCATGCACCGGGAATTGTCGGAAGAGCCGCCGATCTTCCTGCGGGTCTGGCGCTCCCAGGTGGCACATGGCCAGCCCATCGTGCTGCCCAAGGTCTCCGAGTCGCTGGACTGGGAGGGCGAGCTGGCCGTGATCATCGGCAAGCCCGGCCGCTGCATCCCTCAGGAGCAGGCCTGGGACCATGTGGCGGGGTATTCCTGCTACAACGACGGCAGCGTCCGCGAGTGGCAATTCCATGCCAAGCAGATCGCCTCCGGCAAAAATTTCGAATCGACGGGTGGCTTTGGCCCCTGGATGGTCACCGCCGACGAGATCGCGCCTGGACGCGAACTCCAGTTGGTGACACGGCTCAATGGCGAGGTCGTTCAGTCCAGCCACACCGGCCACATGATCTTTTCCATCCCCAAACTGATCGCCTATGCGTCGACCATCTTCACGCTGGTGCCCGGCGACGTGATTGCCACCGGCACCCCCGCCGGGGTGGGCTGGAGCCGCAAGCCCCCCCGGTTCATGAAACCGGGCGATGTGTGCGAGGTCGAAATCGAAGGCATAGGTACGCTGGTCAACCCGATTGCGGCACAGGCCTGAGGCACGGCGAGCCATGCGCGCCATCCAGGTCCATGTCCCCGGCGGCCCCGAGGCGCTGACCGAGGCCGATCTGCCGCTGCCCGAGCCCGGCCCGGGCCAGCTGCGCGTCCGCGCCGAAGCGATCGGGGTGGGCCGCCCGGATGTGCTGGTGCGATCAGGCCGCTACAAATGGATGCCCCCTCTGCCGGCCGTTCCGGGCGCCGAAATGGCCGGTGTGGTCGATGCCGTGGGCACCGGCGTGGCTCGATGGCGGCCAGGCGACCGTGTGCTGGTCAGTGCACGCGATCTGCCTGTTCGCGCCGGCTGCTACGCCGAAGCCATGGTGGTCCCCGAGGAGGCCCCTTACGCCCTGCCAGAAACCGTCTCGGCGGTCGATGCCGTCAGCCTGCCCAACTTGCAGCTGGCGCAAGCCATGCTGCTGGGCCTGACGGGTGGCCGCATGACGGCCAGGACGGTGCTCGTGACCGGTGCGGCTGGCGGTGTGGCCACCATGCTGGCACAGCTGGCAAGCCATCATGGCGCCCGCGTCATCGGCACCGCCCGCACTGCCGCCAAGCGCGATTTCGCCCGCGCTTACGGGTGTGCACACGTGCTTGATTCGGCGGCGGCGGACTTGCCTGATCAGGTCAAGGCCCTGACAGAGGGGCAAGGGGTGGATCTGGCCTTCGATGCGGTAGGCGCAAAGCTGTTTGTGCAGGCCATCGAATCGCTGGCACCGCTGGGCACGGCGGTGTCCTACAACATCGTTGCAGGACCCCCCTCCGAAGACGTCTTTCAGGTGCTGCGTCGGCTGCTCGGACGCAGTCTGGCGGTGCGCTGCTTTTCAATGCACACCTTTGACGCCAACGTGGATCAGCGCAGGGCGCTGATGCAGTCGGCCATCGAACTGATGGCCGGTGGGCATGTGCGGGCTCCACAAGCCACCCTCCTGCCCCTGTTTCAGGCCCGGCAGGCCCATGAACTGGTCGAAGGCGGCCACACGATGGGAAAGATCGTGCTGAAACCCTGACATTTCCTTTTTTCCCCACCGCGACAGAGCCGATGCCACGACATCGGCCGGCGAACCATCCACCCCACGAGGAGACACACCATGCAACGTCGACAGTTTCTGCACTATTCCGCCCTCACCGCCTGCCTTGCCGCGGCAGGCACCGCCCTGGCCCAGGCATGGCCGGAACGTCCCATCAAGATCGTGCAGGGCTTTGCCCCGGGCGGCAATGCCGACAACATCGCCCGTGCGGTCAGCGCCGAAATGACCAAGGGGCTCAATCAGTCCTTTGTGGTTGAAGCCCAGTCGGGCGCTGGCGGCACGATCGCGTCCACCGCGGTCTCGCGGGCCCGCCCCGATGGCTACACCCTGCTGCTGGCCACCGGCGGCCATGCGGTGGCGGCAGCGCTCTACAACAACCCGGGCTACCGTGCTGCGCAAGATTTCGAGATGGTCGGCACCATCACCTACTTTCCCTTCCTGATCGTGACCACGGCAGACAGCAAGCTGCCCGGTCTGGCCGCCCTTCTGGGCCAGGCCCGGGCCAACCCCGGCAAGGTCGCCTACGGCACCGCGGGCATCGGCTCGACCCACCATCTGGCCGGCGAACTGCTGGCCTCCATGTCGAAAACCGATCTGCTGCATGTGCCTTACCGTGGCGACTCGGCCTCGCTCACCGCCTTGCTCGCGGGCGACATCCCGATGATCATCGCGCCGCCCACGGCGGTGATGGCCAATATCCGGGCTGGCAAGCTGCGGGCCATCGCCGTGACGGGGCCTGCGCGCTGGCCAGGCTTGCCCGATGTGCCGACCGTCGCAGAACAAGGCGTATCAGGCTATGACGTTCGCTCCTGGGCTGGCCTCATGGCACCCGCCGGTACACCCCGCCCGATCATCGACCGGCTCAACGCAGAGCTGCTCAAGGCCCTGCAGGTGCCGTCCGTGCGGACCCGCCTGGAAGAGATGGGCGGCGAGGCGCGCGGCAGCACCCCCGAAGAAATGCGGGCCTTGGTGACCTCCGAAACCCAGAAATGGACGCAGGTGGTGGCCGAGGCCAAGATCCCCAAGCAATGAAGACGCTCCAAGCCCGAAAGACCGGCCATGTCCCTGATTGAAATCCGCAAACGCAGCCTGACCATCGAGACCATCTACCACGAAGGCGGCCCTGCTGCAGCACAACCGCTGAAGCTGGCCGCATCGTGTGCCGTGATCCGCAACCCCTATGCCGGGCGCTACGAACCGGACCTGATGCCGTTCATGGCCGAGCTGCGCAGCCTCGGCACGCTGCTGGCCCAGGAACTGGTGGACACGCTCGGCAAGGACCAGGTGGAGGTCTACAGCAAGGCGGCCATCGTGGGTGTCAATGGCGAACTGGAGCACGCCGCAGTCTGGCATGAGGCCGGTGGATGGGCCATGCGCAGCGTGCTGGGTGACCCCAAGGCCATCGTGCCCGCCAGCAAGGCCGTGGCCAGCGCGGGCTACCGGATCATGGTGCCGCTGCACTACATCCACGCCTGTTACGTGCGCAGCCACTTCAACAGCATGGAAATCGGCATACAGGATGCCCCCAGGCCCAACGAGATCCTGTTTGCCCTGGTCATGGGCACGGGGGGTCGAGTCCATTCACGCCTGGGCGGACTGACCAAGGACAAGGTCAGCGTGCACGACGGGCAACGCTGAATTCAAGCACGCTAACGGAGATCGCTCATGCGCCAGCCATCCTTTGCATCCCTGATCGCGGTCACCGGCTTCTTGCTGGTTGGCTGCAGTTCGACAGGCCAGCATGCCTTGACCCCGCAGCTCAGCCCGGCTCAGCCGGCCCGACTCCTGCAGTGCGAGAGCCTGGCCGGGTTCAGTTATGCCAACACCAGCATCACCGCCGCCCGCACCGTGGCCTCGGGTGCCCTGTCCAACGGGGGGCAGCCCGTGGGCGAGCACTGCCAGGTGACCGGCCAGATGAACCGACGCACCAGCCCTGTCGATGGACAGGCCTACGCCATCGGTTTCGAAATGCGCTTGCCCAGGGACTGGAGCGGCCGCTTTCTTTACCAGGGCAACGGCGGAACCGATGGCGTGGTGGTGACGGCCGATGGGGGCGCCTTGATGGGCAGTGGTGGCATCCTGCGCCACGGGCTGCAACAGGGCTTTGCCGTGATCAGCTCCGATGCCGGACACACCTCTGCCCAGAACCCGCTGTTCGGACTCGATCCACAGGCGCGCCTGGACTACGGCTACCAGGCGGTCGGCACACTCACCCCCATGGCCAAGGCCCTGATCCGGGCTGCCTACGGCAAAGGGCCCGACCGCTCCTACATCGGTGGCACCTCCAATGGCGGTCGACACGCCCTGGTGGCGGCCTCCCGCTACGCGGCCGAGTACGATGGCATTCTGGCCAACGCGCCCGGCATCCATCTGCCCAAGGCTTCGGTGTCCAACCTCTCCCATGTCAAACGCTGGAGCTCGGTGGCGACCACCCAGGTGGTCAATGGCCTGCCGGACCTGGAGTCGGCCCTGCCGGCTGTCGAGCGCCGCTTGATTGCCAACGCGATCCTCTCGCGCTGCGATGCACTCGATGGCCTTGTCGATGGCCTGGTGCAGGACGCCGAGGCCTGCCGCAGCGCCTTCGATCTGCAACGTGATGTGCCGACCTGCACCGGACCGCGCGATGGCAGCTGCCTGAGCAGTGCTCAGAAATCCGTCGTGGCCGCCGCCTTTGCCCCGGTCAGACGGGCCAATGGCGAGGCGTTCTACCCGGGCTTCCCTTTTGATCCAGGCATCGTGCAACCGGGCTGGGCGGAATGGAAATTCCGCAATTCGGTCCGTACCGCCCGCAACCCGGTCTCCGTCGGTTTCATCTTCTCGACCCCGCCTTCGTCCGACCTGGCCAAGGCCCGGGACCCGATGCGTGCGCTGGCATTTGCACAGAGCTTCGACATCGAGCTGGAAGCCCCCAAGATCTTTGCCACCAACAGCACTTACACCGAAAGCGGTATGTCGTTCATGACGCCGCCCCAGGCTAACCGGCTGAACGCGCTGCGGGAACGTGGCGGCAAGGTCATCGTGGTGCACGGCACGGCCGATCCCATTTTCTCGATCGATGACACCGTGGCCTGGTACAAGGCACTGGACGCACACCATCGCGGCCGCGCCGATGGCTTTGCCCGCTTCTTCCCTGTGCCCGGCATGGGCCACTCCCGTGGTGGCCCGGCCACCGAACAGTTCGACGCGCTCGGTGCGCTGGTCGAATGGGTGGAGTACGGACGCGCGCCCGATCGCATCCTGGCCAGCGTTCGCGGCCCCGGAAATCCGGGAGGGGCCAACCCCGACGTACCGACGACATGGTCGGCGACACGCACCCGACCGCTGTGCCCTTATCCCTTGGTCGCTCGCTACAAGGGGGGAGACAGTGAGGCGGCAGCAAGTTTTGCCTGCGAACGCTAACATGGTCCACCTCTTTCAACTGACCCCGAAATTCCATGGACATGAAGACCTCCCCCCTCGCCCTTCTCCAGGACCCTTCGTTGCTCAAGACCGATGGTTTCATCAACGGCCAGTGGGTCAAGGGCAGTGGCCGTTTTGAAGTGATCGACCCCGCCACCGGCCTGAAGCTGGCCGATGTGGCCAACCTGGGCGCGGCCGAAGCCGAGG
>CAYMMK010000108.1:0-6905 GCA_964391575.1 uncultured Limnohabitans sp.
GCACTACGCCCGCGACCACAGCGTCGATGAAGGCCTCAAACATATGGGCTGGCTGCAAGGCGCGATCTGGAGCAACGCCAATGTGCACGAGGCCATCACCGCCCTGAAAGAAAAGCGCGAACCCCAATTTCCGCCACTGGCACCGCTCAAGGGGTTTCGGGAGTTCGGCTGATCACTGCCGCGCCGTGCGCACATTGGGCGGCAGCGCCCCCGGTGCGCTGGTTCGCCAGGGGTTGATGTCCAGCCCGCCGCGCCGCGTGTAGCGGGCATAGACCGTGAGCTGCGTCGGTGTGCAGCGCGTCCAGATGTCCATGAAGATGCGCTCGACGCACTGCTCATGGAACTCATGGTGGTTGCGAAAGCTCACGATGTAAGCCAGCAGACCCGCCTGGTCGATCGGGTGGCCGCTGTAGCTGATCTGCACACTGCCCCAGTCGGGCTGGCCGGTCACCAGGCAGTTGCTTTTGAGCAGGTGGCTGACCAGGGTTTCCGTCACCGGGGCTTCTGCCGTATTGACGGTCAGCAGCTCGGGCGCGGGCTGGTAGCGGCTGCAGTCGATATCCAGACGGTCCAGGTTCAGGCCGTCGAGCTCCTGCACGGGTTGGGCATCGAACTGCTCGGGCATGAGCAGCTTCACGCCCGCACTGGCCATGACCGGGCCACCGTGCCAGATGGCGGCGCTGATGTCGGTGCGCAGCCGGGCCTTGACCTCGTCAGGCGATTCAAAGCGGGTGTTGTTGAAGCTGTTGAGGTAGAGCTTGAAGGACTTGCTCTCGACGATGTGCGTGCTCTCGGCCGGAATGGTGAAGTGCACGATCGCGACTTGCGGCTTGCCCTTGGCATTGAGCCAGGACACTTCAAACGCGGTCCAGAGGTCGGCTCCCAAAAACACCGGGCGGCCGGTCACGCCGATTTCGTCACGTTTGGTCTGGCGCGGGATCGGGAACAGCAGGCTGGCGTCGTAGAGGTCGGCGTAACTGCTGGCCTTGCCCAGCTGCGATTGTTCGGGCGTAGTCGACATGCTCAATCCTGCTTGCGACGGAACACCAGCCGGTCCGGCTCGGACGCCGCCTGATCAAAGGCATAGCCTTCGCTGTCGAACTGGTGCAGGTCTTCGGGTTTTTTGGCCTGGTGTTCGATGGCCCAGCGGGCCATCAGGCCACGGGCACGTTTGGCATTGAAGCTGATGACCTTGTACTGGCCACCCTTGTAGTCTTCAAACACGCACTCCACCACGCGGGCCTGCAGCACCTTGCGGTCCACCGACTTGAAGTATTCCTGCGAGGCCAGGTTGATGATGACCGGGCGCTTGTCTTGCGCCAGCCGCTCGTTGAGGTACTGCGCAATCTGCGAACCCCAGAACTTGTAGAGGTTGGCGCCCTTGGGGTTCTTGAGGCCCGTACCCATTTCAAGTCGGTAGGGCTGCATCCAGTCCAGCGGGCGCAGCACGCCGTACAGGCCACTGAGGATGCAGACATGCGCCTGCGCCCACTCCAGCTGTTTGGGCTTGAGCGTTTTGGCATTCAGACCTTCGTACACATCGCCATCGAAGGCCAGCACGGCCTGCTTGGAGTTTTTGGCGGTGAACTTCGGGCGCCAGGCTTCGTAACGGGCAACGTTCAGCACCGACAGCGCGTCCGACAGGTCCATCAACTCGGCGATTTGCTGCGGCGAATACGGGCGCAGCACCTCGATCAGCTCGGCCGCCTGGGGCACAAAAGCCGGCAGGGTATGTGGCACATCGCCTGCAGGGGTGTCGTAATCAAGGGATTTGGCGGGAGACAATAGGAACAGCATGCTCGACATCCTTTACCAGGACGATTATCTCGCCGTCTTGAACAAACCCGCCGGCTGGCTGGTGCACCGCACCCCGCTGGACAAGGGGGAATCGCGCTTTGTGCTGCAAACCCTGCGCGACCAGATCGGGCAGCCGGTCTGGCCGGTACACCGCCTGGACAAGGGCACCAGCGGCGTGCTGGTGTTTGCGCTGAGCAGCGAGGTGGCCAGCAGCTTGGGCCTGGCGTTTGAAAGCGGTGAAGGCCTGCAAAAACGCTACCGCGCCATCGTGCGCGGCTGGCCTGCCGACGAGCAGTTCATTGACCACCCCTTGCGGCGCATGCCCGACGACATGCGCCGCCAGCGCGAGGAAATGCAGAGCGCGCAGACCCGGCTGATGACCCTGCGCCGGGGCGAGCTGCCGATCCCGCAAGGCGACTTTGCCAACCTGCGCTGGGCCGAGGTTCAGCTGCAACCCCAGAGCGGCCGCCGCCACCAGCTGCGCCGGCACATGAAGCACATCGCCCACCCGATCATGGGTGACGCCACCCACGGCAAGGGGCCACTGAACCGGGCGGTGGCTGCGCACCTGGGACTGCAAAGGTTGTGGCTGCATGCGAGCGCACTGGTTCTGACGCACCCGGTCAGCGGACAAGCCTTGCATGTGCAGGCAGCGCCTGGGCCCGAGTGGGCTCGGTGGTCACCGGCAAGCGGCTTGTCGCCGGCATGATCGCCAGACAAGCCCTGCCGTTCTAGGATGGGAACATGAGCCTGCTTTTTTCTCCCTTCACCTTCGATGCCCCCCGCGGCCCCTTGACCCTGCCCAACCGCATTGTGATCGCGCCCATGTGCCAGTACTCGGCCAAGGATGGCCGCGCCACCGACTGGCACCTCAGCCACTGGACCCAACTGCTCAACAGCGGCGCGGGCATGCTGGTGATCGAGGCCACAGCGGTCTCGGCCGAGGGCCGCATCACCCCCGGCTGTCTGGGCTTGTGGGACGAAGCCACCGCAACGGCGCTGCACGATACGCTTTCACGCGCCCGCCGCAATGCACCGCCCATGGCGGTGTGTCTGCAGATCGGTCATGCCGGCCGCAAGGCTTCCAGTCAGGTCCCCTGGCGCGGCGGCATGCTGATCCGGCCCGAAGACGGGGGCTGGCGGCCCCTGGCCCCCAGCGCCCTGCCCCACCAGCCGCAAGAGGCGGCCCCGCAGGAACTGACACTCGAGGGCATTGACAACATCCGAGCCGACTTCATGGCCACCGCCCGACACGCCCAGGCCCTCGGACTGGAGGCGCTGGAGCTGCATGCCGCGCACGGCTATCTGCTGCACGAGTTTCTCTCGCCCCTGTCCAATCAGCGCAACGATGCCTACGGCGGCAGCTTTGACAACCGCACTCGGCTGATTCGCGAAGTGTTCGCGGGGGTACGTCAGGTGTTTGACGGCACATTGGGCATTCGCCTGTCGGGCACCGACTGGGTCGAGGGCGGCTGGACGGTGCAGGAATCCGTGCAGCTCAGCCGAGTGTTGCGGACCGCTGGGGCGCAATATGTGCACATGTCATCGGGCGGCATCTCGCCGCAGCAAAAGATCGCCTTGGGGCCGGGCTATCAGGTGCCGCTGGCGCGCGCCGTGCGCGATGCCACTGGCGTCCCCACCATCGCCGTGGGCCTGATCACCGAACCGGCCCAGGCCGAAGCGGTGCTGGCCAACGGCGACGCCGATCTGGTGGCCCTGGCTCGCGCGTTTTTGTACAACCCGCGCTGGGGCTGGAGCGCCGCCGCAGCGCTGCAGGGCCAGGTGCAGGCCCAGCCTCAGTACTGGCGCTGCCTGCCCGGCCAGGCCACAGGGGTGTTCGGGCCGGGCGCACGCATCGGCATGCGCTGAGGCCCGAAAGTCCTCAGTCGATCAGGGTCTGAGATCGCCAGCCAGGCTGGCCAGGGTTTCCGGCGCCAGCATCTGATGCACCGGGTAGTGGGTGTGGTCGCAGCCAATCTTCACCGCAGCCCCGGCCAGCACCGCCGCCCGCATGGCCGGGGTCAATTCCCAACGCAGGAAGTGCACCGAAGAGGTTTTGTCGGGGGTCTCGCGGTCCAGGTCTTCATCGGCAATGGCGTAAACCCGCGCATGGCCCTCGACTTCAACGAACATGCGGTCTTCCACATCGATCAGCTTGGCCAGTTCGCGCTTGCGCTGGTTGATGTCGGTGTATTCAAGCAGCATGGTGGCCTTCCAGTTGCTGCCCTCGGGCACCAGCGGCGCGTAGGCGTCAATCTCGTCCTGGATGCCCTCTTCCTCGAAGATCTTTTCAATGCGCAGCATCTCCTGGATCTGGTAGCGAATGGTGGTCTCGCTTTCGAACTGGACGTTGAGGTTTTCGCCCAGCAGCACGGTGCGCAGCTTGCGGTGGGCAATGACCTCGGGCTTGTGGACCTTGCGCCATTTGCTGTAAGCCTCGAGCGACATGAGACTGTCGGGGGTGATTTTTCCGGTCAATTGCATGAGGGTGCTCCTTATTTCAATCCGTAAGCCTTGCGCACCAGGGTGAGCGGGTGGTTGAGCTCGGGGGCGCCCAGGCCATTGACTTCGAATCCCTGGGCAATGTGATGGCCGCCCAGGGGGCAGTCCGAACTGATGAAATCAGGCTTGGCGCCACTCTTCATGGTGGCCATCGCCTTGAACACCGGCTTGCCGATCTTCATGGCCATCTGGTGCGAGCCCTTCTTGACCCCGTAGGTGCCGGCATGGCCCGAACAACGCTCAATCGTGTTGACCTCGGTACCCGGGATCATCTTGAGCATTTCCTCGGTCTTCTTGCCGATGTTCTGCACCCGTCCGTGGCAGGGAATCTGGTAGCTGATGTTGCCCAGCTGCTGGGGAAACTCGGTCTTGAGCAGGCCATCGCGCTTGCGGGCCATGAAGTACTCGAACGGGTCCCACATCGCTTGCTGGACCAGCTGCGTGTCGGCGCAGCCGGGGAACATCAGGGGGATTTCCTGCTTGAACATCAGAGCGCAGCTGGGTACGGCGGCCATGATGGCGTAGCCGTCCCTGGCGTACCGGGCCAACACCGGTATGTTGGCTTCCTTGGAGTCCTTGACGGCCTCCAGGTCACCCAATTCGAGCTTGGGCATGCCGCAACATTTTTCCTTGTCGACAATCACATAAGGAATGGCGTTGTGGTCAAGGATCTTGAGCAGGTCGTGCCCGATGCCCGGTTCGTTGTAGTTGATGTAACAGGTCGAGAAGATGGCCACCTTGCCCGGGGTCTTTTCACCGTCGACCACCTGGGTCGATTGCGCCGCCGGGGCGCTGGAGCGGAACTTTTTCGTGGCCAGCTCTGGCAGCCAGGCGTCCTTGTCCACGCCCAGCACGTTTTCCATGATGCCGCGTGCGACCTGAGTCTTGTTGACCGCGTTGGCCACTTGCACCACCACCGGGATGCCTGCCAGCGAGCCGTGCTTGTCGGTCGAAGCCAGGAACTGCTCGGCCTGACCAACCTCGCCCTTCTTGAACTTGATCGCCTTGGCCCGCAGCATGGTGTGCGGAAAATCCAGATTCCACTCGTGCGGCGGTGTGTACGGGCACTTGGTCATGTAGCACAAGTCGCACATGAAGCACTGGTCGACCACTTTCCAGTAATCCTTCTTATCCACACCGTCGAGTTCGCCGGTCTTGCCCTCGTCGACCAGATCGAAGAGGGTGGGAAAGGAGCCGCACAGGCTCACGCAGCGGCGGCAGCCGTGACAGATATCGAAAATCCGCTCCATCTCGGTCAAGCAGGAGGCTTCGTTGTAGAAGTCCGGGTTTTGCCAGTCCAGAGGGTGGCGTGTGGGGGCTTCGAGGTTGCCTTCGCGGGCCATGGTGAATCCTAAGAAAGGTTTTTGAATGCTGGGCATTGGGCACTGCTGGCAGCGCCCAACACGCAGGACTCGGTCAATCAGTCCTGAAGCTCGGCCAATGCACGGGCGTAGCGGTTAGCGTGCGAACGCTCAGCCTTGGCCAGGGTTTCGAACCAGTCGGCGATTTCGTCAAAGCCTTCTTCGCGGGCGGTCTTGGCCATGCCCGGGTACATGTCGGTGTACTCGTGGGTTTCGCCAGCCACAGCGGCTTCGAGGTTCTGACGGGTGGAACCGATCGGCAGTCCGGTAGCGGGGTCGCCAGCGGCTTCGAGGAATTCCAGATGCCCGTGGGCGTGACCGGTCTCGCCCTCGGCGGTGGAACGGAACAGTGCGGCCACATCGTTCTGGCCTTCAACGTCGGCCTTGTTTGCGAAGTACAGGTAACGGCGGTTGGCCTGGGATTCGCCGGCGAAGGCTTCCTTCAGGCATTGTTCCGTGCGCGAGCCTTTAAGTGCTGCCATGGAGATCTCCTTGGGTTGAATGACATTGCTTGACCCTGGCAGGATCGCCAGAGACTCAAGGAGAATAGGGGCGGACAGCGCATTCGTCTAATTGGACCTTGCAATGCCCTTTATAGATTCTGGCTATCGATTTTAGATTTTGATAGTGAGAACTATTCCCATCGACCCTGGCTCCAGCCCTGGTGCCTGCCCCGGTGCTTCGCCCGCGCCTCTTTCAAAGAGAGGCACCACAGACTGCACCGTTAAAATCACTGGGGTCAGTCTCTCTGGCCACACAACGGCACACCCGGTGCCGTTTTTTCTTCATGCAAGCACGCCCCCATGAGCACCACCCCCGCCCAACCCGGGCTTGAAAGCCTGTCCAAGTCCTTCGAACCGGCCACCCTGGAAGCCCAGTGGGGCCCCGAGTGGGAAAAGCGTGGCTACGGTATGGCCGGTTTCCGCGGCATGCAAGCGGCCAAAAGCGGTGCACCCGCCTTTGCCATCCAGCTGCCGCCACCCAATGTGACGGGCACACTGCACATGGGCCACGCCTTCAACCAGACCATCATGGACAGCCTCACGCGCTACCACCGCATGCGGGGCTTCAACACCGCCTGGATTCCGGGCACCGACCATGCGGGCATTGCCACGCAAATCGTGGTGGAGCGTCAGCTGCAGGGTCAGGGCATCAGCCGCCATGACATGGGGCCGACCCCGGCCGAGGCGCGCAAGAACTTTGTGGCCAAGGTCTGGGAGTGGAAAGAGCAATCGGGCAACACCA
>CAYMMK010000109.1:0-6842 GCA_964391575.1 uncultured Limnohabitans sp.
CCCCCGACGAAATCAAGATCGGCATCATGCCCGGTCACATCCACCGCAAGGGCCGTATCGGTGTCGTGTCCCGCTCGGGCACCTTGACTTATGAAGCCGTAGCCATGCTGACCGAAGTCGGTCTGGGCCAGTCCAGCGCCGTGGGCATTGGCGGCGATCCGATCAACGGGCTCAAGCACATCGACGTGATGAAGGCCTTCAACGACGACCCTGACACCGACGCCGTGATCATGATCGGTGAAATCGGCGGCCCGGACGAAGCCGAAGCCGCCCAGTGGTGCAAGGCCCACATGAAGAAGCCGGTGGTGGGCTTCATCGCGGGTGTCACCGCCCCTCCTGGCAAGCGCATGGGCCATGCCGGCGCCCTGATCTCCGGCGGGGCCGATACGGCCGACGCCAAGCTCGCCATCATGGAAGCATGCGGTTTCGTGGTGACGCGCAACCCCTCCGAACTGGGCAAGCTGCTCAAGGCCCAGTTATAAAATCATGGGGTCAGGCTGTGGGCATGCCGCCCCGGCTTTTCTCTCACGGTAAACCTGGCCGGAGCGCGGTCACCGATCGCCCAGGCGCTGTGGTTTGCCACAATACGCCGGCCGGATGCCCTGCGGGACAATCCGGCTTTGCATTTTTGACCATCCCTGGCTGCCGCTCTGGCGGCCACAGCAAGGACCAACGTGGAAGCATTTCTGACCCCTCAATTCTGGATCGCTGTCGGCCAGATCATCATGATCGACATTTTGCTGGGCGGCGACAACGCCGTCGTGATTGCCCTGGCCTGCCGCTCACTGCCCGAGGCCCAGCGAGCCAAGGGCATCATGTGGGGCACAGCCGGTGCGATCGTGCTGCGCGTCATCCTGATTGCGTTTGCCTTGACCCTGCTGGCCATTCCCTACCTCAAGCTGGTGGGTGGTGTGCTGCTGGTCTGGATCGGTGTCAAGCTGCTGCTGCCCCAGGACGAAGAAGAGCACAGCAATATTGCGGCCAGCGACAAGCTCTGGGGCGCGGTCAAGACCGTCATCGTGGCCGACCTGGTCATGTCCATTGACAACGTGATCGCCATTGCCGGGGCCGCCCAGGGGGCGGGTGAACAGCACCAGATGCCGCTGGTGATTTTCGGCCTGCTGGTGAGCATTCCCATCATCGTTTGGGGCAGCCAGCTGGTGCTCAAGCTCATGGACCGCTTCCCGCTCATCATCACCCTGGGGGGCATGCTGCTGGGCTGGATTGCCGGCACCATGATCCATACCGACCCCGGCCTGGTGACCTACATCCCGCAAGACAAGATCTGGCATTACGGCATGGGCATTGCGGGGGCCTTGCTGGTGTTGGCCATCGGCAAGCTCGCCAGCGGGCGTGGTCAGCCCCCGGCAGCCCAGGCTTGAGTGTGAACTGTTCACTTTTCTGAAATTGGCTTACCATGGTTTTCCATTTTCAGGGGGAAACACCATGCGCAAGCAACAAGGTCTGACATTGATCGAGCTGATGATCGTGCTGGCGATCATCGGCATTCTGGGGTCGCTGGCGCTGCCGGCCTACCAGGACTACACCGTGCGCGCCAAGGTGGCCGAGCTTTTGCTGGCCGCCAATGGCTGCAAGACGGCCGTCACCGAAGCGGTCGTCACCGCCGCTGACGCCAATGTGGCGGCGCAGCTGCCCAAGGCCTGTGAATCGACCTCCACCAAGCATGTCAGTGCGGTGACGGTCGACGCCAACGGGGTCATCACCGTTGCGGGCAACCCCGACAGCCTGCGGGGCCGCACCAGCGCCAGCGCCAATGCCATTGCATTGACCCCCCTGCACAGTGGCGACCAGGTGCTCAACGGCCAGGCCGATGGCGGCAAGGCCATCAGCGGCTGGCGTTGTGGGCCGGCCAGCAACCATCCGATGCCGGCCCAATACCTGCCCGGATCCTGCAAGGGCGGCTGACCGTGCACCATGACACCCCGCCCGCCTTTCGTCGCTGAACGGCCCGCGGCCTGGGGGGTCTTGCTGGCCACACTGCTGGCCTTGCCCTTTGTGCATCCCTGGGCGCCCGGGCCGGTGTCCAATGCGGTGCCGCTGATGCTGGCCTGGTCTTGCGCAGCGCTGGTCCTGCTGTTTCACCGCCAGATGCGAACGCAGGACCTGGCGGCTGGCTGGGCGGCAGCGGCGGTGCTGGCCAGCCTGATCGGCATGACCCAGTTTCTTGGCCTGGCCGACTCGCTGGCGCCCTGGGTGCATGTGCCGGCCTACCTGGGGGATGCGCCGGGCAATTTGCGCCAGCGCAACCAGCAGGCCACCCTGTTGGCCATGGGCATGCTGGCCCTGCTGTGGGGCCTGCGCAAAGGCTGGACCTTGCCCGTCACATTGCCTGGATTGGGCATGCTGGCAGTCGGCCTGGCGGCGACCGGCTCGCGCACCGGCCTGCTGCAGCTGGCTCTGGTGGTGCTGCTGTCCTCGTGGTGGTGGCGCCAGACATGGGCCGATGCGCACCAGCGCCGCCGGTTGGCTTTGCACCTGGGGGTGCTGGTGCTGCTGTACCTGCTGGCGGCCTGGGGGCTGCCCAAGGTACTAGACAGCCTGCATGGCCAGCAGGTGCACAGTGCGCTCGAGCGCATGGTGGGCGGGGAGGGGTGCGGCGGGCGCGGCGTGCTCTGGTCGAACGTGCTCTACCTGATCGCACAGCGCCCCTGGACAGGATGGGGCTGGGACGAGCTGCGTTATGCCCACTACATCACCCGCTACCCGGGCCTGCGCTTTTGCGACATTCTGGGCAATGCCCACAACCTGCCCTTGCACCTGGCGTTTTCCTTCGGTGTGCCGGTGGCCCTGAGCGCCGTGGTGCTGGTGCTGGGCCTGCTCTGGCGGGCCCGTCCCTGGCATGCCCGGGGTGCAGGCGCCCAGCTGGCCTGGGGTGTACTGGCGGTGATCGGCTTGCACAGCCTGCTGGAGTTTCCCCTCTGGTACGGCCCCTTCCAGGGGGCCGTACTGATGAGTGTGGGCCTGCTGGCCGGACAGGGTGTAACGATGCGCCGGCCAGTGCTGCTGCCAGCCATCGGCGCCTTGATTCTGGCGTGTGTGACCCTGGTGGCCTGGGATTACCTGCGGGTGCGCCAGATTTACCTGTCTCCTGCGGACCGGATGGCGTTGTGGCGGCAGGACCCGCTGGGCGCGGCGCGCGGCAGCTGGATGTTTGCCCGCACCGGCGCGTTTGCCGAACTGACCTTGACGACCGTGCAGCCCGGGAACGCGCACAAGGTATTGCAGCAGAGTCTGGCGGCCTTGCACCATTCGCCCGAGCCGCGCGTTCTCACCCGCCTGATCGAGAGCGCAGCGCTGACCGGCCATCAGGCCCTGGCCGAGTGGCACCGCGAACAATTCCGCAACGTCTACCCGCAAGCCTTTGCGCAGTCGCCCTGGGGCCTGGAGACGGCGGCCTCGGCACCGCCCTGAGTCAGGGGCGCGGGGGCGGGGCGCACAGGGTCAAGGGCGCGGCGCTCATTCCCGCACCACCCGCCCGGAGCCGGCCACCGATGCCGCAATGTCCTTGACAGCACCCCGGTAGCGGACATGACCACTGCCTGAAACCTGGGCCGACAAGCGTTGCACGGCATGTACCCGTGCATCCCCGCTGCCCGCGAGCTGGACATTCACCTCCTGCGCAGGCAGTTCGTAGAGCCAGACATCCCCGCTGCCGGCAAGCCGGACCTGGAGTTTTTCTGCCGTGCCCTGCACATGGATGTCTCCGCTGCCGCTCAATTGAAGGTCCAGCTCTGTGGTGCGCAAACCCGTGACCCGCAAGTCGCCTGACCCCGACAGGCGCAGGTCCAGGCGGGGCTGCTCTTGAAGGCGTGCATCCAGATCACCCGAACCGGCCAGGGCCAGGGACTGCAATGTCGGGCTTTTGACCAACACCTGCACCTGAGGGCTCCCGCTGAACCATGTGGATTTCCTGCGAATGACCAGCGTGGGCACACCGTTGCGATGCTGGACCAGCGTCTGCACCGACTCGATGGCCCGGGCCGAGCCGGCCAGCTGGACCTCGGTGCGATCAGCCTTTTCAACCTTCACCTGCAGATCGCCTTCGACCACGACCGCCACAAAGGGTTCGATCGTTCGGGCGTCCTGCGCCGCGTGCACGGGCATGCCCGACAGGGCCAGCCAGCACCCCAGTCCCAGGCCCGCCAGCCGGCGCAGGGTGTGATGGATGTATGAATGCATGGTCATGGTCGATTCTCCGGGCCCCGCAGGGCCATGGACTCAATGTGCAGGCTGCCAGTGTGCAGGCGGGCGCAGGTGGGCTCGAGCAGTTTGCGACAAACGGCAGCATGCCGGGGCCGAATGGCATGGGCCAGGGGTCAGCCGCAAATGCTGACGGCTCAGCACAGGTTCAGTTGCGAGGATCCGGGTCGGCGCGCACGATCCGCAGCGTCAGCTTGATTTCATCCTCGGTGGCCACGCCGGGTGTGGTGCGGGGCACGGAGACGGCCAGCACCGTGATCTCCCACGCATGGCCCGTCTCTTGGATGCGCACGGGTTTCGAGGGGGGCGTGTCAGAGGGGCCCAGCAGGAGCACGGCATCCTGGCCGGGCAGGCTGACCACCCATTGCTGTTTCTCGTTGCGCCGCAGACTGGCCTTGCCGATCAGGAGGGCACCCGCACGGGCGCCTTCAATGACCCGCTGGCTGGGCAGCGGCTCTGCATCGCGCAGCCAGTCGCGGACCACCATCGCCCCGGAAAAATGGCGGTGGACGGTGGTGCACAGGCGTTCACCCGGCCCGAGAGACTGACAAACGATGTCGCTGGCCACTGCAGATCCGACCAGACACAGACAAGGGAAAAGCCATCGCCACAGCATCAGGTGCGCTCATCGGAAACGGGGCATCATGCAAGGGTCGCTGACCACACGCTGCACATCATTCGAAATAAAGTCTGCGTTCGGGCGCGTGAAACTGCGCGGTGATTTGCCCAGATTGTTGGTGTACCACTTGCGTGAAAAGGGCAGCTGCAGGTTTCCCCAGTCATTGAAGTCTCGGAGGATGGTTTTTGCTCCATCGCCGTCAAGATCTTTGCTGAGCTTGGCTGCTGTCAGCGATCCGCTCAAATCCCAGTCGGCAAAGGCACCTGATGTTGAACCGCGTCCAATGTTGTCGCTTTCGGACAGGGCTGACTCGTCCAGGGGCGCGCTGCTGCCGTCTGAATAATCCATCACGAAAAGTGAGGGGCTGCCGCAGGGCGATGCGACCAGGTTGCACAGCGCGGGGGTTTGATCGCCTTTTTCCCTCCTCCATCTGTCAAACGCGGTGAATCCGGCCGGGTTCGGGTCAAGCCCCTCCAGCGCGTACAGATAGTTCATGATGCTCCAGTAATTGGGTTTATTGTTCTGCCCGCTGTCACCCCCGTGTTCGAGTCCGAGGTTGTGACCCAACTCATGCATGATGGTGGATGCCTGGTAGTTGATGAGTAAGTTCAGGTCGCGCCCGGGTTTTGTGGAATACCCACTGCTGCCCATGGTCAGGATGATGTCATTACCAAACATTTCAGCCCTGCCACTGGACCCATAGCCGGCACCGTCAGTCTTTTGCGAATTGCCCATCAACAAGTAATGGAAGATGCTTCTGCGCCGCAAGTCCATCTGGTCCTGCTTCCAGTCGTGAACAGTTCGACGGTTGGACTGGTTGGACGCACACACACTGCGATCAAATTCGACACAGGTTTCATAGGGCACGATATTGCTGCCTTGTCCCAGATTGTGCTGTGCGGGAGAAAACACAGGGCTGAACTGCGTGCCCACATCGAACATCACATGGATGTTGCGGGCCGCAAAGACCTGGACCACTTTGTCGAGGGACTCACGCCTCGGGATCAGGCCCGGGTCGTCGCTATCCATGCGGTCGATTTCGATGAAGATGTCCTTGCGGCCGGTCCGTGCGCCCATCGCGTACAGGTCCAGTCCGCCATAGGTGCCGCCTGGTTGCTCGGCCGAATCCGGGATGCCGTCGCCGTCATCATCGCGGGTGTTGGGGGGCACATCGTTTCGGCCCGCAGGCGTGGCCCAATCCACCTGCACCCAGTCTGCCGCTGAATAGGTATTGTTGTTCAGGATCCTGGGGTAGGGCCGAACGATCGACTTGCCGTAATCATCTGCGCTCGAAGGCAAGGCCCCTACCGGCGCGCCATTCCAGCGGTTTGGACTGCTGGGCTTTTGGGAAGAGAGTCCGAACACCACGAAATCCACCGTCTGGTTGTTTTGCAGCAACTCGATAAAACCGCTGTTGCTCCACTGTGGAACGGTCTCACCTGCATTCAGGTAAATCATCTGGGAGCCCCGCTGGACCATCATCTTTTCTGATTGGGCGGCGATCACCAGATAAGTGTCGGGTTGGAGGACCTGATTGGGCAGACTGTAGCGCTGTGCTGTAAAGCTGGTCCCCCCGCTCCAGTTGGCGCTGGTAGCCTGAACCGTGTAACTGGCCAGATTGATCGGACCCGTTGTCGGGTTGTAGATCTCGAACCAGCAGTTCGAGCCCGCGTAATAGCAGCTCGACACCTCAGAAATTACAAGATCAGTGCCAGCGGACGCAGAAGCCGTGGCGGTGATATTCACGGTGGACGGGCTGCTCACGAGTTTGCCATCGCTGACCGTCAGGCTCACCACATAGCTGCCGGCCACATCGGCCGTGAAGCGGGGAGACACGGTCGTTGCACCACTGAGGCTGGCCGCGCTCCCGGCGGGCCGGCTCTGCAAGCTCCAAGCATAGGTCAGGGCGTCGCCGTTGGGGTCGGTGCTTCCCGCGCCGCTAAGGGTGACGGTCGCGCCTACAGCGACACTTTGGTTGGCGCCTGCGTTCGCAATGGGGGCG
>CAYMMK010000110.1:0-314 GCA_964391575.1 uncultured Limnohabitans sp.
CGGGGCCGAGAACATGAGCCGCGCACCGTATGCCAGTCTGACCAGCCGCTGGGGCATCCGCATGGGCGATGCCAAAATGGTGGACATGATGGTCGGTGCCCTGCACGATCCCTTCCATAACATTCACATGGGCGTGACCGCCGAGAACGTGGCCGCCCAATACGGCATCTCCCGCGAGATGCAGGACGCCCTGGCGGTGGAGAGCCACAACCGCGCCGAAAAGGCCACCGCCGCCGGTTACTTCAAGGACCAGATCGTGCCGGTCATGCTGAAAAGCAAAAAAGGCGATGTGGCCTGGGCCACCGACGAGCACT
>CAYMMK010000110.1:324-6752 GCA_964391575.1 uncultured Limnohabitans sp.
AAAACGGCACCGTGACCGCCGGCAACGCCTCGGGCATCAACGACGCTGCGGCGGCCGTGGTGCTGATGGAAGCGGGCACCGCCAAAGCGCGGGGTGCCCGGCCCCTGGCCCGACTGGTGGGCTATGCCCACACCGGCCTGGACCCGAAAATCATGGGGGTGGGCCCGATCAGCGCCACGCAGGCCGTGCTCAAGCGCACCGGCCTGAGCGTGAACGACCTGGACGTGATCGAGGCCAACGAAGCCTTTGCCGCGCAGGCCTGCGCCGTCACCAAGGGGCTGGGGCTGGACCCGGCCAAGGTCAACCCCAACGGTTCGGGCATCTCGCTGGGACACCCCATCGGTGCCACCGGCGCCCTCATCACCGTCAAGGCCCTGCACGAACTGCAGCGCATCCAGGGCCGCTACGCCCTGGTGACCATGTGCATTGGCGGCGGTCAGGGGATTGCGGCGATTTTTGAACGCATGTAATGCCCCGCAGGATGGCCGGGCAGCCACCCGGCCTGACCGGGATCAACCTGCGGTTGCGTCTGACGGGCAGGTCACGAGCTCTTCGCTACCCATGGGGTTTCGTTCTCAGACTGTTTTTTGCGGATCGTCCAGAAATCCGCCCGCGCGCAAGGTGATCACCAGGGTGTCTCGCCAGCCGTAATCGGATTGCGGCTGGATCGGCGTGGTCTCATGGATCACCCGCTGGTCATCGAGCAGCAGGAGTGACCAGGGCTCGGTCAGCGTGAACCGCTGGCCGCGCGGGCTGTCGATGTCAAACACCCGCGTCTCGCCGCCCTTGATGCCGTGGCGTCCGACCAGAAACACCGCCACCCAGTCCACCCCGTCTCGGTGGGCGCCCTCGGGCGTGGGCCGACCAATGCCATCAGCCGTGTCAATCCGGAACTGGTGGGCCTCGGTGTACCAGGGCTGTTGGCCCTGCATCTGCGAGGCCATGCGGCCGAGCCAGCGCAACAAGGCCTGCCAGGCCGGATCGGCCAGCACCAGGGGTTGCACCGGATCAAACCAGCGCTGCATGCCGCCGTGCAGGGCGTTGTAGGACAGCGGCTGCCAATGGGCGCGGTGCTGCATGGTCTGCACGTTATCGCCGTGCAGCACCAGACTGGCATGGCGACGGCGGCGGTAGCGTCCGCCGTCCTTGAGGTAACGGTCAGGCGGCAGGTCGTTCCAGCTGGGCCCGAGGGCCTGCAGCGATGTGGGCGTAACGCCCGCCAACTCGCACACACTGGAGATGGTCAGCACGGCATACCCCTGCTGTTGCAAGTCCTCCAGCAGTTGATTGGCGGGTGTCAATGGTGGCGCAAGAGGGGCTTCGGGCATGTCGAACAGAAAGACGTGATGACGTCAAGCATAACCCTCCAGCACACCCCAATGGCTGCAGAGCCATCAACCGTAGCGTTGGTCCGCCAACCTGGCACCTTCGGCCAGGGCCCGAAGCTTGGCCTCGGCCACGGCGCGGTCCATCGGAGCCAGGCCGCAATTGGTACAGGCGATCAGGTGCTTTCTGGGCACAAACTGCAAGGCCAGGCCGATGGTGTCGGCCACCTGTTCGGGCGTCTCGATCACATCGCTGGCGACGTCGATCACGCCGACCATCACGTCCTTGCCTTCGAGCAACTTCATCAGATCGGGCGGCACATGCGAATGAAAGCACTCCAGACTGACCTGGTCGATGCTGCTTTGGGCCAGGGCAGGAAACACTTTTTCATACTGGCGCCATTCGTGACCCAGGCTGTTTTTCCAGTCGATATTGGCCTGGATGCCGTAGCCATAGCAAATGTGTACGGCGGTTGTGCAAGTCAGGCCCCGTGCGGCGTGTTCAAGCGCTTGCACCCCCCAGTCGGCGGCTTCTTCCATGTAGACATTGAAAGCCGGCTCATCAAACTGGATGATGTCCACGCCATCGGCCTGCAAGGCCAGCGCCTCCTGGTTGAGCAACTCGGCAAAGGCCATGGCCATTCGAATCTTGTCACCATAGAAGCGGTCGGCTACGGTATCCACGATAGTCATGGGACCGGGCAAGGTGAACTTGACCTTTTTGTGGGTATGGGCACGTGTGAGCTGCGCTTCAAAGGCATGCACGCGCCCCTTCAGGCGCAACGGCGCCACCACCTGCGGCACCATGGCGTCGTAGCGGTTGTTGCGGATGCCCATCTTCACCTTGTTGTCGAAATCGATGCCCTCGACCTGCTCGAGGAAACCGTGCACGAAATGCTGGCGGGCCTGCTCGCCGTCGCCAATCACCTCCAGGCCGGCGTCTTCCTGCAATTTGACCCAGAGCAAGGTGGCATCAGCCTTGGCTCTGAGCAAATCCTCGCCCTGCGTTTTCCATTGGGGCCAGAGCTTGTGGGTCTCGGCCAGCCAGGCGGGTTTGGGCAGGCTGCCGGCGATGGCGGTACGGAACATGGTGCGTCCTTTAGACATGGTGAAAGGGGGATGGAGCCGGTGTCTTCAGGCCGCAAGGGTCTGCGGCCAGACCTGGGAATCCAGGGAAAACTCTCGCGCCAGCAACTGGTAGGACCGGGCCTGGGCTTGCGGGTCGTGGGTCCAGGTGATGATGGCCAATTCGTCAACGACCAACTGCCGGGCCAGATCGCGCAGACGCTGGGCTACATGGGTGGCCGAGCCCACCAGTGCATGTTCGCGCAATGTTTGCAGCGCAAGTTGTTCAGCGGGGCTGTACTCGCGCCCCGCCTGCGCCGCAGGCAACAAAGGGCCGAGCCTGCCCAGGTTGCGGTCCATCCGCCAGCGGGCGCGGCTTTCAAACAACTGCCAGGCTTGCGCATCGGTATCGGCCGCCAGTGCCCAGACACAGACCGTCGCGTAAGGCCGACTGAGTTCTGCGCCGGGACGAAATGTTTGACGGTACAGGGCCAGGGCCTCCTCGGCCCCCTGCCCATCGGTGATGAACCAGGCAAATGCGTAGGGCAGCCCCAGATGCGCGGCCAGTTGTGCCCCGTAGTCCGAACTGCCCAGCATCCAGACACTGGGGGCCGTGGGGGCGGCAGGGTAAGCGTGGATACCGTGGCCCGGATGGCCAGTCGGCAAGTCGCGTCCCGCCACCCAGGCCTGCAGTTCCATCACCTGTTGTGGGAAACGTTCGGCCGCGTAACGGTCCGGGTTGAGCACCTGCGCTGTGCGGCCATCACTGCCCGGGGCCCGGCCCACGCCGAGATCGATTCGTCCGGGCGCCAGGGCATCGAGGACCCGAAATTGTTCGGCCACCTTCAAGGGCGCATAGTGCGGCAGCATGACTCCTGCGCTGCCTATGCGAATGCGTCGTGTGCGCCCGGCAATCGCAGCCATCAGCACTTCCGGCGCGGTTCCGACAATGCTCGGGTGACTGTGATGCTCGCTGACCCAGAACCTGTGGTAACCCCAGGCCTCGGCTTGCTCGGCCAGCGCGAGGGTGTTGCGAATGGTTTCGTCATGCCCGCGCCCAGCCGCGGCCACCGACTGGTCAAGAATGGACAGGCGCAGGTCCACGGTGTTCATGCCTTGTCAGCCTGCAAGGAGGCCAGCTCGGCCTCCTGCAGCGCACGCCACATCACCTTGCCGCTGCCGCTTTTGGGCAGGGCATCGACGAACTGCACGCTGCGCGGAATCTTGTAGACCGCCATGTTGTCGCGGCACCAGTCGATGATGGCCTGCTCAGACACCTGACCTTGGTGGCTCCCGCGCAGCACCACCACCGCCTTGACCGACTCGCCCCGGTAAGCGTCGCGGGTGGCGATGATGCAGGCCTCCTGGATCGCGGGGTGCCGGAACATCAGGGCCTCCACTTCGGCGGGCCAGACCTTGAAACCACTGGCATTGATCATGCGCTTGAGCCGATCGGTCATGAAAAAATACCCATCCTCATCCACCCGGCCCATGTCGCCGCTGCGGAAAAAGGTCTTCCCGTCCATCTCGAAAAACGCCGCCGCCGTAGCCTCCGGCCGCTTCCAGTAACCCTTGAACACCTGCGGGCCGTGGATGACGATCTCCCCGGACTCACCTGTGGCTACAGGCAGCAGTGTTTGGGGGTCCACCACGCGTGCGTCCACACCCATGAATGGAATGCCCAGACACTGGCGCTTGGGACGGTCTGGAGGATTGCTGTGGGATGGGGCGGCAGTTTCGGTCAGGCCATAGCCCTCGATGTACCGCAGACCGAATTCCTGTTCCAGCCGCTGCGCCACCGCCTCGGGCATGGCAGCGCCACCGCCGCCGATCGAGACCAGGCTGCCCAGGTCAAACTCGGACAGCCTGGGACTGCCGAGCAGATCGATGACCATCGTGGGAATATTGGTCCAGTGGGTCACCTTGTAGCGCGAGATCAGCCAGCCGGCCAGCTCACGGTTCCAGCGGGGCATGACCACCATGCTGGCGCCCAGCAGAATGGTTGTATTGAGCACGGTCACCAGGCCGGTGATGTGGAACATGGGCACAACCGCCAGGGTCACGTTGTCCGGCGTGCTGTTGGCCCAGACACTGCTGGCCATGGCGTTGTGCATGAGCGCGCCGTGGGTGTGCATGCACCCCTTGGGCAGCCCGGTGGTGCCGCTGGTGTAGGGCAAAAGGGCCAGATCATCGGGCCCCGCCTGGACCGCCGGCAAGCGGGCCACATCCGCAGGCGTATTCGGCGAAGGGGTCCAGGAATGGACCTGGCCTTGGCGGAGGCAGGGCAAATCCCTGGGCGTCAGCAGCCAGTGGGTCCAGCCCTCAGGCATGGGCCAACCATCGGTTGCTTGGACATCGAACGCATCGCACAACCTTGTCACCAGCAAATGCTGCAATCCCCCCCCCTCAGGCAGGCTGTCGCTGGCCTGGGCCAGCTCGGGGGCCAGATCGTCACTGGTGATGGCCACGCGGGCCTGCGGGTCGGTGATGTAATGCTTGAGCTCTTCGGCCCGGTTCATCGGATTGACCGGAACCACCACCGCATCCAGACGGGCAATGGCAAAGAAGGCCATCACCCATTGCGGGCAGTTCTGCATGTTGAGCACCACCCGGTCACCTCTTTGTACACCCAGCGCAAACAGCTGCAAGGACAGTCCCAGGGCGGCCGCATGGAGTTGTGCGTAGGTCCAGGTGGTTCCCATGAACACCACGGCGGCCTTGTCGGGGTAACGCAGGGCACTGATTTCAAGGTTGAACCAGAGCGAGGTTGCCGGACCCTGGACCGTCCAGGGCAATCGCGCCGGCCAGAAATCATGATGTCGTCCCATCCGTCACCTCCAAGCTTGGGAAGTCGATGGTATCGGTTGCGCCAGCCCTTTGAATGCCGTCATCCGTCACCTGCGAGACCGCTGGTCGTGACGCGTCTGACAGACCTCCAAAAGTTGCTGAAGAAAGCCTTTTATAGACCCATTTTTTGCATTTAATTAAAATTTATGTACTATTTATTATTTGAAAAAAACTGTATAGCCCTTTTACCTCAAGCGCCCGCCCGCGAAGGCTACAGTGGCACCTCCTACGCCGCACGAATACTGGGCCTGTCGGTGGGCAGCATCCAGAACCTGGTCGATATCAACGAGCTGCAGGCATGGAAAACACAAGGCGGACATCGCTGCATTTCCATGCAATCCCCTGCGCGACCACCAGAGACAGCACAACATCCCGGCCGAGGAGTCGGTCCAGTCTGCCAGCGAGCTCAAGGTGCTGGTGGTGGAAGATCACACGATCAGCCGGGAAATGCTGCGCACCCTGTGCAGGCAATGCGAAGTGCCGATCGATTGCACCGTGGTCGCCACAGGCGTCGAGGCCCTGATTGACATCGCCATCATCATGCCCGACCTCCTGATTGCCGATCTGAACATGCCGGGGGTTAATGGTTTCCTGCTGCTCAGGACGCTCTGCCCAAGCCCGCAGTTCAGCCACATGACCACCCTGGTTCTGTCGTCGTTGACCACCAAGGAAATCGAGGACCGGGGCGGTTTGCCTGATGGCGACATCTGCATAGCTAAACCGGTGCGGGCGCAATGGGTGACAGGATTTTTTGCCGCACTGATGGCAGGCCGGCTCAACAAATGCTATCGATGCCAGGGGATGGGGTGGCTGCGGGCTGGCCCCGGCGACAGCGGCTTCGTTACCCAAGACCCCACGGAGAAACCCATAAAAAAACGCGCCCGGAGGCGCGTTTTTTTGCTTTGGCGGAGTGGACGGGACTCGAACCCGCGACCCCCGGCGTGACAGGCCGGTATTCTAACCGACTGAACTACCACTCCATGTCGGTTGTGACTTTTACCATGCTGCGACAGCAACCTGGTCAAGTGCCACAAAACTTGGCGACCCTACGGGGATTCGAACCCCGGTACTCACCGTGAAAGGGTGATGTCCTAGGCCTCTAGACGATAGGGTCAAAACCTGGACTTCCCGAACCATGTGGTGGAGGTAAGCGGGATCGAACCGCTGACCTCTTGCATGCCATGCAAGCGC
>CAYMMK010000111.1:0-4078 GCA_964391575.1 uncultured Limnohabitans sp.
CACCATGAAGATCAACCCCGAGAAGATCCGTGACGTGATCGGCAAGGGCGGCGCCGTGATCCGCGCGCTGACCGAAGAGACCGGTTGCCAGATCAACATCGAGGAAGACGGCACCATCACGATTGCTGCCACCGAAGCCGCCAAGGCCGACGAGGCCAAGCGCCGCATCGAGGAGATTACCGCCGAAGTTGAAATCGGCAAGGTCTACGAAGGCCCGATCACCAAGATCCTGGACTTCGGTGCCCTGGTCAACCTGCTGCCTGGCAAGGACGGTCTGTTGCACATCAGCCAGATCGCCCACGAGCGCGTCGAGAAAGTCACCGACTACCTGAGCGAAGGCCAGATCGTCAAGGTCAAGGTGCTCGAGACCGACGAAAAGGGCCGCGTCAAGCTGTCCATGAAGGCCTTGCTGGAGCGTCCGGCCCAGGCTGCCCAGCAGCAACAGCAGCAATAAAGCAGCGCGTTGGCGTTCAGTGATCAACCGGGTCGGGCATGAGCACATCCAAACTCATTGTTGCCAACTGGAAGATGAACGGCGGTCTGTCGGCCAACCAGTTGCTGCTCGATGACATCAAGGCCGGTTGGGGGGCGGTGCACTGCCGTGTCGGTGTTTGTGTGCCATATCCCTACCTGACCCAGGTGCAGCTGCTGCTGGCGGGAACCCCTATTGCCCTGGGGGCGCAGGACGTGTCGATTCACGCCACAGGTGCCTACACCGGTGAAGTCTCGGGCAGCATGCTGCGGGACTTCGGGGTGCGCTACTGCCTGGTCGGGCACTCCGAGCGACGCCAGTACCACCGCGAAAGCGAAGTGGATGTGGCACTCAAGGCCCGACAAGCGCTGGCCTGCGGCATCACGCCGATCGTCTGCGTCGGGGAGACCCTGGCGCAGCGAGAGGCAGGCGACACCGATTCGGTCGTCAAGCGACAGCTTGCTGCCGTCATTCACGAAAACGGCCACTGCATCAGCGAGATCGTGGTGGCCTACGAACCCGTCTGGGCCATCGGGACTGGCCGTACGGCCACGCCTGAACAGGCGCAGGCCGTGCACGCCGTGCTGAGGGCCCAGCTCAAGGCGGCCACGCCCCAGCACGAGCGCGTGGCCATTCTGTATGGTGGCAGCATGAACACTGGCAATGCGGCCGATCTGCTGTCACAGCCCGATGTGAATGGTGGCCTGATCGGCGGTGCGTCCCTCAAGGCCAATGACTTTCTTGAAATTCTGCACAAGGCCTCCCATGAAGCCCTGGCCAATCCCATGAAACAACGGAGAGAACAATGAGCGTGATTTTGACCCTGGTCCTGGTGGTACAGATGCTGTCTGCACTGGGCATGATCGGCCTGGTCCTGATCCAGCATGGCAAGGGCGCCGACATGGGAGCAGCGTTTGGCAGCGGGGGTTCGGGCAGCCTGTTTGGGGCGACCGGCGGAGCCAACTTCCTCTCGCGGACCACGGCCGTGCTCGCCGCAGTGTTTTTTGTCTGTACCCTGGTTCTGGCCTATTACGGTGCCGGTCTGCGCCCAAGCGCCTCGGGCAGTGTGCTCGAAGGAGCTGCCGTGCCGGCCACCGCGCCGACTGATGCCAGTCCGGCCGCCCAGATTCCTGGCAACACCCCCGCTTCTTCGCCGGCCAAATAAGCGGAATTTGCACTCGGCGCGCTCGTAAATTTCCTGTCCCGTGCAAGGAAACCAACGGGTTTTCCGAGTAGAATTCGAGATTGACCTGGGAGCCACAACACCTTCAGGGTGGACCTCAAGCCATCAGGTCAAAACATCCCCGCCGTCGTGGTGAAATTGGTAGACACGCTATCTTGAGGGGGTAGTGGCGAAAGCTGTGCGAGTTCGAGTCTCGCCGACGGCACCAGACAATCGAAACAGCTCCGGGCTTCAGGCCAGGGTGCTGTCTTCACGGTGATCCGTAAGTCTCAAGATGAACCTCGACCAGTACCTGCCCATCCTTTTGTTCATCCTGGTCGGTATTGCCGTTGGCGTCCTGCCCCAGGTCATCGGCTATGTCCTCGGGCCGAACCGGCCTGACGCCGAAAAAAACTCTCCTTATGAATGCGGCTTCGAAGCTTTCGAGGATGCCCGCATGAAGTTCGATGTTCGCTACTACCTGGTGGCGATTTTGTTCATCCTGTTTGATCTTGAAATCGCATTCCTGTTCCCCTGGGCGGTGGCGCTCAAGGAGGTGGGGCTGGCAGGTTTCATGGCCGTGGTCATCTTTCTGGCCATTCTGGTCGTGGGCTTTGTCTACGAGTGGAAAAAAGGTGCGCTGGATTGGGAATGAGCTCCCGCGGTCGAGGCAAGTATCTCTCTGAGAGGACATCGAGATGATTGAAGGCGTGATGAAGGAAGGCTTCATCACCACGAGTTACGACTCGGTGGTGAACTGGGCCAAGACCGGATCGCTGTGGCCCATGACCTTTGGTCTGGCCTGCTGTGCGGTCGAGATGATGCACGCGGCAGCGGCCCGCTATGACCTGGGCCGCTTTGGCGCCGAGGTGTTTCGTGCCAGTCCGCGACAGTCCGACCTGATGATCGTGGCCGGCACGCTGTGCAACAAGATGGCGCCGGCCCTGCGCAAGGTTTATGACCAGATGTCCGAGCCACGCTGGGTTATATCGATGGGTTCTTGTGCCAACGGCGGTGGCTACTACCACTACAGCTATTCGGTGGTGCGCGGATGTGACCGAGTGGTGCCGGTGGATGTGTATGTGCCAGGCTGTCCGCCCACGGCCGAAGCCCTCATTTACGGGATCATCCAGTTGCAGCAGAAGATCCGCCGCACCCATACCATCGCGCGCGTCTGAGGGGCCCACATGACTGCTTTTGCCATACGCCCGCAGGAACTGCACGACACCCTGGCCGCTGCGCTGGGTGAGCGTGTGACTGGCATCCGCATCGCCCTTGAAGAGGTGACCATCGAGGTGCCGGCCCGCCACTACCGTGCGGTCATGCAGATCCTTCAAAGTCACAAGGGTTGTCAATTCGAGCAATTGGTGGACCTGTGCGGCGTTGATTACTCGACCTACCGGGATGTCGGTACCGATGGGCCGCGTTTTGGTGTGGTGGCGCACCTCCTTTCGGTGAGTTTGAACCAGCGTGTGCGTGTGAGGGTCCTGTGTCCTGACGACGACCTGCCGGTGGTTGACTCGGTGACCGATCTCTGGAACTCGGCAAACTGGTACGAGCGCGAGGCGTTCGATCTGTTCGGCATCGTGTTCGAGGGCCATGCCGACCTGCGGCGCATCCTGACCGACTATGGCTTCATCGGTCACCCTTTTCGTAAAGACTTCCCGCTGTCCGGGCATGTGGAAATGCGCTACGACGCCGAGCGTCAGCGCGTGATCTATGAACCCGTGAGCATTGAGCCGCGCGAGATCACGCCGCGGGTGATTCGCGAAGAACACTACGGCGGTCTGAACTGATCATGGCTGAAATCAAGAACTACACCCTGAACTTCGGGCCCCAGCACCCTGCGGCCCACGGAGTGCTGCGACTGGTGCTCGAACTCGATGGAGAAGTGGTGCAGCGCGCCGATCCTCACATCGGTCTGCTGCACCGGGCCACCGAAAAGCTGGCCGAGCACAAGACCTACATCCAGTCGCTGCCGTACATGGATCGCCTGGATTACGTCTCGATGATGTGCAACGAGCACGCGTACTGCCTGGCGATCGAAAAAATGCTGGGTATCGAGGTGCCCGAGCGTGCCCAGTACATCCGTGTGATGTTCTCCGAAATCACCCGCGTCCTCAATCACCTGATGTGGCTGGGATCGCATGGCAACGATTGCGGCAGCTCCACCATCCTCATCTACACCTTCCGCGAGCGCGAAGATCTGTTTGACATGTACGAGGCCGTTTCAGGCGCTCGCATGCATGCTGCCTATTTTCGTCCCGGCGGCGTCTACCGGGATTTGCCTGACACCATGCCCCAGTACAAGGCGAGCAAAGTCAAGAATGCCAAGACGATTGCCGAAATGAACCGCAATCGCCAGGGTTCGCTGCTCGATTTCATTGATGATTTCACCCGGCGCTTTCCGGCCTGTGTCGACGAGTACGAAACCCTGTTGACCG
>CAYMMK010000111.1:4088-4396 GCA_964391575.1 uncultured Limnohabitans sp.
ACCGACAACCGCATCTGGAAGCAGCGCACTGTGGGTATTGGTGTGGTCTCGCCCGAACGTGCCCTCAATCTGGGCATGACCGGGCCGATGCTGCGGGGATCGGGCTTTGCCTGGGACTTGCGCAAGAAGCAGCCCTATGACGCCTATGCCCGGATGGACTTTGACATCCCTGTGGGCAAGACCGGCGACAGCTATGACCGCTACCTGGTCCGTGTGCAGGAGATGCGCGAGTCCAACCGCATCATCAAGCAATGTGTGGATTGGCTGCGCGCCCATCCGGGGCCGGTAATCACCGACAACCACAAGGT
>CAYMMK010000111.1:4406-6686 GCA_964391575.1 uncultured Limnohabitans sp.
GGTGTCTGCGCCTTCGCGCGAGGACATGAAGTCCAACATGGAATCGCTGATCCATCACTTCAAACTCTTCACCGAAGGGTTCCGGGTGCCCGAAGGCGAGGCCTACGCAGCAGTCGAGCATCCCAAGGGCGAATTCGGCATTTACATGGTGAGTGACGGTGCCAACAAACCCTACCGTCTGAAAATCCGGGCTCCCGGGTTTGCCCACCTGGCCACCCTTGACGAGATGGCCCGCGGCCACATGCTGGCCGATGCGGTGGCCATCATCGGCACCATGGACATTGTTTTTGGAGAGATTGATCGATGATCTCCGACGCCACCAGGGCGCGATTTGCGCGAGAAGTTGCCAAGTTTCCTGCCGATCAGAAGCAGTCGGCCGTCATGGCCTGCCTGTCCATCGTGCAGCAGGAGCAGGGCTGGGTCAGTCCCGAAAGCGAGCAGGAAGTGGCCAACTATCTGGGCATGCCGGTGATGGCGGTGCACGAAGTCACCACCTTCTACAACATGTACAACCAGAAGCCCGTGGGTGCCTTCAAGCTCAATGTCTGCACCAACTTGCCGTGCCAATTGCGAGGCGGCCAGCAGGCCCTCAAATACCTCGAAAGCCGTCTGGGCGTCAGCGCCGGCGAGACCACCCCTGATGGTCTGTTCACGCTTGAGCCCAGCGAATGCCAGGGGGCCTGCGCCGATGCGCCAGTGCTGCTGGTCAACGACCGCCACATGTGCAGTTTCATGACCCATGACAAGCTCGACCAGCTGATCGACAGTCTCCAACAGGCTGCCGCACCGGCTGCCAAAGCCTGAGGACAGCGCCGATGAATCTCGAAAACATCCTGAACGGCTACAAGGCCAATGGTGCCGAAACCTGCTTTCATGGCCGCCATGTCAATCCCCAGATCTACGCCGGTCTCGATGGCAGCAACTGGCGTCTCAAGGACTACGAAGCCCGCGGCGGCTACGCGGCCTTGCGCAAGATCCTGGGCAAGGATGGCGGTGAAGGACTCACGCAGGACCAGGTGATTGCCACAGTCAAGGAGTCCGGTCTTCGCGGTCGTGGCGGTGCCGGTTTCCCCACCGGCCTGAAGTGGAGCTTCATGCCCCGCCAGTTTCCCGGCCAGAAATACCTGGTCTGCAACTCTGACGAGGGTGAACCCGGCACCTGCAAGGACCGGGACATCATGCTCTACAACCCGCACACCGTGATCGAAGGCATGGCCATTGCCGCCTTCGCCATGGGTATCAGCGTGGGCTACAACTACATTCACGGCGAGATCTTCCAGGCTTACGAGCGCTTTGAGGAAGCCCTCGAGGAAGCCCGTGCCGCGGGCTATCTCGGCGATAACATCCTGGGCAGCAATTTCTGCTTCCAGCTGCATGCCACGCATGGTTTTGGCGCCTATATCTGCGGCGAAGAAACTGCGCTGCTCGAATCGCTCGAAGGCAAGAAGGGCCAGCCACGCTTCAAGCCGCCATTTCCGGCCAGTTTTGGTCTGTACGGCAAGCCCACCACCATCAACAACACCGAGACCTTTGCGGCTGTGCCGTGGATCATCCGCCATGGGGGGCAGGCCTATCTCGAGTGCGGCAAGCCCAATAACGGGGGCACCAAGATTTTTTCGGTCAGCGGCGATGTCGAGCGACCGGGCAATTATGAAATTCCGATGGGCACACCGTTTGCCAGGCTGCTCGAGCTGGCCGGTGGGGTGCGCGGTGGACGCCAGCTCAAGGCCGTGATTCCAGGCGGGTCATCGGCTCCGGTACTGCCAGCGGGCATCATGATGGACCTGACCATGGACTACGACAGCATCTCCAAGGCGGGCTCGATGCTGGGCTCGGGGGCGGTGATTGTCATGGATGAAACCCGCTGCATGGTCAAGTCCCTGCAGCGACTGTCCTACTTCTATTCCCATGAATCCTGTGGCCAGTGCACGCCTTGCCGCGAAGGTACCGGCTGGTTGTGGCGGGTTGTCGACCGGATCGAGCACGGACAGGGGCGCAGTACCGACTTGGATTTGCTCGACAGTGTGGCCGGCAACATCATGGGCCGCACCATTTGCGCACTGGGGGATGCGGCGGCCATGCCGGTGCGCGGCATGCTCAAGCATTTCCGTCATGAATTTGAACATCACGTGGCGCACAAGACCTGCATGGTCGGCGCCTATGTGTAAATGGTGAAGACCCATGGTTGAAATCGAACTCGACGGCAAGAAGGTCCAGGTGGCCGAGGGCAGCATGGTCATGCATGCGGCCGAAAAAGCTGGCACCTACATTCCTCATTTC
>CAYMMK010000112.1:0-6632 GCA_964391575.1 uncultured Limnohabitans sp.
ATGACCATGCAGTTGGTCTTTTTGATGGTGGCCGTCAGTTTGCGCAGCGCCTGACTCATCAGACGCGCCTGCAAGCCGGGCAGGCTGTCGCCCATATCGCCCTCGATTTCGGCCTTGGGCGTGAGGGCCGCGACCGAGTCGACCACCACCAGATCCACCGCCCCTGAGCGCACCAGGCTGTCGACGATCTCCAGCGCCTGCTCGCCGGTGTCGGGCTGACTGATCAGCAGGTCCTGCAGGTTCACGCCCAGGTTCTGGGCGTACTGCACGTCCAGGGCGTGCTCGGCATCGACAAACGCGCAGGTGCCGCCCAGCCTTTGCATCTCGGAGATGACCTGCAGCGTCAGCGTGGTCTTGCCCGACGATTCCGGGCCGTAGATTTCGATCACGCGGCCACGCGGCAGGCCGCCCACGCCCAGGGCGATGTCCAGGCCCAGCGAGCCGGTCGAGACCACCTGGATGTCCTCGATCTGCTCGCCTTCGCCCAGGCGCATGATGGTGCCCTTGCCGAACTGCTTTTCGATCTGGGCCAGGGCGGCTTGCAGGGCCTTGGCTTTTTCGGTGTTGGCGTCGCTCATGAAAATCTCCTTGTATATCAATGACTTGTTTGAAACAACCGGTCTTGTGGAACCCTCGCAACTGGATGCGTGAACAGTACTGTATCTGTCCAGTATTTTTCTGTAAATGGTTTTTTTGGTCAGTTTACTTTACCATTCGGTCATGAATCTCCTGCCCTTGCCCGCCCCCGAACGACCCGTCGATGATCGCTGGCGCCAGACCCATCTGGGCCGCCTGCTGGGCCACTCGATGCGGCGATTTGACGAGCGGGTGCTGCAGCTGATGGCCGGCAACGAAGGGGTGCCCCTGGCCCTGGCGCATCTGGCTGCACGCGACCAGGTCAGCGCGGCGCACATCCACATCACCCGGCATCTGGCCCTGACAGGGTCCCGGCTGACCGAGCTGGCCCAGGCTGCCGGCATGAGCAAGCAGGCGATGGGCGCACTGGTTGACCAGTGTGAGGCCTGGGGGCTGGTGCGGCGCGAGCCTGATGGCAACGATGGCCGCGCACGGCGGGTGGTGTTCACCGACACCGGGCACGCCTGGTTGCAGGCCTTTCGGGCCGCCGTGGGTCAGGCCGAGGCTGAATTTCGCGAGGCTGTGGGCGCAGACATCGCCACCGTGGTGGCACTCGGACTGGAAGCCTACGCGCACGGCCCCTGAGGAGGGCAGCCCCCGGCCGGGGTGAGGCCTGAGCTGTGCTCCGCCATGCCACTACAATGAATTTGCCCGGCGTGGCAAGTCCATTGCAAAGCCAACGGCGGGATAAAACCGTGTCCGCACCCCCAAGGGCAAGAAAAAAGGAGAACGCATGCGCATCCTGATTGCCGAAGACGACCAGGTCATTGCCGATGGCCTGCTGCGCACCTTGCGCGCTGCCGGTGCGGCCGTGGACCATGTCGCCAGCGGCTCAGAAGCCGACACGGCGCTGATGACCAACAACGAGTTCGACCTGCTCATTCTCGACCTGGGGCTGCCCAGGCTGCACGGGCTGGAGGTGCTCAAGCGCCTGCGCGCTCGGGGCTCGACCATGCCGGTGCTGATCCTGACCGCAGCCGACAGTGTGGACGAGCGGGTCAAGGGGCTGGACTACGGCGCCGACGACTACATGGCCAAGCCGTTTTCCTTGCAGGAGCTCGAAGCGCGCGTGCGCGCCCTCACCCGTCGCGGCATGGGTGGGGCCACCTCGCAGATCAGGCACGGACCCCTGGTCTACGACCAGTCCGGCCGGGTGGCCACCATTGACGGCAAGATGGTGGAACTGTCGGCGCGCGAGCTGGGGCTGCTCGAAGTGCTGCTGCAGCGCGCCGGCCGGCTGGTCAGCAAGGACCAGCTGGTCGAGCGCCTTTGCGAATGGGGAGAAGAGGTCAGCAACAACGCGATCGAAGTTTACATTCACCGCCTGCGCAAGAAAATCGAGAAAGGCCCGATCCGCATCGCCACCGTGCGCGGTCTGGGCTACTGCCTCGAGAAAATCCCGGGCTGAGAGGGCCGCGCAGACGCCCGGCTTGACCACCCACTGTGAACATGAAGCCCCTCGGCTGGACTGGCCAGGTTTTCAGGCGCGAGCAGCGCTCCCTGTTCGGCGAGATCCTGGACTGGATGCTCACGCCCTTGCTGCTGCTATGGCCCTTCAGTCTGGCGTTGACCTGGCTGGTGGCCCAGGGACTGGCCAACAAGCCGTTTGACCGCGCGCTGGTCTACAACGTGCAGGCCCTGGCGCAGCTGGTCAAGGCCGGTCCCGACGGTCGCGCCGAGTTCAGCCTGCCGCTGCCGGCCAGCCAGCTGTTGCGCGCCGACGAGACCGACCTGGTGTATTTTCAGGTGCGCAGCGAAGCCGGCGTACACCTCTCCGGTGACCGTGACCTGCCCTTGCCCACTGGCGAAGATGCTGACATGGGGCAGGACTCCCAGGTGCACATCCGTGACGACGAAATGGGCGGCCTGCCCGTGCGGGTGGCCCACATCTGGGTGCTGGTCGACCCCGGGCGCAAACGTCACGCGCTGGTGCAGGTGGCGGAAACGCGCGAGAAACGCTCGGTGCTCGCCGCCGAAATCATCAAGGGCGTGATGCTGCCCCAATTTGCCATCCTGCCGCTGACCGTGGTGCTGGTGTGGCTGGCACTGGTGCGCGGCATCAAGCCGTTGTCGCGGCTGGAAGAGCGCATCCGGGCGCGCAAAAGTGATGACCTCAGCCCGCTTGACGACAAGGCCGTGCCCCTGGAGGTGGCCCCCCTGGTGGTTTCAGTCAACGATCTGCTCGAGCGCCTGAAGGACTCGATCAGCACGCAAAAGCGTTTTTTGGCGGATGCGGCGCACCAGCTCAAGACACCGCTGGCCGGGCTGCGCATGCAGGCCGATCTGGCCCAGCGCAGCGATGCCAGCGAACAAGAGCTCAAACAGTCCCTGCTGCTGATCGGCCGCGCCAGCGTGCAGGCGACCCACACGGTTAACCAGCTGCTGGCCCTGGCACGTGCCGAGGGCGGTGGCGGGAATGTTGGCCGCACGCCTTGCAACCTGGTCACGATCGTCAACGAAGTCCTGCAAGACTCGTTCGTGCGCGCCATGGACAAAGGCCTGGACCTGGGCTACGACGGCGTCGAGGCCCAGATGCGCGGCACCTCTGTGCTGGGCAACGCCACACTGCTCAAGGAAATGGTGCGCAATCTGGTGGACAACGCCATTGCCTACACTGGCTCCAGCCCCGAGCGCCAGGGGGTGGTCACGGTGCGGGTGCTGGTCGATCCCTACAGCCGCGCCCTGGTACTTCAGGTGGAAGACAACGGCCCCGGCATCCCGGCAGACGAACGCGAGCGGGTGTTCCAGCCTTTCTACCGCGCCTTGGGCACCAATGTCGACGGCTCCGGACTGGGCCTGCCGATCGTGCGTGAAATCGCCCAGCTGCATGGCGCCAGTGTCAGTATTGACGCCAGCCATCCCGGGCACCACCCGCCCGGTGCGCTGTTCACCGTGCGCTTTGCCGTGCCGGCCTGATCAGCTCGGCTTGTAGAGGTTCAGCTGCAGCCGCTCGCGCTCGATCACGCGGGCCACCGCAGGCGCAGCCGCCACCTGCTGCACGAAGTCCCACAGCGCAGGGTGCGCCTCGGGTGCGATGCCGCTCATGGTGCCCCAGCGGGTGAAGGTCAGGGCGTAGGCATCAAGGGGGCCCAGTTGCGGCCCCGACAACCACCGCTGGCCGCGTGCCGCTGCCGCCTGGACCAGACCCTGCAGCTCGGCCAGCTGGCTGCGGAAAAGGCCGGTGTTCCAGGACCGGATGGCTGCCTGGGCCTCAGGCTGGTCGCTGAACTTCTGCGGCATGAACACATGGGTGAAGGTGGGGTGCACTGTGTTGTTCATCCACGCCAGCGTGGACAGGGCCTGGGCGCGAGCCATCGGCTCGACCGGCAAAAAACCAGCCGTCGCAAACAATTGGTCCAAGTGCAGAACGATGGCCAGGATCTGGGTGATGGCCTGGCCCTGGTGGACCAGCACCGGCACCTGGCCGCGCGGGTTGACGGCCTTGTAGGCCTCGCTGTGCTGTTCACCTTTGTGCAACTTGACCATGACCGGCTCGAAGGACTGGCCACTGGCCTCCAGCATCACATGGGGCACAAAAGAGCAGGCGCCGGGGGCAAAATAAAGGGTCAGGTTCATGGCATGGGTCTCCAGATTTCAGGGTTTGGACGCTGACGATGCGGCTGGCAGGTCCGAAGCAGGCGCTGCCTGTATTGCCGCTTGAGATGCCGCCTGTGAAGCGTTCCGGGCCGGGACGCCCAGGGGCGTGACCTGCAGCAGTTCGGGTCGGACCTGCTGGTGCAGGCGCTCGGGTTCACGTCCATGGTCGGCCGGCAGGCCCGCAGGGGCCAGCAAGTCCAGGTTCCAGGCCAGGACCAGCAGGTTCAACAGCAGCAGGATGACAAACAGCACACGCAGCATGGAGGGAGTCCGGCAGGTCATCAGACTGGACGCACGCTGACCTCGTCGCTGACGAGCTCGAGCACACGTCCGGGAAGTTGCAATCGTAGCGCGCCACCGGCCCCCACGCCCAGCGCCACCCCTTGCAAGCCCTCGCTGGTACTGACTTCACGCCCGGCCAGTGCATCGCGCCCGGCGTAGCGGGCTTGCAGGGGCGCAAAGCCCTCGCGGGCAAAATCCAGCAGGGCCTGCACCATCGGCGGGCTCACGCGCGCCAACGCGGCGGCTGCGCTGGCCTGCGGCCAGCACTCGCTCAGAGCGGCCGGGGGCGTGCGCAGGGGTGCCTCGGGCTGCGGGTAGATGTTCAGTCCCACACCCACCACCAGGTGGCTGCGACTGCCGCTGCGGGCCACCTCCACCAGAATGCCGCCGAGCTTGCGATCGCCCAGCCACAGGTCGTTGGGCCACTTCAATCGCACCTGCGGGTGCAAGGCTTCGGCCAGCGACAGCCCCACCGCCAGCGACAGGCCTGACCAGTCCTGGGGCTGCAGCGGCAGCCCCAAGGAAAAGGTCAGGGAGTCGCCCGGCAAGCTCAACCAGGTCCGGCCCATGCGTCCACGCCCGGCATGCTGACGCTCGGCCACCAGCAACACTGGCGCGCAGTCACCGGCGCGAGCGCGACGCATGAGCTCGCTGTTGGTCGAGTCGATTTCAGGCAGCACCTCGACACTGAAACCCGGGAGCAGCGGCGCGATGCATTCCCGGATGGATTCGGCAGGCCAGTGGTTCACGCCATCAGCCTTGCCGGCAGACCCGGATGACGGGCAAGCCCTGCGCTGCACGCGCAATGCGCGATGACCGCCTTGCCTTGGCGAGATCGGCGCGCTGTGCCAACCGCGGGCGTGGCGAGACCATGAAGCGCAGCAAAGTCATGACCGCAGGGAGGATTACTTGCGCTTCTGGCCCGGAATCTTCGGCGTGGCGGGACGGCGCTTGGGCGCCAGCAGCGTACCGCGGCAGTGCCTGGAACCACACCAGCAGGGGTACTCGGCCTTGAGTTTTTTTGTGTAAGGCTCGTCGATGATCAGGCCGTAGTCGTAATTGAGTTCCTGCCCGGTCTGGATGTTGCGCAGGGCCTTGATGAACACCCGGCCGCCCTCCTCGTCAGCCTCGCAATTGGGGTCGCAACTGTGGTTGATCCAGCGTGAGGAGTTGCCGCCATACCGTGCATCGATGACCCGGTCCTCATCCACATGAAAGTAGAAGGTGTGGTTGGGATCGCTGGGGTCGTGCGGGTGCCGGTCCTGGGCTTCGTCCCAGGAGATGACCTCACCGACATATTCGATGATCGTCTCGCCCTCGGCGATGTCCTGAAGGGCGAACACGCCTTTGCCATGCACGCCGGAGCGGCGCACCTGGAAGCGCCGGTTCGATACCGGCGCCTTGCGGGCCGGTGAAGCGGAGGCGGGGCGGGAAGCGGGAGTTTTGACCACGGTCAGGAAAATTTGGTATGTTGAATCTGTGCAGGCGCGCGCGGGTGCGCACGTGTGTGTGCGTGTGCATGTGTGCGCGCACGCGAGGAACCGATTGTATAGAGCAGGATTGCCCAACGACATGAAGACACTGGTCATTGCAGAAAAGCCCTCGGTCGCACAGGACATCGTGCGCGCCCTCACACCCATGGCGGGCAAGTTCGACAAGCACGACGACCATTTTGAAAACGACCAGTATGTGGTGACCAGCGCGGTCGGTCACCTGGTCGAGATCCAGGCGCCCGAGCAGTACGACGTCAAGCGCGGCAAATGGAGCTTTGCCCACCTGCCCGTGATCCCGCCGCACTTTGACTTGAAACCCGTGGACAAGACCAAAAGCCGTCTGAGTGCGGTGGTCAAACAGGCCAAGCGCAAGGACGTGACGGCGCTCGTCAACGCCTGCGACGCGGGCCGCGAAGGCGAGCTGATCTTTCGCCTGATCGAGCAGTACGCGGGCGGCAGCAAGCCGCTGGGCAAGCCGGTCAAGCGCCTGTGGCTGCAGTCGATGACGCCACAGGCCATCCGTGACGGTTTCGAGAACCTGCGCAGCGAGCAGCAGATGCAGGGCCTGGCCGACGCGGCGCGCAGCCGCTCCGAGGCCGACTGGCTGGTGGGCATCAACGGCAC
>CAYMMK010000113.1:0-6584 GCA_964391575.1 uncultured Limnohabitans sp.
ACTACGCCCTGCCCGAATACGACGCCACCACGCTCACCCAGAGCAAGGCCATGGCCGCCTACTTTGAAGCCGCTGCCAAGGCCTGCGGCCAGCCCAAGCTGGCCAGCAACTGGATCATGGGCGAGGTGTCACGCCGCCTGAACGCAGGCGAGATCGGTATTGAGCAAGCCCCGGTGAGTGCTGCCCAACTGGCCGCCCTGATCGGCCGTATCAGCGACAACACCATCAGCAACAACGCAGCACGTCAGGTGTTCGAGGTGCTGTGGACCGAAGGCGCGGATACAGAGGGCGCCGCTGACGCAGCGCGTGTCGACGCCATCATCGAAGCCAAAGGCCTCAAGCAGATGAATGACACGGGTGAGCTGGAAAAAATCATCGACGAGGTGCTGGCCGCCAACCCCAGGAATGTGGAGGAGTTCAAGGCTGGCAACGCCAAGGCCCTGAACGGACTGGTCGGCCCGATCATGAAGGCCAGCAAGGGCAAGGCCAATCCGGCGCAAGTCAATGAGCTGTTGAAGAAAAAACTCGCTTGATCCAAGGACTCTGTATGACGATCTCTCTGCATTCCGCTTCGCTGCCCGTGTTCACCAAGTTCCTGGGCAACTTGCGCCACCTCCTGACCAAGGCCCAGGCCGATGTGGCCGCCCGTGGCTACGACGAGCAGGCGCTGGTGCAGTACCGCCTGGCCCCCGACATGCTGCCGTTCAAGACGCAGATCTGCATCGCCTGTGACGCGGCCAAGCTGTGCGCGGCGCGCATCAGCGGGCTCGATGCGCCCAAGTACGACAACACCGAAAACACGCTGGCCGAGCTGATCGCCCGCATCGACAACACGTTGGCCTGGCTGCAGACGGTGCCGGCCAGCGCCATTGATGGTCAGGAAGCGAAGGCAATCACCTTCCCGGTGGGCAAGGCCGGCACACGCACCATGAGCGCCGAGGACTACCTCAAGACCTGGGCGCTGCCCAACATGTTCTTCCACATCACCACGGCCTACGCCATCCTGCGCCACAACGGCGTGGCGCTGGGCAAGGCCGACTATCTGGCGAGCCCTGCGGCCTGAAGGTTCAGACCCCGTATTGGTCGCGGTAGGCCTGCACCCTGGGCAGGTGTTGGCCCAGTTCGCTGCCGCCTTGTTTGCCCAGGTAGGCCAGCAGGTCTTCCAGCTTCGCAATCGCGCAGACCTGCAGGCCCAGCGTGTGGCGCACGTATTGCACGGCGCTGTGAGGCACATCTTGGGTGGAGCCGTCGGCCTGCTTTTCGGTGGCCATTTCCTGGCGGTCCAGGGCGATCGCCACGGCGTGGGCGGTGGCGCCTGCGGCCTGGATGAGCGCAATCGATTCACGCGCCGCAGTGCCCGCGCTCATCACATCGTCCACGATCAGCACGCGGCCCTTGAGCGGGGCGCCGACCAGGGTGCCGCCTTCGCCGTGGTCCTTGGCTTCCTTGCGGTTGTAGGCAAAGGGCACGTTCTTGCCCAGGCGCGCCAGCTCCACCGACACCGCTGCGCCCAGCGGGATGCCCTTGTAGGCGGGGCCGAAGATCATGTCGAACCCGATGCCGCTGGCCATCAGGGCCTTTGCATAGAATTGCGCCAGCCGTCCGAGCTTGGCGCCGTCATCAAACAGGCCGGCGTTAAAAAAGTAAGGGCTCATGCGCCCGGCCTTGGTCTTGAACTCGCCAAAGCGCAGCACGCCCGACTCGATGGCAAATTGCACAAATTCCTGCGCCAGGGCCGAAGCCTCGCCTGCGGCGTGATTCATGGGGACATCCTTGTTCAAACTCACCAGCCTCAACCTCAACGGCATCCGTTCGGCCACGACCAAAGGCGTCGAAGCCTGGCTGGAGAAACACGCTCCGGATTGTATTTGCGTGCAGGAAGTCAAGGCCCAGGCGCCGGACGTGGCGGGCAAGTTCGAGGTGCTGGCGGGTCTCAAGGGCCATTTTCACTTTGCCGAGAAGAAGGGCTACTCCGGTGTCGGCGTTTACACCCGGCATGAGCCGAGCGATGTGGTGGTCGGCTTTGACGGTGGCGAATTCGACGCCGAAGGCCGCTATGTGGAGACGCGCTTTGACACGCCTTCGCGCAAGCTGTCCATCATCAGCGTGTACTTTCCCAGCGGCTCATCCGGCCCCGAGCGACAAGAGGCCAAGTTCCGCTTTCTGGACAAGATCTACCCGCACCTGATGGCGCTCAAGGCCGAGCGCGAGTTCATCGTCTGCAGCGATGTGAACATCGCCCACAAGGAAGCCGACCTCAAGAACTGGAAGGGCAACCTCAAGAACAGCGGCTTCCTGCCCGAAGAGCGGGCCTGGATGACCCAGCTGACCACCGAGGGCGGCATCGTGGATGTGTACCGACGCCTGCAACCCGACACCACCGACGCCTGCTACACCTGGTGGAGCAACCGCGGCCAGGCCTATGCCAAGAACGTGGGCTGGCGCCTGGACTACCACCTGGCCACGCCCGCTGTGGCAGCGAAGGCCCGCACCGAACACATCTACAAGAGCGAGAAGTTTTCGGACCACGCGCCGATCACGATCGAATACGACCTGCAGCTGGGCTGAACGCCAACGTTTGCGTTGGTCGGCGGGGCGGGCGGTACCCGATCCCCGCGACTTCAGGCGCGAAGCGACGTCGAGCGGGGTCGGGTGCTGCCCGCCCCACCGACCAACACCCCGCAACCTAGAATCCTTGCCATGCTCCAATACCTCACCATCCCCGTCACCGCCTTCCAGCAAAACTGTTCGCTCGTCTGGGACGACCAGACGATGCAGGCCGCCGTGATCGACCCGGGTGGCGATCTGGATGTGTTGCTCGATGCCGCACAAAAGCTGGGCCTCCAGCTCGAACAGGTCTGGGTGACCCATGGGCATCTGGACCATTGCAGCGCAGCGGCCGATCTGGCCGGCCGGCTGGGGCTGCCCATCATCGGTCCGCACCGGGGAGACCAGTTCTGGATCGATGGCCTGCCAATGGCCGCCATGACGTACGGCTTTCCACCGGCGCGGCCCTTCACGCCCACGCGCTGGCTCGAAGACGGCGACAGCGTCACGCTGGGCGGCCACACCCTGAACGTACGGCATTGCCCGGGCCACACGCCGGGGCATGTGGTGTTCCATTCGCCCGAGATCCAGCGCGCATTTGTCGGCGATGTGCTGTTTGCCGGAAGCATCGGCCGTACCGATTTCCCGCAGGGCAATCACGAAGACCTGATTCGCAGCATCCGCGAGCGCCTGTGGCCCATGGGCAACGAGACGGTGTTCATTCCCGGTCACGGACCGGAGAGCACGTTTGGTCGCGAGCGCCGCAGCAACCCTTATGTTCGCGACATGTGAGGCCTTGCCCTGGCCAGGCACACCCATTCAGGGCAGGGCCGAAGGAATATGTGGCCCCCCAGTGACCAGGGGGGCTGCCATCAGCCCTGACGACGTGCCTGTTCATACAGGTGCTGGACCTTGGGCAGATTGGCCTGCAGCTCCTGGATCCGGTTGCTGCCGCTGGGGTGGGTTGACAGGAAGTTGGGCCCGCCACCGCCACTGGCAGACTGCATCTTCTGCCACAGGGTGACCGAGGCTTCAGGCCGATAGCCGCCGCGAGCGGCAATTTCCAGTCCGACCAGATCGGATTCGGTCTCGTCATCACGGCTGTACTTGAGCGAGAGCAATTGTGTGCCGAGGTTGGCGGCGGCGTCACCCAGGGAGCCCAGGCCCAGCAGCTGCGAGGCAATCGACAGACCGATGCCGGTGGCTTGGGTTTTGGCCAGGCGCTCGCGGGCATGTTCACGCAGGGCATGGGCCATTTCATGACCCATGATCATGGCCACTTCGTCGTCATTGAGGCGCAGCTGCTCAAGAATGCCGGTGTAGAACGCAATCTTGCCGCCCGGCATGCACCAGGCATTGATTTGTTTGCTGCCGATCAGGTTCACCTGCCATTTCCATTCGCGCGAACGTGCATTCCATTGAGCGGTGTGGGGGATCAGACGGCGGGCCACAGCGTGCAGCCGCTGCAGCTGCGGGTGGTCATCAGGTGCCAGAGCACCTTTGGCGCGTGCTTCGGCCAGCACCTGGCTGTACTGCTGACGCGCTGCGTTTTCCAGGGTCTCTGCAGGCACGAGCTTGCGAATGCCGGAGGACGAGCCCACCTCCACCTGGGACAGCGCCGGTGCAGCGGCTGCAGCGCCGGCGGCCAGCAAGAAGGCGCGGCGCGCCTGCCAACGCTGCGGGTTGGGGGCGGGCGAGGGGGTCTTGAGGTCACAAAGCCAACACATGACCGTCATCATAGGGAAAAAGTAAACGTCTGTGCGCAATCAATGGCTGCTTGGCCTTGGGCACAATCTGGGCATGGCTCAAATCACCCCCTCCGAGACTGTTGCTGTACGTCCGCGCTGGTCCGAAACCCTGCGCACCCTGTGGGACTGGCGGGTGCTGTGTCTGTTGGCCATGGGCTTTGCGGCCGGTATTCCGATCCTGCTGATCTTCTCCTCGCTGTCCTTGTGGCTGGGTGAGGCAGGCGTCGAGCGCAAGGCGGTGACGTTTTTCAGCTGGGCTGCGCTGGGCTATTCCTTCAAGTTTGTCTGGGCCCCCCTGATCGATCGCCTGCCGGTGCCGGTGTTGACTGCATGGCTGGGGCGCAGACGGGCCTGGATGCTGCTGGCACAACTGGGCGTGATCTGCGCCATTGCAGGCATGGCTCACACCGATCCGGCGGCCGGTCCGCAGGCGCTCACGCAGATGGCCCTGTGGGCCGTGATGCTGGGCTTTGCCTCGGCAACCCAGGACATCGTGATCGATGCGTACCGGATCGAGATTGCCGGGCCGCAGCAGCAGGGCTTGCTGTCGTCGGCCTACATTGCCGGCTACCGGGTGGGCATGATCGTGGCGGGTGCCGGCGCACTGTTTCTGGCTTCTTATTGGGGTTCGGCCAAGGGTGCTTATGTGTATGCGGCCTGGCAATGGACCTATGCCGTGATGGCGTGCACCATGGGGGTGGGTGTGCTGACCACCCTGCTCACCCGCGAGCCCGCGGCGGCAGCGGGTTTGTCGCCCGCCACGGCCGGTGACCATCTGCGCCTGCTGGCCGTCTTTGCAGCCGGTGTGGCGTCTTTTGTCGCGACATTCGTGCAACTCGGCCCCTGGCTGTCGGCCGGGCAGGCCGGTCCCCTGGCCACCTTGCTGCTCGAGGCGTTGCGTCTTCTGGGGGCTGGTGCGGTGGCCTTTGCCGTCGGGACGGTGCTGGTGCGTCTGGGCGTGGCCCGAACCGAACAGGCGCGTGAGACCTGGGTGCTGCCGGTGCTCGATTTCTTCGCCCGTTACGGTACCCGGACCGCCTGGCTGCTGCTGGCGCTGATCGGGCTTTACCGGATCTCGGACATCGTGCTGGGCGTGATCTCGAATGTGTTTTACCAGGACCTGGGCTTCAGCAAGGTGGAAATCGCCCAGGCCGTCAAGACCTTTGGCGTGGTGGTGAGCATTGCCGGCGGTTTTCTGGGGGGCCTGCTGGCCACCCGGCTGGGTGTGATGCGATCGTTGCTCTGGGGGGCCGTGCTGTCATCGTTGAGCAATCTGGGCTTTGTGCTGCTGGCGCAGGCGGGCCATCAGGTGGAGCTGCTGTATGCCGTGGTGGCCGTGGACAACCTGGCGGCCGGTTTTGCCAGCGCGGCTTTCGTGGCTTTTCTGTCGAGTCTGACGCAAGTTTCCTTTACCGCCGTGCAGTACGCCATTTTCAGCTCGCTGATGACCTTGTTGCCCAAAACCCTGGGCGGCTATTCGGGCGGCATGGTCGATGCAATGGGCTACCCGGTCTTTTTTGTATGGACCACCCTGATGGGCTTGCCGGTACTGGTGCTGGTGATGTGGGCCGGACGCCGGCTGGCCGTGCGCGAGGGCCCGCGCTGACTTCACACAACTTTACGGCGGCGCCCAACCCCGTTGACCGCAGTGCAAGAGACTACCGGCATGCCTACATCGCCCCTGCTGCTCATTGACGACGATGTCCGTCTGGCCACCATGGTGGCCGAATACCTGGGGGCCCAGGGTTACCGGGTCCAGCATGTGGTCGATGGCGAGCAGGGTTTGGCCCATCTGGGTCGTGAGGTGCCGGCTCTGGTGATCCTCGACTGGATGTTGCCCGGACTCGATGGGCTGGAGGTGTGTCGGCGCATTCGCGCCCTGAACGGCGCTGCTGCTCGCGTACCTGTGCTGATGCTGTCGGCACGCGGAGACCCCATGGACCGCATCATCGGTCTCGAGATAGGCGCCGACGATTACCTGCCCAAGCCCTTCGAGCCGCGCGAACTGCTGGCTCGGATCCGGGCGCTGCTGCGCCGCCATGACGTTGCGCAACCCGTACAGGCCGGAATGCTGCAGTTTGGCTCGCTGGATATCGATCGGGATGCCCGCGAGGTGCGTTTGCGTGGGCAGCTGTGCGAACTGACCTCCTACCAGTTTGACTTGCTGGTGGTGTTGGCCGAGCGTGCCGGCCGGGTGCTCAGTCGTGACCAGATCATGGAGGCGGTGCGTGGGCGCGAGCTGGAGGCTTTCGACCGCTCGATCGATGTTCACATGGGGCGCATTCGTGC
>CAYMMK010000114.1:0-583 GCA_964391575.1 uncultured Limnohabitans sp.
CAAAGCCCTGGCCGGTTTCGGCTCGGCCAAGGGCAGTAACGAAGAGGCCTACCTGTTCCAGAAGCTGGTGCGAACCGGCTTTGGCAGCAACAACGTGGACCACTGCACCCGTTTGTGCCATGCCTCCAGCGTTTCGGCCTTGCTCGAAGGTGTGGGTTCGGGCGCAGTCAGCAACCCGGTGCGCGACGTCGAGCACTCGGATCTGATCATCGTGATCGGCTCTAATCCCACGGCCAACCACCCGGTAGCGGCCACCTGGATGAAGAACGCAGCCCGGCGCGGCACGCGCATCGTGCTGGCCGATCCCCGTGTCACAGACCTCGCTCGCCATGCCTGGCGCACGTTGACCTTCAAGGCCGACACCGACGTGGCCTTGCTCAATGCCATGCTGCATGTGATCGTCAACGAGGGCCTGTGCAACGAGACTTTCCTGCGCGAGCGGGCCGACCATGTGGACGAGCTCAAGGCCCATGTGAAAGAGTTCAGCCCTGAAGCCATGGCCGAGGTGTGCGGCATCCCGGCCGGGACGATTCGCGAAGTGGCCCGGGCTTATGCCACCAGCAAGGCGTCGATGATCCTGTGG
>CAYMMK010000114.1:593-6568 GCA_964391575.1 uncultured Limnohabitans sp.
ACCGGGCTGCACCCGCTGCGCGGCCAGAACAATGTGCAGGGCGCCAGCGACGCGGGTCTCATTCCGATGATGTACCCCAACTACCAGCGGGTCAGCCATGCGCAGGCCCACGACTGGTTCGAGAAATTCTGGGGTGCGACACTCGACAGCCAGCCGGGCTACACGGTGGTGGAAATCATGCACAAGGCGCTGGCCGACGACAGTGACCCGCACAAGGTGCACGGCATGTACATCATGGGCGAGAACCCGGCCATGAGCGACCCCGATCTGAACCACGCCCGACACGCGCTCGCCAGTCTCAAGCACTTGGTGATCCAAGACATTTTCCTGACTGAAACCGCCTGGCTGGCCGATGTGGTGCTGCCCGCCAGCGCCTGGCCCGAGAAGACCGGCACTGTGAGCAACACCGATCGCATGGTGCAGATGGGCCATCAGGCCCTGCAGCCGCCAGGCGAGGCCCGGGCCGACCTGTGGATCATCCAGCAGATCGCGCAGCGCATGGGCCTCGATTGGCCGTACGAAGGCGAACACGCGGGCGTGGCTGAGGTGTACGAAGAAATGCGCCAGGCCATGGCCGGGTCCATTGCCGGTATTCGCTGGGAGCGTCTGGAGCAACAGTCGAGCGTGACCTACCCCTGCCTGAGCGAGGACGATCCGGGCCAGCCCATCGTCTTCCAGGATGGCTTCCCGACCCCTGACGGCCGGGTGAAGCTGGTTGCGGCCGGCTTGGTCCCGGCCGACGAGTCACCCGATGCCGATTACCCGCTGGTGCTGATCACGGGCCGGCAGCTGGAGCACTGGCACACCGGCGCCATGACGCGAAGGGCCACAGTGCTCGATGCCATCGAGCCCGCGCCGACGGCCTGCCTGTGCGGCGCCGACCTGCAGCGTCTGGACCTGCAACCTGGAGACCGCGTGCGTGTGGCTTCGCGGCGGGGCGAGATCGAGCTCGCGGTGCGCCGTGACGACGGCACGCCGCAGGGCGTGGTGTACATGCCTTTTGCTTACCGTGAGGCGGCGGCCAATCTGCTGACCAATGCCGCGCTGGACCCTTTTGGCAAAATTCCCGAATTCAAATACTGCGCGGTGCGCGTGGACAAACTGATCGCCGTATCATCCGGCGCATGAGCGAAGCCCTGGCCCCCTTGCACCGGCCCCGGATCCGGGTGGCGGTGATCATGCGCCGCGAACCGGTGCAGGGACCGATGGCGCGTTGGCAGTCGTGGCGCTGGACGGTGGATGAAGTGGTGCCCCACGAGCCCGGCTTTGGCGCCGAACCGCGCTGCCTGCGCGATTCCGGACAGCACACACTGTGGCTTTACCCCGACTGGACGGTGGAGTTGTTCACCGATGATGCCGAGGGCTACTGGCTCAATGTCACCTCGCCCACCCCGGCTTTCTTTGTCATGTGGCGCATGAGCGAGCCCGAAGAGGGTGCGCAGGCCCTGGCCCGGCCCCAGGCGGTGAGCCTGAGCTACCACGATGCCGGTCGCTGGCTCGATGCGCAAGAGACGGTCGAGACATCGCCAGCGCCGCAGCATGTGGTCGAGTGGGTACGCGCGTTTGCCGAGCAGCATTTTGTGCCTGAACCGAAGCGGCGCCAGCGCCCGCAAAGCTTCCAGCGTCTGACCGACCGCTTTGGTCAGCCTGTCAGCGTCAGCACCGAGATCAAGCGCAAGGGCGGGCCGGCATGAGCGAAGGCTTCTTCAACCGCTGGTCCCGTCGCAAGCACGAAGCGGTTCAGCCCCCGTCGGCGCCGGCCGACCCGCCGCCATCGTCCGTTGCAGCAGCGCCCCAGGCCGATGCACCGTCGCCGACCCCACCGGCCTTGCAGGACACACGCCCAGCCCCGGCACTGCCCACCCTCCAGGATGCGCATGCCCTGACCCCGGGCTCGGACTTTCAACCCTTCATGCAGCACGGCGTGGGCGCCGAGGTGCGCAACGCTGCCTTGAAAAAGCTGTTTGCCGACCCGCACTTCAACGTCATGGACGGGCTGGACATCTACATTGACGACTACAGCCTGCCCGATCCTTTGCCGGCCGGCATGTTGCGTGAAATGGCCAGCGCGCAGTTCCTCCAGCTGGTCCCGCCGCAGGCACCTGCGCGACAGGACAACGCCGAAACGGACGCTGCCATCGCCCGCCAGCCGGACCCGCCCCCCCAAGATATGGCACAGTCAGATGCCCATCCAGCGGCTTGCCAGGCCCCAACCCATGACCACCCTGATTTGCAACTGCAACCAGACCCTGCCCCTGCAGACCCGGACCCTGGGCCAGGCGCTGGCTGAGGAACTGAAAGAGCACACCACCCTGTGCCGTCGCGAGGCGGGGGTTTTCCAGCGTGCAGTTCGCGAACCCGGCACGCTGGTGGTGGCTTGCACGCAGGAGAAGCGCCTGTTTGCCGAACTGGCCGGGCAGACCGAAGGTGCGCTGGCCACGATCCGGTTTGTCAACATTCGCGAGACCGCCGGCTGGAGCCAGGAGGCCTCGCAGGCCACCCCCAAAATGGCGGCCTTGCTGGCGGCCGCGCGGCGGCCCGACCCGGAGCCGGTGGCCACCGTCAGCTACAAAAGCGAAGGGCGCCTGCTGATTCTGGGGCCCCTGGATACCGCCGAACAGGCTGCGGATGCGCTGGCCGATGTGATGCAGGTCACGATCTGGGCCGAGGGTCCGGGGGATGCGGGAGGCAGCCAGGCACGCCGCTACCCGGTCATTGCCGGTTCCTTGCTGGGACTGAGCGGCTGGCTGGGCGCGTTCGAAGTGCGCTGGAGCGCCAACAACCCGATCGACCTGGATCTGTGTACCCGTTGCAATGCCTGCGTGAGCGCCTGCCCCGAGCAGGCCATTGCCCTGGACTACCAGATCGATCGGGCGCGCTGCAGCGGCCATCGCGACTGCGTGAAGGTCTGCGGCGCTGCCGGTGCGATCGATTTCAGCCGCGAACCCGTTGAACACGCCCAGCGTTTTGATCTGGTGCTTGACCTGCGCGGACCCCAGGCATCGCCCAATTTTGTGCAGCACGCCCTGCCGCAGGGCTATTTCCGCGGGGATGGCCGTGATCTGCCCGCCCTTTTGAAACTGCGCGAGTTGGTCGGCGAATTCGAAAAACCCCGTTTTTTCCATTACCGGCAGAAACTCTGCGCCCACAGTCGCAACGACCAGACCGGATGCAGCGCCTGTATCGACATCTGCTCGGCCCAGGCCGTGCGTTCGGACAAGTCCCGCCAGCAGATTGTCGTCAACCCGCATCTGTGTGTGGGCTGCGGTGCGTGCACCACCGTCTGTCCGACCGGTGCACTGGCCTACGCCTATCCGCGTACCGATGACCAGGGTGAAAAAATCCGCACAATGCTGGGCGCCTACCAGTCTGCCGGCGGCCGGGATGCGGTTGTGCTGCTGCACAGCCAGGGGCAGGGCCAGCGCGTGGTGGAGGCGCTCGGGCGCAGCGCCCAGCTCAAACGCCTGCAGGGGCTGCCCGCAAGGGTCATGCCCCTGGGCCTGTGGCATACCGCGAGCCTGGGCCTGGAGGTCTGGCTCTCGGCCATCGGCTACGGGGCCCGCCAGATCGTGGTCCTGCTGACCGGCGAAGAGGCCCCGCAGTACAAAACCGCCCTCACCGAACAAATGGCCGTGGCCCAATCGTTGCTCCACGGTCTGGGCTATGCCGGGACCCATTTTTCCCTGATCGAGGTTTCGGATCCGCAGGCACTCGATGCCGAACTGCAGCGCCTGTGCGGCCGTGGGGCGGCAGTGCCGCAGGGGCCTGGCGTGGCCGCCCGGCATGCGGTGCAGCGGGAAAAGCGCAGCACGCTCGAACTCGCGCTCGATCACCTGCTGGCCCATGCGCCTGCGTTGCACGCGGCGCAGGCACCGCAGTCGATTGCGCTGCCCTTGTCCGGTTCGCCGCTGGGCAGTATTGCTGTCGATACCGATCGCTGCACCCTGTGCATGAGCTGTGTCAGTGCCTGCCCGGGCGCCGCACTGCAGGACAATCCCCAGCAACCGGAGCTGCGCTTCATCGAGAAAAACTGCGTGCAATGCGGCCTGTGCGTCAAGACCTGTCCCGAGCAGGCCATCGCCCTGCAGCCGCGTTTGCTGTTGGGGGCCGAACGCAGCCAGTCGCGCCGCCTGCATCACAGCCCCCCCTATGCCTGTGTGCGCTGCGGCAAACCTTTTGGCACCCTCAAGGCCATCGAGGCCATGCTCGGCCGGCTGGCGGGCCACAGCATGTTCCAGGGGGCAGCCCTCGAGCGTCTGAAAATGTGCGGCGATTGCCGCGTGGTCGACATCTTCACCGCCGACAACGAGGTGCGGATCGCACCGCCACCTTCTGCCGACAGGTCCTGAGCCTCATGAGCCTGATCAAACACAATTCCAGCGCCCTCGATGAGGAAATCGCGCGAGCCGAAATGTATGGCCTGCTCGCCAGCCTTTTCTATGCGCCACCCGGCGATGCACTTCTGGCGCCGTTGCAGGCGGCCGTGACCGAGGCCCCGGAGCAGGGCGCCTTTCTTGAAGAACCCTGGCGGTCCCTGGTGGGACAGGCCCGCAGCATGAATGCCGACCAGATTGCCCGGGAGCATGCAGCCTTGTTTGGCGGCGTGGGCAAGCCGGAGGTCTATCTATTTGGCTCCCACTATCTGAGCGGTTTTCTCAACGAAAAACCCCTGGTGCTGCTGCGTGAGGATCTGGCGGCCCTGGGGCTGGGCCGCGACGAGCGCATGCCCGAGACCGAAGACCATGTCGCCTGTCTGTTCGAGGTCATGCGCTACCTGATCGCCGGCGACGATGTGGCGGTCTGCAACCTGTCCCGACAGGCGGAGTTTTTCAGCCGGCATGTGCAGCCCTGGGTGTCGCGCCTGTGCCAGGCCCTGTCAAGCCATCCGGGTGCGCGCTTCTACGCCCGACTGGGTGACCTGACGGCTGCGTTTGTCGAGGTGGAAGCCCAGGGCTTTGATCTTTTGTGATGTCGTATGGGTGACGCCGCACCGGGTCACTACCGTATTAACCCTATTGTGTGTGTGATCAAGGGCCCTACGATGGGCGGTGCTTGGCCATCTTGCCAGGACCTTCAGGAGCGCCCCATGCGTGACCCGAAACCCGCCTTGTCCCGTCGCAACCTTTTTGCCGGAGCGGCCACCGCTGGGGCCGTGGCTGCAGCCACGGCAGTTTTGCCCACCGCCTTGAAGGGCGCTGCGGATGCGCCCGTCCCTCCTCAAGCCAAACCCGAGCGCGGGGGCGGCTACAGCCTCAGCGAACACGTTCAGCGCTATTACCAGACCACCCGCGTCTGATTCCCCTTTCATCCTGACCAACTGGAGCTTTCCATGTTGCTGACCAAAAAACAGGGTGCGTCTGCCGGCGCAGCCCCTTCCTCGTTCGTGCACAGCCTGCGTCGTGGCCTGTCCCAGGCCCTGCCCACCATGGACCGCCGCAGTTTTCTGCGTCGCTCCGGCCTGGGCGTGGGCGTGGGTCTGGCGGCCAGCCAGCTCAGTCTGGTACAAAAGGCCGAAGCTGCTGCAGGCGGCGCCAAAGGCATGGGTGCCGGCAAGGTGGAAGTCAAACGCACCGTCTGCACCCACTGCTCGGTCGGGTGTGCCATCGATGCTGTCGTGGAGAACGGGGTCTGGGTCCGCCAGGAACCGGTGTTCGACTCGCCGATCAACCTGGGCGCCCACTGTGCCAAGGGCGCGGCCATCCGCGAGCATGGCCATGGCGAATTCCGCCTGCGCTACCCCATGAAACTGGTGGGCGGCAAATACGAGCGCATCAGCTGGGATACGGCGCTGGCCGAAATCAGTGCCAAGATGCTCGAGTTGCGCAAGGCCAGTGGTCCCGACAGTCTGTATTTTGTCGGTTCCTCCAAGCACAACAACGAGCAGGCCTACCTGCTGCGCAACTTCGTCAGCTTCTGGGGCACCAACAACTGCGACCACCAGGCCCGCATCTGCCACTCCCCGACCGTGGCCGGTG
>CAYMMK010000115.1:0-6546 GCA_964391575.1 uncultured Limnohabitans sp.
TGCCCTGGCTGGTCCCCCTGCTGGGCAGCCTGGTGGTGATCACCTATGTCCCCTCGCTGGTGCTTTGGCTGCCCAAGCTCGTCTATTGAAAGACCCTGATGAACCCGTTTTTGCGATTGCACCCTGCCGACGATGTTGTGATAGCCCGCCAGCAATTGATCGGGGGCAGCTTGGTGGAGGGAGTCTCCGTGCGCGGACTCATTCCACCCGGGCACAAAATCGCGACCCGTCGGATCGAGGCCGGGCAAGCCGTGCGTCGCTACAACCAGATCATCGGCTTTGCCAGCCAGCCCATCGAGCCTGGCGAACATGTGCACACCCACAACCTGAACATGGGCCCGGACAAGGGCAATTTCGAGCGCGATTACGCGATTGGCCAGGACGTCCGCCCAGAGGGTGAGCGGCGGCAGGCCCGTTTCATGGGCATCGAGCGACCGGACGGCCGAGTGGCCACCCGCAATTACATCGGTGTGCTCTCGAGCGTCAATTGTTCGGCCACGGCTGCGCGGGCGATTGCCGATCATTTCTCCCGCACCATCCATCCGCAGGCGCTGGCCGACTTTCCGCATGTCGATGGTGTGGTGGCCCTGACCCACGGCACCGGCTGCGGCATGGATACGGAAGGCCTGGGCATACGTCTGCTCGAGCGCACCCTGGCCGGCTACGCCACACACGCAAATTTCTGGGGAGTTCTGGTGGTGGGGCTGGGGTGCGAGGCCAACCAGCTCAACACCTGGCTGGCCCACAGCAGCCTTCGCGAAGGCGAGCAGCTCAAGGTCTTCAACATCCAGGACACCGGCGGCACCCGGCAGACCGTAGAAAAGGGCATCGCCCTGATCCGGGACATGCTGCCGCTGGCCAACGCGGTCCAGCGAACCCCCTGCAGCGCCGAGCACATCACGGTGGGTCTGCAATGCGGTGGTTCGGATGGCTACTCGGGCATCAGCGCCAATCCGGCGCTGGGAGCCGCCGTGGATCTGCTGGTGGCCCACGGCGGCACCGCCATCCTGAGCGAAACCCCCGAAATCTACGGGGCCGAGCATCTGCTCACGCGCCGTGCGGTCAATCCCGAGGTCGCACACAAGCTGATCGAACGCATCCGCTGGTGGGAAAACTACACCGCCATCAACGGGGGGGAAATGAACAACAACCCCTCACCGGGCAACAAGGCCGGTGGGCTGACCACCATCCTTGAAAAATCGCTGGGTGCCGTGGCCAAAGGGGGGACCAGCAACCTGCAGGCGGTCTACGAGTACGCCGAAGCCGTGCGTGCACACGGATTCGTTTACATGGACACCCCCGGTTACGACCCGGTCAGCGCCACCGGACAGGTGGCGGGTGGGGCCAACCTGATCTGCTTTACCACCGGACGGGGCAGTGCCTATGGCTGTGCACCCGCCCCCAGTCTGAAACTGTCCACCAACTCCGCCCTCTGGAAACGGCAGGAGGAAGACATGGACATCAACTGCGGCGAAATCATCGATGACGGCGTCAGCGTGGCTGAAATGGGGCAACGGATCTTCGAGCTCATGCTCCAGACCGCCTCGGGACAAGCCACCAAGAGTGAGCGCCACGGCTACGGACAAAACGAATTTGTGCCCTGGCAAGTCGGCGCGGTGATGTGATGCAAGATCGAGCAACCACGAACCATGTTCTGAGTGCACAAGACCTGCAGGCCTGGGTCACCCGCATTCTTGAAAAAGCAGGCAGCCTGCCCGCAGAAGCCTCTCAGGTGGCTGCCAATCTGGTCATGGCCAACCTCAGTGGCCACGACTCGCACGGCGTGGGTATGGTGCCGCGCTATGTCGATGCCGTGCTTGAAGGCGGCCTCTCGCCCAATACCGGGGTGAAAGTGCTGCTGGATACGGGCCCCTTGCTGAGTCTGGACGGCCAGCGGGGTTACGGTCAGATCACCGGCGTGCAGGCCATGGAGTGGGGGCTGGAGCGGGCCAGGCAACAGGGCAGCTGCATTGTGTCCCTGGCCAACTCCCACCACCTGGGCCGGATCGGTCATTTTGCCGAAATGGCCGTTGCACAGGGACTGGTCTCCATGCACTTTGTCAATGTGATCTCGCGGCCGGTGGTGGCGCCCTATGGCGGTGGCGATGGCCGCTTTGGCACCAACCCTTGCTGCATCGGGATTCCGCTGCGCGGACGCGAACCCTTTGTGCTGGACTTTGCCACCAGCCGCGTCGCCCAGGGCAAGATGCGTGTGGCCCACAACAAGGGCGAGCGGGTCCCCGAAGGCACGCTGATCGACGAACACGGCCGCCCCACGACCGATCCTGGCGTGGTCGTGGTGCCGCAGTCGAACGGACTGTTTGGCGCGCTCATGACCTTTGGAGAGCACAAGGGGTTCGGCCTGGCCGTGGCCTGCGAACTGCTGGGCGGCGCCCTGACCGGCGGTGGTACCTGGCACCGTCAGGCCGATCAGCGCCGGGCCGTGATCAACGGCATGCTGACCGTGCTGATCGATCCGGCTCGGCTCGGAACCCAGGCCAGCTTCGATCAGGAAGCTCTGGCTTTCACGGACTGGCTGCGTCAAAGTCCCAGCCACAGCGGTGGCGTGCGCATTGCGGGCGAGCCCGAGCGTGCTGCAAGGGCGTTGCGCCAGCGCGAGGGCATCGAAATCGATGCAGGCACCTGGACCGAACTTCAGGCCTCGGCGGCCAAGGTGGGCCTGTGAACGCCGAACGGCTGGGTGAGTCCAGCCGCCCGATCTGGACCCACAAGGTTCATGCCCATCCCAGCTACCCGCGATCGGGCGAACCGGGTGTTGTGCATCTGGGCCTGGGCGCCTTTCATCGGGCCCATCAGGCCATGGTATTTGACCGCCTGCTCGCCACGGGTGACACACGATGGGGCGTGCACGGTGTGGGCATGACCCAGCCTGCGCTGGTCGATGCCTTGCGGGCCCAGGATGGGCTGTATGCCGTGCGAATTGCCGATGCCCAGGGCGAGCGGTGGGAAGTGCCAGGTGCCTTGTGGCGATTCGATGTGGCGGCCACCGCAAGAGGGGCCGTGGTCCAGGCCATCGGCCACCGCGCCACCCGCTGGATCACCCTGACCGTCACCGAAAAAGGCTACACCCCCGTGCTGGCCAAGCTCTTGCTTGACGGTCTGGTCTTGCGCCAGCGTGAGGGCCTGCCGGGCTTGACCATCGCCTCATGCGACAACCTGCAGTCCAACGGCCAGCAACTCAAGGCCCTGCTGCTGTCCCACACCACGGACCGCGACCTGACCGGCTGGCTGGAGAACCACTGCGCTTTCCCGTGCAGCATGGTCGACCGCATCGTGCCAGCCTCCAGCGAGTCCTTGCGCGAGGCGGCACGGTCGCAGCTGGGGGTGTCTGATGCCACCGCCCTGGGCGTCGAGGTGTTCTGGGAATGGGTGATCGAGGACTGCTTTGCCGACCCCGCCGATGGCGCCCTGCTGGCCGCACAGGGCGTGCGGGTGACCCGCGATGTGCACGCCTATGAACAGGCGAAATTGCGCATGCTCAATGGCAGTCACACCGCCATGGCCCTGATGGGCGCCATCACCGGCCGGGCACATATCGCCGATTGCATTGGACATCCGCCGGTGCGTCATTACATCCGGCGCCTGATGGAGCGCGAGGTGGCGCCGCACCTCGCCCGCCAGGACTGGCCTGCCTACCGGGACGCCCTGATCGGACGGTTTGGCAATCCCTACCTCCGACACAGCGTGCACCAGATCGCCATGGACAGTTCGCTCAAGATTCCACAGCGCTGGCCAGTCTCCATCCGGGCCCAGCTCGCGTGTGGAGCGGGCATTGACCATCATGCGCTGGCGGCCGCTGCCTGGCTGCGCTATGGCCTGGGTGAAGACGAAAGGGGTCGGCCCTACGAAATCCGCGACCCGGACGCCGACCGTTTGCGGTCGATTGCGGCGCTCCAGCGCACCGATGGCGACCACTGCGTCCAGACCATGCTGGCCGTGCCCCAGTGGTGGGGCACCGACCTCGTCCACCATGAACGGTGGGTCGAGCGTGTGAAGTACTGGCACCGACATGTTCTTGCGCAGGGCATGGACCGGGCGGTGGAGCAACTGCTGGGTGAAGTGGCATGAAAATCACCGCTGCGCGGGTGATTGTCTGCTGCCCCGGCCGCAATTTCGTCACCCTCAAGCTGGAAACCGACCAGGGCCTCACCGGTGTGGGTGATGCCACCCTCAATGGCCGTGAGCTGGCCGTGGCCAGCTATCTGCAAGACCATGTGATCCCCTGTCTGATCGGTCGCGATCCGCAACAGATCGAAGACATCTGGCAATACCTCTACAAGGGAGCCTACTGGCGGCGGGGCCCCGTCACCATGAGCGCGATCGCAGCCGTCGACACGGCCCTGTGGGACATCAAGGCCAAATCCGCCGGACTGCCGCTTTACCAGTTGCTGGGCGGGCGCAGTCGTACAGGCGTCATGGCCTACGGTCATGCCACAGGCCGCGACATCGACGAGACGGTTGACGAAGTGCTGCGTCACCAGCAGGCAGGCTACAGAGCTATCCGCGCCCAAAGCGGTGTGCCTGGCCTCGACAAGGTCTATGGCGTGAGCACCACCGGGCGGATGTACGAACCGGCCGACAACACCCTCCCGTCCGAACACGACTGGGACACAGCCCTGTATCTGCGCCACACTCCGCGGCTCTTCGAAGCCGTCAGGCTTGCCGTTGGGGACGAGACGCATCTGCTGCACGACGTGCACCACCGGCTGACCCCGCTGGAAGCGGCACAGCTGGGCAAAAGCCTCGAGCCCTATGGCCTGTTCTGGATGGAGGACCCGACGCCAGCAGAAAACCAGGAAGCGTTCCGGCTGATCCGTCAACACACCACCACACCGCTGGCCGTGGGTGAAGTCTTCAACAGCATCTGGGATTGCAAGCAGCTGATCGAAGAGCAGTTGATCGATTACATCCGCACCACGGTCACACATGCGGGGGGCATCACACATTTGCGTCGCATTGCGGATCTGGCAGCCCTCTACCAGGTCCGCACCGGCAGCCATGGGGCCACCGACCTCTCCCCCGTTTGCATGGGAGCGGCTTTGCATTTCGACACCTGGGTCCCCAATTTCGGGGTACAGGAATACATGCCGCACAGTCAGGAGATGCTCAGTGTATTCCCGCACGACTGGCGTTTTGACAATGGCATGCTGTACTGCGGAGAAACCCCTGGACACGGGGTGGACATTGATGAACGACTGGCTGCACGCTACCCTTACCAGCGCGCCTACCTGCCCGTCAACCGCCTGCGCCATGATGGCAGCTTGCACAGCTGGTAATCGAGAGCATCCTCATGGGCTGAAAAGATGAAGGGTTTTCGTGTTGGGCTACATTGACACCATGCAAACCCCTGTTTTCAACCCCCTGCGCCTGATGGTCGGTGCCGCTCTGGCGTTGCTGATGTCCTCACCTGCCATGGCCATTGAAGAACCCAAATACAAGGTCGTCGTCTCCGACGAGGCCTTTGAAATTCGCGAGTATGAGCCCATGCTGATCGCCGAGACAATCGTTGACGGCGATATGGGGGAAGCTTCCAGCCGCGGCTTCAGGCTGCTGGCCGACTTCATTTTCGGCAACAACCTGGTGCCTGGCACTGGACAAGCGGGAAAGATCGCCATGACCGCTCCGGTCACCATGGAGCCTCAATCGGCCAAGATTGCCATGACGGCCCCGGTCACCATGGAACCCCAGTCCGGGGCTTCAAGCATGCAGACGGCCAACCGATGGCGCATGGATTTCGTGATGCCCAGCCGGTTCACGATGGACAACATTCCCAAACCCAAAAATGGCGCGGTCCAGCTGCGTGAAATTCCCGTCAAGACTTTTGTCGTTCACAAATTCACAGGCTTCAACACCCTGGCTCGGGTTCAAAGCAAAACAGACGAGATGATGAGCTGGGTTGGCCAGCGAGGCTACCAAGTCATCGGAGCGCCCCAGCTCGCCCGCTATGACCCTCCCTGGACACTCCCCATGTTCCGGCGCAACGAAATCAAAATCGAAATCGCCACCAAACCCTAGTCACAACCTGATGGACTTTATCCTCAGTCGCAAAATGTGAGCCTCGATGCGGCAGGTGTCCCCTCAGACAGACAGAGCAAAGAGCCGGATCACCGCCAATAAACCCATCAGCCAGAAAACCGATCTCCAGGTGGCTTTGTCAGTGACATAACAGTAAATATAGGCCAGGCGCATGGCGATAAAAAACCACCCACACTGGGCAATCGACTGCGTATCTACGCCATAGTGCAGAGCGACAAGCACGCCGGCAGCGAACAGGGGAAAGGCCTCAAAGCTGTTTTGTTGCGCGGCGTCGGCCCGAGCGCGCCGCCCCTCTTGGGAGGCCATCCACGCTCTAGGTTGGCGATTGTCGTAGGTTTTCGCACCCCATTTGGCGATGCCTGCGCACACGATGGGCAACAGACCTGCTATCAAAACAGTCCATACGGCGTGCTCCATGTGCAAGGCTCCTGAGAGGGTCGGCGGGTAAGGACAATCTTGGCTTCAAGAGCTTGGACTGTCGAGAAAAAA
>CAYMMK010000116.1:0-529 GCA_964391575.1 uncultured Limnohabitans sp.
GAATGGTGTTGCCCTTGGGCGAGACGCCCAGCTTTTGCGAGCCGATCCAGGTCAGGGGGCGCAGGTAGCAGCTTTCCAGCTTGTTGGCACGCACCACGGCCTTCTGCGCCTCGTTCACCTGCTCCTTCGTGAAAGGCAGGGTCATGCGCAGGATCTTGGCGCTGTTGAACAGACGGTCGGTGTGTTCCTGCAGGCGGAAGATGGCGGTGCCGTTGACGGTGTTGTAGGCCCGCACCCCCTCGAAGGCGCCGCAGCCATAGTGCAGGGTATGGGTCAGGACGTGGATCTTGGCGTCGCGCCACTCCACCATCTCACCATCCATCCAGATCTTGCCGTCGCGGTCGGCCATGCTGGGAACAACGCTCATGTTTCTTCCTTCAGGGGTCAAGAGAACCCAAAGCTGCGATTTTAGTCGGGGGCTGGGCTGCCCTCGGCCGCCGGGGCCTCAGGGGCCGGTCGCACCATCTGCCAGGTGGTCAGGCGGCCACCCACGAATTCGCAGGTGACGTGCGAGCCGCTGGTATCGCTC
>CAYMMK010000116.1:539-6541 GCA_964391575.1 uncultured Limnohabitans sp.
AACAACGCTCATGTCACTTCCTTTGCGGGTCGCAGGGACCAAAACCGCGATTTTAGTCGGCGGACGGACTCTGGCCTGCTGCCGGGGCTTGCGCGGGCGGGGTGTCGGGCCGCTCCAGGTTCCAGGCGGCCAGGCGACCGTTGGCAAAGGTGCAGGTCACCTGCGAGCCCCCGGTATCGCTCCATCGAAAGACCTCGGGCTGGGCGTCGGGCTCGGAACGCTGTTCGCCCAGGGCGCGCGTCAGGGCGATCACCTTGAGCAGCGGCATGCCGGGCTGCAGCTTGGCATTGAGCATGACGGCGCTGGCCACGTAGCCCACCGGCCGGTCGGCCGCCTGTTTGAGCACGTGCATGAGGCGGGTGAAGTGCAGCAGCACCCACATCACGATGCCCCCGGCCGCCACCGCCACCCCGGGCCACCCGTAGGCACGCCAGGCGGCGGCGACCAGGACGACGCCGGCCACCGGAACGAAGACTCTCTGCCAGTTCATGGGGGGCGATTGTCCGTGAAGCGCGCGGGGCCCGATCTCAGGCCAGGGACCGCACCACCTCCATCGCCTCCTCGATGCGGTCCACCGCGTGGATGGTCAGACCTTCGAGCTCGCGGCTGCCTTTCTTGGGCGCATTGGCACGCGGCACCACCGCCACCGAGAACCCCAGCTTGGCCGCTTCGCGCAGGCGCTCCTGCCCGCGCGGTGCCGGTCGCACCTCGCCGGCCAGCCCCACCTCGCCGAAGGCGATGAAGCCCTTGGGCAACGCCCGCCCGCGCAGGGAGGACGTGATCGCCAGCATCACCGACAGGTCGGCCGCCGGCTCGCTGATACGCACGCCACCCACCGCGTTCACGAACACGTCCTGGTCATAGCAGGCCACGCCCGCATGCCGGTGCAGCACCGCCAGCAGCATCGCTAGGCGGTCACGCTCCAGGCCCACGGACAGGCGCCGGGGGCTGGGACCGCCGGTGTCGACCAGCGCCTGGATCTCCACGAGCAAGGGGCGCGTGCCTTCCAGCGTGACCAGCACGCAGCTGCCCGGTACGGGCTCGGCGTGCTGCGACAGGAAGATCGCGCTGGGGTTGGCCACGCCGCGCAGGCCTTTCTCGGTCATGGCGAAGACGCCGATCTCGTTGACGGCGCCAAAGCGGTTCTTGATGGCGCGGATCAGGCGAAAGCTCGAATGGGTGTCGCCCTCGAAGTAGAGCACGGTATCGACCATGTGTTCGAGCACGCGGGGGCCGGCCAGGGCGCCTTCCTTGGTCACATGCCCAACCAGGACGATGGCGGTCCCGCTGGCCTTGGCTGTGCGTGTCAGGTGCGCGGCGCATTCGCGCACCTGGGCCACCGAGCCGGGCGCGCTGGTCAACTGGTCAGAGTAGACCGTCTGGATCGAGTCGATCACGGCCACTTTGGGGCTTCGGGCCAGCAAGGTGGCCAGGATTTTTTCCAGCTGGATTTCGGCCAGCACCGGCACCTGCGAGCCGGCCAGTCCGAGCCGGCGCGAGCGCAGTGCAACCTGCGCCCCGCTTTCTTCGCCCGTCACGTAGAGCGTGTCCAGGCCCGAGCGTTGCAGCGCATCGACCGCCTGCAGCAGCAGCGTGGATTTGCCAATACCCGGATCGCCGCCGATCAGGACCACACCGCCTTCCACCATGCCGCCGCCCAGCACCCGATCGAGTTCCTCCTGGCCGGTGGGGTGGCGCTGCACATCGGTGGCCTCGATCTGCGAAAGCGCCAAGACCGCCGAGGCCGGGGCCAGACCCTGGGCCAAAGCGCTGCCAAAGCGGTTTTTGCCAGCCGCTGGTTCGGCCACACTCTCCACCAGACTGTTCCAGGCGCCACAGCCGGGGCACTTGCCCAGCCAGCGGGGCGTGGTGCCACCACATTCGTTGCAGCTATAAAGGGTTTTTTCCTTGGCCATGCGTCGATTGTGCCGTGTATGCACGGTGAGCCCGGCCGGGCTTACACTTGGGCCATGGAACTCAAAATCGTCGTCTATTCCAAGTCGGCCTGCCCGCAATGCGAGTCGGCCAAAATGTTGCTCAAGGCCCGATCGCTTGCTTTCGAAGAAATCAGGATCGACGACGAAGCCCAGCGCATGGCCTTCTATGAAAAGTGCGGCCCCTCGGTGCGCCAGATGCCGCAGATCTTCATCAATGACCAGCGTGTGGGGGGACTGGCAGGGCTGCAGGCGGCGCTGACGCAGCTGGGCCGCTGAGCCCCGGGACAGGCCTCAATCAAACCCGGCCGCCAGTGCAGCGGTGATGTCGGCTGCGGGCACTGCCCGGCAAGCGCTGGCGTTCTGTCCGGACCACAATGGGCTGCAATCGGTGCGCCCCAATGCTTCAAAGTGCGTCCGCAAGGGCGCCACAGCGGCACTCGCCAGCGGGAAGGCCGGTGCAGCCGGATTCATGGCGCCGAGCTCCCGCATCAGTCGGTTGACGATGCCCCGCGCCGGCCGACCGCTGAACAGGCAGGTCAGCTCGGTGTGGCGAGCCGCCGGGCTCATCAGGGCGGCCCGGTGCAGGGCGCTGGTCGCAGCCTCCGGGCAGCACAGGTATGCCGTGCCCACCTGCACGCCCGCCGCCCCCAGGGTCATGGCAGCGCGCACGCCTGCCGCATCGGCAATGCCGCCAGCGGCGATCACCGGGACCTTCACCGCCTGAACCACCTGGGGCAGCAGCGCAAAGGTGCCCAGCTGGGTGCCCAGTTCGCGGCCCAGGAACATGCCGCGGTGCCCGCCGGCTTCCAGTCCCTGGGCAATCACCGCATCCACCCCCTGCGCCTGCAGCCACAACGCTTCCTCTACCGTGGTGGCTGAGGACAGCACCCGGCTGCCCCAGCTTTTCACGCGCGCCAGCAGATCGGGTGCGGGCAGGCCGAAATGAAAGCTGACCACCGGTGGGGCAAAGGGCTCGACCGTATCGGCCCATGCATGGGAAAAGGGTGAACGGCCCGCACCCGACGGCACATGGACCGGATCGATACCTGCCTCCTCATAGAAAGGGCGCAACGCATCGCGCCAGCGCATTTCGGCGGCCGCATCGGGGACAGGCGGTGTGTGGCAGAAAAAATTCACATTCCAGGGGCCGCGTGCCTGTGCGCGCAAGACCTGCAGTTCAGCTTTCAGGGCATCGGGCGAGAGCATGGCGGCGGGCAGGCTGCCCATGCCCCCTGCGGCGCAGACGGCCAGAGCCAGTTGCGAGCCCTGGGCCCCAGCCATGGGTGCCTGAATCAGGGGGATCCGGGTGGAGAACAGGTCGGTCAGGGCGGTGGATTTCGGCATGCCGCAAGGGTAGCTGATGGCCGGCCTGAATCCACAGGGGCCGGCTGACAAGAGCAAGCAAAAAAGACAGGTGACAGGCCGGACGGATTGTTATTTAATACATTAAATAATGGCCATCCCCAACCCTTTTGTCCATCGCAACCTGCCGCGTTTGCTGCTGCAGGCCCGCGAGGCTGTCATGGTCCACACGCGTCCAAGCCTGCGCCAGCACGGTCTGTCCGACCCACAGTGGCGGGTGCTGCGGGTGTTGGGCGAACACGCCCAGGAGCCCGCAGGCATCGAAACCGGCCGCATCGCCCGCGAGGCCTACCTGCTCGGACCCAGCCTGAGCGGTGTGCTCTCGCGCATGGAACGTGACGGGTTGATTGCCCGCGAACGTTGTGCACAGGACGCTCGCCGCAGCGTGGTGCGCGCCACGCTGAAAGGGCTCGACAAGGTGCAGGCACTGTCGCAGAGCATCGAGGCGCACTACCGCTGGATGGAGCAGCAGATGGGCAAGGCCAGGCTGGCCGAGCTGTACGCGATGCTGGATCAGGTGATTGCCCTGCAAGCGCCTGAAAGCCCTGCACCGGCAGAACTGACCGGCAAGGGCAAACGATGAAACCCTGGACCCCGCAGGGCACGGTGTACGGCACTTTGCTCAACTTCCGGCGCGAATGGGACCTGTGGTCTCCACGGATGGCGCAGGAGCCGCACAAGGCTCCCCCCCAGGCGCCCGTGCTCTACATCAAGACCGCCAACACTTTCTGTCCCGATGGACAGGACCTGCTGCTGCAGGACGGCGTGAGCGAAGTGGATATCGGCGCCACGCTGGGTCTGGTGATCGGTGCGCAGGCCCTCGTCGTGGGTGCTGTGCTGCTCAATGACTGGAGCGTGCCGCACACCAGCTATTACCGTCCGCCGGTGAAGTTCCGATGCCGCGATGGTTTTCTGGCCATGGGCCATGCGCTCACCGCCGGTCAGGTGCAGGACTGGGCCACACTGCAGATCGCTGTGCATCACAATGGCAAGCTTGTTCAGACTGTCGACTTGCGTGATCTCAAGCGCAGCCTGCCGGCACTGTTGGCCGACGTGGGCGAGTTCATGACCCTGCAACCGGGTGACGTGCTGATGGTTGGCACCGATTGCCTGACCGACGGCACACGTGTGCGCGCCAGGGCAGGCGACCGGGTGGCTATTTCCGCTCCGGGGTTTGTATCGGTGATGACGGGTGTGAAAGGCCTGGCATGAAGCATGCACGTATCGCCTGGTCGGGTGCCGTCCAGCAGGCGGTTGAATCCGATGGCCGGCTGCTCATCACCCAGGGTCCGCACCAGGGCCGGCGGGTCGGTTTTGACGAGGTTGTCTGGCAGCCCCCGCTGGCCCCCGTGCTCCAGGCACGCAGCGTGATCGCGCTGGGCCTGAACTACGCCGACCACGCCCGGGAGCTGGCCTTCAAGGCGCCCGAAGAGCCGTTGGCTTTCATGAAGGGCGAAGCCACGCTGATCGGGCACCGGGCCTTCACCAGGCGACCCGCAGATGTGGCCTGCATGCACTACGAATGCGAACTGGCCGTGGTGGTCGGTCGCACGGCCCGCCGCGTGAAGAAAGACGATGCGTATGACTTCATCGCCGGCTACACCGTGGCCAACGACTACGCCATCCGCGACTACCTGGAAAACTGGTACCGCCCCAACCTGCGGGTGAAGAACCGCGACACCTGCACGCCGATCGGCCCCTGGATGGTGGATGCAGCAGACGTCCCCAACCCCATGGCGCTCAAGCTGCAGACCACCGTGAACGGCGAGGTCACGCAAAGCGGCAGCACGGCCGACATGATTTTCGACGTGCCCACGCTGATCGAGTACTTCAGCAGCTTCATGACGCTCCAGCCTGGCGACCTGATCCTGACCGGTACGCCCGATGGCGTCGTGAATGTCCACCCGGGTGATGTGGTCGTCACCTCGATCGAAAGCATCGGTGCATTGACCAACACCCTTGTGAAAGCCTGACCATGAAAATCGACCACCTCATCCACGGCAAAAGCGTCGCTGGCAGCGATTACTTTGAAACCGTCAACCCCGCCACCCAAGAGGTGTTGGCCGAAGTCGCCTCGGGCGGCGAAGCCGAGGTCAATGCCGCTGTCGCCGCCGCCAAAGCCGCCTTCCCCCAATGGGCCGCCACACCCGCCACCGAGCGCGCGAAAATCATGCGCAAACTGGGTGACCTGATCACGAAACATGTGCCTGACATCTCGGAGACCGAGACGCGCGACTGCGGCCAGACCATCAGCCAGACCGGCAAGCAGCTGGTGCCGCGTGCGGCTGACAACTTCCATTACTTTGCCGAGATGTGCACCCGCGTGGACGGCCACACCTACCCCACGCCCACACACCTGAACTACACCTTGTTCCACCCGGTGGGTGTGTGCGCGCTGATCTCGCCATGGAATGTGCCTTTCATGACCGCCACCTGGAAGGTCGCGCCCTGCCTGGCCTTTGGCAACACCGCGGTGCTCAAGATGAGCGAACTCTCGCCGCTCACTGCCGCCAGGCTGGGCGAGCTTGCCCTCGAAGCGGGCGTGCCTGCGGGTGTGCTCAACATCGTGCATGGCTATGGCCGCGATGCTGGCGAACCCTTGTGCGCCCACCCCGATGTGCGCGCCATCAGCTGCACGGGCTCCACGGCCACCGGCAACCGCATCGTCAAAACCGCAGGGCTCAAGAAATTCAGCATGGAGTT
>CAYMMK010000117.1:0-1628 GCA_964391575.1 uncultured Limnohabitans sp.
GCATACTGGATCCATTCGACACGGTTGTTTCCACTGGCCTTGAGGGCGTCACGCAGGCGCGTGCCATGGGGCAGAGGGACCCGCAAGTCGTCCTCTCCATAGGCCATGAATACCGGTTGCCTGATTTTCCCGGCTTGCTTGAGGGGCGAAGTCTGCTCAAGCTGGGCAGCGTCAGTCTTGGGGTCGCCGATCAGCTTGGGCATGCCATAACGTGACCAGGTGCTGTCCAGAAAATCGCTCCAGCCGATTGAGTACATCAGCCCGATGTCGGTCACGCCGACAAAGTTCAAGCCTGCCTTGAACAGTTCAGGCTCCTTGACCAGGCCCATCATGGCGGCATAGCCGCCATAGCTGCCGCCCGCAATCGCGACGCGTTTAGGGTCGGCCATGCCCTGGGCAATGGCCCAACGCACAGTATCGGTCATGTCATCCTGCATTTTCAGGCCCCACTGCCGCCAGCCGTTTCGGAAATGCGTGTCCCCATAGCCGGTGCTGCCCCTGAATTCAGGTTTGATCACCAGGTAGCCCCTGGAAGCCAGAAACTGGGCTTCATCGTTGAAGTCCCAATTAAATCCGCGCACATAGGGTCCGCCATGGATCCACAACACCGTTGGAAAAGGTCCTTTGCCGCGGGGCTTGGTGATGTAGGTGGGTACCTCCATGCCGTCTCGGGCCTTGATGCGCACAAAGTCCATATCGGCCATCAGCTTGGAGTCCAGCCAGGGGCGGCTGGCACCGATCAGCTGGAGCTTGTTTTCATTGCGGGTGTAGAGGAAATACACCGGGCTTTGACGGTCAGAGCTGGCTGTCACCACAAACTGCGGGGCGCCCAGGCACTTCACACAGCCGATCAGATTGGTGGTGCTGGGCAGCAACTTGTCCACCGCCGACTGCACCAGCTTCATGTCCTCGTTGAACCACACCATACCCGGCGCATCCGAGGTCAAATTCACGCCGAGCAGTTGCCCTGTAGGTGCATCGTATTTCATCGACCCGTCAAAGTCGAAGCCCTTGACCGACACCACCGGATTATTTTCGATTTTGCCCGCTGCGGCATCAAAACGATACAGCGCCCAGGTTTTCTCGGGATTGTTTTGCCGCGAACGCACATACAGCTGTCCCTGGAGATCCACTGAGACGGGCTCGAAGGCACCGGGGACGGGATCCAGGGTGTCGAATTGATGGATGACTTTCCAGTCATCGCTGCTCTGGCTACGCCAATGAATAGTCATCCCGGTTTTCTCATCCCCGGACATCACCACACGGGGTTGGCCTTGTCGATCGACAAACCACCCTTGAGCGCCTTTGGGTGAGAATTGAACCAGCGAGCGATTGGCCAGGGTTCGGGTGTTGAGTCGAATCAGGGAAATGTTCGCAACCCGGCTGTTGGGATCGGCGTCATAGCGGTTGACCAAGATATCGTCAGATCCATCAGTGAGGGTGGAATGTAGCCAGTAACGGGCTGGCAAGGGTCTTTTGGCTGGGATGCCCACTGTTCTGGAGTTGCCATTGCGTTCAATCAACCAGACAAAGTCGGTCCCGTCGGCGTTGACCGCATACAAGCCCGATCCCTGTTGTGCACCAAGGCCAGCCTGTAGATCGACCGCATCGAAGACCAGCCGATTGTC
>CAYMMK010000117.1:1728-6510 GCA_964391575.1 uncultured Limnohabitans sp.
GCCCGCTTCCGGGCCCTTCGCCTGGCCCAATCCAAAGGTTTGTGGCTGGGACCGGAAAGCACCGAGCCCGCGCTTTTGGATCTGGTGACGCAGGTCATCTCTGAATTCAGGACACAGCGGCGCGACTGGCTGTTTGCCATCCTTCACGAGCAGGTGCAGGACCATGGCAGGGCCGAGCTTTCCCGGGTCGAGACGGCCCTGCAGGTTTATCTGGGCGAGAGTCCGATCGCCCCTTCCGATCCGCGCCAGAAGCCAAAGTTTTTTTACATGCCAGGACTGCCCGATGGGCCCTACCACGACCCCTGGCTGCAGCCTTGGACGGCGTCACTGGTGGCGCAATGGCAGGCGATTCGCCAGGAAGCCCTGACCATCATGGCCGAAGACGCCCTGTTTGAAAGTTTTCTCGATCTCAAACCCGGCCAGCAGGCTACCGAGTACGTGTCTGGCACATCCGCACGCCCTGCCTGGGACGCATTTTTCTTTTACCGGCATGGCCAAAAATTTAAGGAACACCATAGCCGCTGCCCGGTCACCAGCGCCTTCCTCGAGGGGATCGAGCTGTGCCGGGTCGAGCACCAGGCGCCTGAAATCTGCTTTTCTCTGTTGCGTGCAGGCTCGACCATCATGCCCCACTACGGGGTGACCAACACCCGGCTGGTGTACCACCTGCCTCTGGTCATTCCACCCGGCTGCGCGCTGCAGATCGTGGATGGCCCGCCCCACGCCTGGCGGGAGGGCGAACCCATGATGTTTGATGACACTTACCAGCACGGCGCCTGCAATCCGTCTCAGGAGGATCGCCTGATCCTTTTAATGGACTGCTGGAACCCATTTGTGCGCCCGCCGGAAAAGCTGGCCGTCAAGGCGCTTGTCGAGGCAATCGACTTGCTGGAGAACCGGTGGCAGCCTGCGACCTGAAAAAATCGTTTTTTCGTTGCTTCCATCCAACAAATGGTGTCTTTGGGGTTACCCAAACTTCCGGCAATCGCTATATTGAAACTTCGTTAATCTTTCATGATCTGTCCACGATTGTGACAATGATTCTGTGCTTTTAACCAAGGAACCCCGATGCTAAAGAGAACTAAAGTAAGCGTGGCAGTTTTGGCTGCTTTCGGCGGTGTGGCTCTACTGGTCCCCACCATGGCCTCTGCGCAAAGCCAAACCGTCGAGGTGACCGGCTCGCGCCTCAAGCGCGCCGATGTCGAGGGTTCATTGCCCGTGACCACCATCTCCCGCGAGGAACTGCAGGCCAGCGGCTCGGTAACTGTGGCTGAATTCATGCGTTCGAGCACCTTTGCCTCGGCCGGCAACTTCCGCCCGCAATCGGGCAGTTCAGCGCAGTCCTTCGCCGGCATCGACCTGCGCGGCCTGGGCTCCAACCGTACGCTGGTGCTGATCGACGGACGCCGTCTGCCCAAGGCGCCCAATGTGGGCGATTCGGCCGACCTCAACACCGTGCCCATGGCCGCTGTGGAACGCATCGAGATCCTGACCGACGGCGCTTCAGCCATTTACGGCTCGGATGCCATCGGTGGTGTGGTCAACATCATCACCCGCAAGGACTTTGAAGGCATGGTGGCCACCGTGGGCCACACCAACAACAGCCTGCCCGGTGGCGAGCGTCCTGAAGCCAATGCCATTATTGGCGTCAATGGCGACAAGGGCCGCATGGTGGCGGGTGTGTCGCGCACAGGTCGGGGCATGGTTTTCACCCGCGAGCGACCCTGGGGTGCCACACCGGGCGTATCGTCCTTTGGCAACAACATTGTGACTGGGGGTTTGCGTTCACTGGGCAACCTCAAGGGTGATCCCAAGATCGGTTGTACCGACCCCAATTTCTATTTGGCATCCAACGGCACATGCTCATACAACTTTAATGCTGTGGCCGCTGACGAGGCCCAAATTGACCAGTCCTCGGTCTTCTTCCGCGGCGAAACCAAGCTCAGCAACGACTGGAATGCCTACCTCAACAGCTCTGTTTCGCGTGTCAAGAGCTTTGGACGCTATGCACCCACCCCAGCCTCTCTGACCGTTGCGGCGAACACACCCAACAACCCGACAGCCACCAACCTTGTCATTCGGCATCGCACGGCTGCTGCGGGCAATCGTGACACGACCACCGATAACAACCTCTACGACGTGCTGGCCGGCCTGCAGGGCAAATTCAGCAGCAACGTCGATGTTGATTTCGGCATCCGCTCGACCGAGTCCAAGTACCTTGAACTTGGCCGCAATTACATTGTTCGCCCGATTCTGGAACAGTATGTCAACAGCGGTGCTTACAACCTTTTTGCACCGAACGCCAACCCCGCCGAGGTGCTCAACGCCATCAAGGCCACCATTTCGCGTGACTCGCTCTACTCCCTTAAGGAAGTCTACGGCACCGCCACCATCAACAACCTGTTCAAAATGGGCGGTGGGCAAGCGGCTCTGGTGGTGGGGGCCGAGCGTCGAGTGGAAGAATACGCCGACATCTATGATTCGCTGTCCGAGGCTGGCGTGATTGAAGGCTCTGCAGGCAACTCCGCCGGTGGTGATCGCAAGGTGACCTCGCTGTACAGCGAACTGCTGCTGCCGGTGTCCAAGCAGATCGAGATCAGCCTGGCCGCCCGATATGAAAAATACTCCGACTATGGATCGGATTTGGCCCCTAAGGCCTCAGTTCGTTGGCAACCCTCTAAGAACTTGACCTTCCGCGCTTCCGCAGGTACAGGTTTCGGCGCTCCGAGTCTGCCCATACTGACTCAAAAGGAGTCTTTCTCAGCGGAGTCGGTGTTTGATCCGCGTACCTGTATCGCTTTTGGCGGTGCCTCAACGGGCAGTGCTGCCAACAACTGCAACATCGCAAAGCTGGTCCAAGTGGATACATACACAGCTTCTAACCCCTCACTGAAGTCCGAGCAGTCGACACAGTTTGCGTTCGGTGCAGTTTGGGATGCCACCAGCTTTCTGACCATGAAAGCTGATTACTACAGCATCAAGATCGATGACAAGATCAGCCTGATCGGTGCGCAGGACCTGATCGACCGCAGCAACGGAGATGATCCCCGTCCCATTCCTGCCGGTCTGTATGTCCAGCGTGACGCTGCCGGCGTGATCACCCGCGTTCAGCAAGGCTACGGTAATGAGGGCACCATCAAGGCGAGTGGTTTGGACATCACAGCCGAAGCCAGTTGGAAACACGCCGACAGCGGCACCTTCCGTCATCGCCTGCGCTGGTCCGAAGTCCTTTCTTACAAGGATGATGACACTGAAATCAAAGGTCTTTTGGGACTGCCCAAGCGCCGCATCACCCTGGGCTCTGCTTGGAACCTGCGAGAATTTGGTGCCGCATGGAATATCAACATGATTGGTAAAAACGGGACACAGGCGGGACGAATTGCTTCCACCTATGTGACCCATGACGTTCAGTTCACCTACACCACGGCACGTAAGGGCAAACTTTCTCTGGGAATGGTCAACCTGACTGAGAAAATGCCCGAGCTGGTGGCGTATGGCAGCCGCAACTTCAACTTCAACCTATACGATGGTTATGGACGTCAGACTTATGTCCGTTACGACCACAAGTTCTGATGCTTCAGGCCTGACCTGATCTTCAACGGGGGCTCAGGCCCCCGTTTTTTTTCCTTCGATGAGCCAGCCCATCAGGCCCAAAGAGTCATGGAACTCCTGGATGCGGGCATCAACGCCACTGGCTGCCAGCAAGGCCAGCAGTTGGTGGGCCGCCGTTTCATCAAGGGCGCTGCTTTGCATGGATGCAAGGCGCTGGTCACTCATGCGAAGCGTCTGCTCGAAACGGGCCAGTCCCTGAGCACCTGCTTGCACACCCTCCTCAACGGCGTACCGCAGACATTGCGCGAAAGCTTCACCGGCCTCGCCCAGGACATCGGGGCACAGGCTGTTGTGCACACGGGCCTCGGCGGCCTGCAACACCTTCGAATACCGTTCGCGAATGGCCGCATAGCGGGCTGATCCGGCCATTGCGGCCCGACCTTGGGCAGATGCCGAAAGCGACATCGGTTCAAGCATGTCACGGGCATCGGCAAACCAGCCGCTGTCCGTCAAAATCCAGGCGATATGGCTGCGCTCGTGACGGGCTTGCTGCAGTAAAAAAGAGTCACTGTGATGACAGATCAGCCGCGTCTGTCCCCCGGGGCGAAGCACTCGCGCCAGTTCGCCACAGGCCTGCTGCCGGGGGCCGTACTCCAGACCAAACTGACTGATCACCAGGTCAAACGCATGGTCATCCAATGGCAAGCGGCCGATGTCCACCTGACCTGCAAACCGCACCCGCATGCGGCGGTCCGGGGGCAAGTCCTGCCACCAGGCAGGTGCGATCGGCGACAGGTCAACGGCGGTGCAATGAACATGGGCGCGCGGGTTGACAGTCAGCAGACACGCCGGCAGCGGGCCGTTGCCTGTGGCCAGGTCAAGAATGTGGCAGGGTTCGTTCAGCCCCCCCAGACAGGTTTGCCAGTAACGCCCGATCGCGCCGCCGTAATTGCCCTCGTAGGTGCCGGGCAGGGAGTGCAGGGCCCCGGATTCCCAGTACGATGCCCAGGCCCGCTGGCTGTCGTTCGGGCCAGCCGCGGACATGCTCATCCAGAGCCCCTCAGGCCACCGCCTCAACCTGGCGGTACCCTCGGGGCACCGCATGGAGCAGGTCGCGCGTGTAGGACTGCTGCGGATGGGTGTAGATCTGGTCCGCCCCCCCCTGTTCGATGACCTGTCCGTTGCGCATCACCAGCACTTCATCGGACATGTAGCGCACCACCCCAAGGT
>CAYMMK010000118.1:0-6335 GCA_964391575.1 uncultured Limnohabitans sp.
TCTCCAGTAGGGGGTGCCGCTGGGCCTGTTGGGCTTTTGAGCCGAGCGGCGGTGATTGAAAAATGAGGTGCTGCAAGACCCGTGTGAAATCAGGCCTGTTGCAGCACAGCGCTGCCTGCGACACTGATGGGGTCTTGCGACCAGGCCATGACGTGACCGGCAAGCTGGTGCGCCGTGATGGCGCTCAGCGTCCAACCCAGATGGCCATGGCCGGTGTTGTAGAAAACGTTGGCCTTCTTGCCCTGACCCACACGTGGCAGCATGTTGGGCATCATGGGCCGCAGGCCGGCCCAGGGCACCACCTTGCGGGTGTCGATGCCCGGGAAGCACTGGTTGACCCACTGGATCAGCGGCTGGATGCGGTCGGCACGGATGTCGAGATTGAAGCCGTTGTATTCGGCGGTGCCGGCCACACGGAAACGGTCATCGCCCAGACGGCTGGTGACGAGCTTGGTTTCATCGTCGAGCAGACTGACCTCGGGCGCTGCGGCCTGGCTGGCACTGTCCGGCAGATTCACGGTGATGGAGTAGCCCTTGACCGGGTAAATGTTCAGGCGATCGCCAAGCTGGGCGGCCAGGCGTCGACCATGCACGCCGGCGCAAATCACGATGCCATCAAAGGTCAGAGAGTCGGTTTCACTGGCATGCCGAACCTGCACAAATGCACTCTGTCCGTTGGCGGCCACGCTCAGCACTTCGTGCCCGTTGAGGATCTTCACGCCCAGGCGTTCGCAAGCCTTGGCCAGACCGTAGGTGAACTTGTGAATATCGCCGGTGGAGTCGCTTTCGGTGAAATAACCGCCGTAGTAATCGCCATGCAATGTCGGTTCGATCGCCCGGATTTCCTCCAGGCTCACGGCACGACGGGGCAGGCCACCTTGCGCCAGCAATTTCGAGACCTGGCCCGCGTGTTCAAAGCCTTTCTTGTCGCGGTAGAAGTGCAGGATGCCCTTGCGCTTGTGGTCGAACTCGATGCCCTCGGCCTGTGCCCACGCGAAGTGGTGCTCACGTGATTCAATGGCCAAACGCGCCGTGGAAATGGTGTTGTCACGGTATTTGGGGATCGCCGCCACGAACTCGGCCATCCAGCTGAGCTTGTGCCAGGTGGGGGTGGGGTTCATGAGCAGCGGCGCGTCATTCTTGAACATCCACTTGAGGCCCTTGATGAGCGTGGACGGGTGGGTCCAGACCTCGGCATTCGAAGCGGACAATTGCCCCCCGTTGGCATAGGACGTTTCCATCCCGGGGTAGCGGTTCTTTTCAATCAGGGTGACCTCGAAACCCTGCTGGATCAGTGCGTACGCCGATGTGACGCCGGTAATGCCGCCACCAATGACGACCAGGTGCTTTTTCATGGAACAAACCTCTCATTTCAATCACGTCTGAACGGGTAAAGCACACCGGGCACCGGATGTGCCTGGCATGACCCCCTCTGTTTCAGACCTGAGAGATTCGTTCCGGTCCCGCGAGGGTTGGAACTTGCTCCTGCGGTGAACCGGGATGACGCATCCCGGTCGCTCTTCAGAGTGTTTGACACCCATGTGTCAGTCCGGATCGGTCCTTGGGCCTGAGAGTTTCCGGGGCGGTTGCTCCTTCGGCGCTGTCTGTTGGACAGTCTCTCCCGATACGGAATTCGAAACTTGCAATGAATTCAGTGGAGTTGCTTTTCCAGATCACGTAAACGAAAACGCTGGATCTTGCCGGTGGCGGTCTTGGGAAGCTCGGCCACAAACTCGATAAAGCGCGGGTATTTGTAAGGCGCCAGTCGTTCTTTCACGAAAGCCTTCACATCGGCATCGCTCAGACTCTGGCCAGCCTTGAGCACGATGAACGCCTTGGTCTTGGTCAGTCCATCGCTGTCTTCCTTGCCGATCACGGCAGCTTCCAGGATCGCCGGGTGCTGCACCAGGGTGGCTTCGACCTCGAAGGGGGATACATAGATGCCACTGACCTTGAGCATGTCGTCATTGCGTCCGGCATAGGTGTAGTAGCCATCAATGTCTCGGATGTACTTGTCGCCGCTCTTGGTCCACTCGCCACGGAAGGTGTCACGGGTTTTTTCGCGGTTGTTCCAGTACATCAGGGCGCTGCTGGGCCCCTTGATAAACAGGTCACCGATCTGGTCGTGGCCTGTGATCAGGCTGCCGTCTTCGTTGCGCAACTCGACCTCATAGCCATCCACCGGCTTGCCAGTGGTGCCGTAGCGCACGTCACCCGGACGGTTGGAGAGGAACACATGCAGCATTTCGGTCGATCCGATGCCGTCAATGATTTCGCAGCCGAAGCGGGCTGTCCAGCGCTCACCGATATCGCGCGGCAGGGCCTCACCCGCCGAAGAGCACAGGCGCAGGGCCACCTGGCTTTTCTGGGGCAGGTCGGGGCTGGCCAGCATGCCGCCGTAGCCGGTAGGTGCCCCGTAGAACACGGTGGGCTGGTGCTCGACCAGCCGCCTGAAGGTGGCTTGCGGGGTGGGGCGCTCGGCCATCAGTACCACCGTGGCGCCCACGCTCAGCGGGAATGTCAGCGCATTGCCCAGGCCGTAGGCAAAAAACAGCTTGGCGGCCGAAAACACGGTATCGCTTTCCTGCAGCTTCAGGACGCCCTTGCCATACAGTTCGGCGGTCCACAAGAGATTGCCCTGGCTGTGGACTGTCCCTTTGGGTTTGCCGGTGGAGCCTGACGAGTACAGCCAGAAGGCGGGTTCGTCGGCCAGGGTGTGGGCCGGGGCTGCGGGCGCGCTGCCGGCGATCAGGGCGGCCATGTCCGTCTGGTTTTCGGCCAGGGCCGTCTGCGGTCGCGAGACCACCACGCTGTGCACCTCATGGCGTGTCTGGAGCAGGGCCGTCTGAAGTGTGGGCAGCAAGGCCCCCGAAACCAGTGCTGCCTGGGCGCGGCTGTTGCCCAGCATGTAGGCATAGTCATCGGCAGTCAGCAAGGTGTTGACTGCGACCGGAACCACGCCTGCATAAAGCGAACCCAGGAAAGCCACCACCCAGTCATTGCAGTCCTGCATGAGCAGGAGTACGCGTTCCTCGCGCTTGAGCCCCAGGGCCTGCAGCCCGTGGGCAAAGCGGCGAACCGCATCGCAGAGTTCGCCGTAGGTCAGCCGCCCGCTGTCGTCGATGACCGCGACCTTGTCGGCCCGGCCGGCATTGCAGGCGATGAGATGCTCGGCGAAATTGAAAAGTGCCGGTGGGGGGGTCAATGGGCCCATGTCTTGTCTCCTCGAAAAGTCATGTTTTCGGTGTGGGACCGGTCGCAAGCAACTGGATGCAAGAAAAATCTGGTCCAGCTGCTTCTATCGGTTATAAATGCACGATCTTGCCTGTCTGCAAGTATGCACTAAAGTGCATGTGCTGCGGAGGCTTTTGACTAAGGGTATACCCTAACTTCGAATGTAGCTGTATATGGAATCAAAGCAATGGCCGGATGTCACCCCGGAGGCCGGAGATCGGGGTGAGGAGGCGGGACGCAATCCTTTTCTGATGTCTCTGGGCGAGCGTGTGCGCACGCTGCGATCGCGCAAGGGCATGACACGCCGTGCCGTGGCCTTGGCCGCAGAGGTGTCCGAGCGTCACCTGGCCAACCTTGAATACGGGACCGGCAACGTTTCGGTACTGGTGCTGCTGCAGGTGGCGCAGGCCCTGCAGTGCTCGCTGGCCGAGCTGCTGGGCGATGTGTCCACCTCTTCACCGGAATGGCTGCTGCTGCGGGAGTTGCTGTCCAAGCGCAGTGAGGCCGACTTGCGCAGGGCCCGAGTGCAACTGGTCGAGATGTTCGGTGAAGGCGGAAGCCTGCAAGAGCGCAAGGCAAGGATCGCGTTGATCGGGCTGCGCGGGGCGGGCAAGACCTCACTCGGGCAGAGGCTGGCCAAGGATCTGGGCTATCCCTTTATCGAACTGAGCCGGCAGATCGAACAGTTCGCAGGCTGCCAGATCAGCGAGATCCACAACCTCTATGGAGCCAATGCCTACCGGCGCTACGAACGCCGGGCCCTCGAGGAGGCGATCCAGATCTATCCTGAAGTGGTGATCGCCACACCGGGTGGTCTGGTCTCCGATTCATCCAATTTCAACCTGCTGCTCTCGCATTGCACCACCGTCTGGCTGCAGGCTGATGCGCAGGACCACATGGGCCGGGTGGCAGCGCAGGGGGACTTGCGTCCCATGGCGGCCAGCCGCGAGGCCATGGAAGACCTCAAACGGATTCTGGAGGGACGTTCGGCCTTCTATTCCAAGGCTGATCTGACGGTCAACACCAGCGTGGGCAGTGAAGATCAGGCGTATACGGGCCTGCGCAACGTGGTGCGACAGTATTTGGGCTTGACTTCCTAGGGTAAACACCTATAGATTGCATTAAAATGCATGTTGCACTCGACCAGAACATGCAATAAACTTCTCCTCAACATGCATTGAAATGCATATTCCTGACCTCGACACTTTTTAGGAGACCCTCATGAGCGCTGCCCTGACCGTGGATTACCAGACGAACCCGGACCACTACAAACACATTCAACTGTCCTTCGACGGCGAGATTGCCACACTGGGCATCAAGATCGACGAGGACGCCGGTCTGCGTCCGGGCTACAAGCTCAAGCTCAACAGCTACGACCTGGGCGTGGACATCGAGCTGCACGACGCGCTGCAACGCATCCGCTTCGAACACCCGGAAGTGCGCACCGTGGTGGTGACCAGCCTGCGCGACCGTGTGTTCTGCTCGGGCGCCAACATCTTCATGCTGGGTGTTTCCAGCCATGGCTGGAAGGTCAACTTCTGCAAATTCACCAACGAGACCCGCAACGGCATCGAAGACTCCAGCAAGCACAACGGCCTGAAGTTTGTGGCCGCCCTCAATGGCGCCTGCGCCGGCGGTGGCTACGAACTGGCCCTGGCCTGCGACGAGATCGTGCTGGTCGATGACCGCTCTTCTTCGGTGTCCCTGCCCGAAGTGCCGCTGCTGGGTGTGCTGCCCGGGACCGGTGGCCTGACCCGCGTGACCGACAAGCGTCATGTGCGTCACGACCTGGCCGACATTTTCTGTACCAGCCAGGAAGGGGTGCGTGGTCAGAAGGCCGTCGACTGGCGCCTGGTCGACGCGATCGCCAAGCCTGCCGTGTTCAAGGAGGCCGTCAAGGCCCGCGCCCAGAAACTGGCTGCCACCAGCAACCGTCCCGCCGGCGCCAAGGGCGTGCAACTCACCCCCCTGAACCGCACCATCGAAGCCGACCGCCTGAGCTACACCCATGTCAGCGTCGAGATCGACCGCGCCAAGCGCACCGCCACCTTCACCGTCAAGGCTCCCACCGCTGCCGTGGCCGCCGACGTGGCCGGCATCGAGGCCGCTGGTGCCCATTGGTACCCGCTGCAAATGACGCGTGAACTCGACGACGCCATCCTGCACATGCGCACCAACGAACTGGACATCGGCACCTGGCTGCTCAAGACCTCGGGCGATGCCGCTGCCGTGCTGGCCGCCGATGCCGCCGTGCTGGGCAATCAGGACCACTGGTTTGCCCGCGAAACCCTGGGCATGATGCGCCGCACTTTTGCCCGCATCGATGTGTCCTCGCGAAGCCTGTTTGCGCTGATCGAACCAGGTTCGTGCTTTGCCGGTTCGCTGGCCGAACTGGCCTTTGCTGCTGACCGCGCCTACATGCTGGTGCTGCCCGATGACGCCGACAAGGCCCCCAAGATGACCCTGGGCGAGATGAACTTCGGTCACCTGCCGATGGTTAACGACCAGTCCCGGCTGCAGCGCCGCTTCTATGAAGAAGCCGCCCCGATGGAAGCCGCCCGCCATGCCGTGGGCAAGGCCCTGGACGGCGACGCCGCCCTGGCCCTGGGCCTGGTGACGGCCGCACCGGACGACATCGACTGGGGCGACGAGATCCGCCTGGCCATCGAAGAGCGTGCCGCCATGTCGCCCGACGCCCTGACCGGTCTGGAAGCCAACCTGCGCTTTGCCCAGAAAGAGAACATGCTCACCCGCATCTTCGGTCGCCTGACGGCCTGGCAGAACTGGATCTTCCAGCGCCCCAACGCCGTTGGCGAAAAGGGTGCCCTGAAGGTCTACGGCAAGGGCGAGAAGGTCCAGTTCGACCTCAATCGCGTCTGATCTGACGTTGTGCGGCAGGCTGCCCGGTGGGTCTGCCGCAACCGAATTTCTGATCTCACCGCAGTTTCATCAGGAGTCTTTCATGTCTGGTATCAACTACAGCGAAAAAATCCCCAACAACGTCAATCTGGCGGAAGACCGCACCCTGCAGCGCGCGCTCGAGCAGTGGCAGCCCAACTTCATCAACTGGTGGGACGACATGGGCCCCGAAGGCTCCACCA
>CAYMMK010000119.1:0-6288 GCA_964391575.1 uncultured Limnohabitans sp.
AGCACTGCCTTCACACGGCAGGGGTCACATGTTCGATCCATGTATCACCCACCAACATACACCCCGGGTTTTGTCCTGATTGACTTGGGTGACTTGTTTCTGGGTCTTTGAAAAACGGGTATGGCGCTGTACCCGTGATCTGCTCAGTATGACAATTTATGATGTCTGTGTGAGGATCGCAGGGACCCTGTTCGCCAGCCTGCTGCTGATGGGCTGTGGGGGCGGCTTGACTGGCTTTTCGGTGAGCTTGTCCACCGGAGGTTCCGATGGCATGTCCACCACTGCGCCTTATCCGGCGGGCCTTTCCAACCAGACCTTGACTTTGGCGGGCACGGTGCGCAAGTACCGCGTGCATGTTCCTACCGGCCTGACCACACCCAAGGCAATCGTGCTTGTCCTGCATGGTGGCGGCGGACAGGGTCTGAATGTCGCCAATGCCGGGCAGCATCCGCTGTCTGTCTTTCGCAGCCTGGCCGACCGCGAGGGCTTTGTGGTGGTCTATCCCGGCGGCTTGCCTGCGCGCGATGCCGAAGGCAATGTCGGATGGGTCGATTGCAGAGCCGATAACATGGTGGCCAGCAATGCCGACGATGTCGGCTTCTTGGCCGCACTGATCGAACGTCTACAAGGCGAATACGCATTGCCCGCATCCCGCGTCTTCATGGCCGGCGCCTCCAACGGCGCACAGATGACTCACGCCTTCGCCTTTCAGCGGGCCGAACTGTTGGCAGCCGTGGCCACCAGTGCCGGCAGCCTGCCGCAGTCACCCCTACCCGGCAGCTGCAGCACGGGGCCGAGTCGACCGCTGCCCATCCTGCTCGCTCACGGCACGGCTGACACCCAGATGCCCTGGGCGGGCGGCTGCGTGGCCAATATCGGCGGGGCCTGCAACCGTGGCCGCGTGGTGTCGGCCGAAGCCACACGCGACCGATGGCTGCAGATCAACGGACTCAGCGCCATGATGCCAAGCCATTCGGTGGTGGAGCTCGACAACACCGATGGCGGCCCGGCGCGGCGCTTTGACTATGCCGGTGCCAACCCAGTGCAGTGGTGGCGTCTGGATGGTGCAGGGCATCCGGTCTCCAGCCGCAGGGTGACCGTCCCCTCGAATCGCTTGACCGGCATTCAGAACCGCGACGTTGAGTTCGCGGAAGTGGCCTGGGCGTTTTTCGCGGCACGCCTGCCCTAACCGAGTCCCTCAGCCCGTCCACAACCTGAGGATTCATCAGCTTGACCTTGCTGCGACCACGGCCACTGCTGTTACCGCTTCTGCACCTGCTGCTCGTTTGGCTGCTGGTCTTTGGTCCCCGGGGTCATTCCGCCGCTCAGCCCATCGCCGACCAAACCCTACCGTGGGTGACACCTACGGTTCTGGCTCCGCAGGTCACGCAACGGATCTTCGAAAGCGCCACGGTGGGCGGGCCGGTCAGCTATCACCTCTATCTGCCCAAGGTCTACACGCAGACATCGGAGCGCTTACCCGTGCTGTACTGGCTGCACGGCACCGAAGGCGGCACGGCGGGCATTGCGCCTTTGTCGCGATTCATCGGCGAGGCGATTGAATCAGGACGCTTCCCACCCATGATCGTGGTCTTTGTTAACGGCTTGCCGAGGCGCTTATGGGCCGACTCCAAGGATGGTGCCTCACCGGTAGAGACAGTGTTTATCCGGGAGGTGATCCCGGATGTCGATCGCCACTACCGCACGATCGCTGCGCGTGAAGGGCGCATCATCGAAGGGTTCAGTATGGGCGGCTATGGTGCTGCGCGGTTGGGGCTTAAGCATCCCCAGTTGTTCGCCGGCATATCGATCCTGGCCGGCGGGCCTTTGGATATGGAATTCCAGGGGCCACGGGCCGTGCGCAACCCTCGTCTGCGCGAGCAGATTCTTCGTGAAGTCTGTGGTGGTGACTTGAGCTACTTTCAGTCGATCAGCCCCTGGGTGGCGGCGGAATCCGCCGTGACGAGTCTGCGCACGCATCCCGCGGTCATACGGCAGGCCATCGGCGAACGCGACGATACGATCAAGCTTACCCGGCGATTTAGAGACCATCTCGATCGACTGCGTATCGACCATGAGTACATCGAGCTACCCGGTATCGAGCATGACCCACTGGCTTTAATCAAAGGACTGGGAGCGGCCAGTGGCCTTTTCTACCGGAAGGCTTTGGGACTGCGGCGTTGACGCGGCCATTACGGGGGCGGTGATGACTGAACGCAAGCATCAAGACAGGGACCCATGGGGTAGGCATGCCGAACGCGAGCCCTCAAGCACTCATCAGCTTCGGGGCGAACAATTATTGTGCACGTGCCAGGTCAAAACGGTTTCAATGACGAAACGGCCTTGCCCGATATCCAGTCCCGCTTGAGGAGCAAGACCCCACGCTGAAACGGGCACTGCCCTGGCAATTGAGGGCACCGTCCTTCCCCAATAACTTCGGACTCGATGGAAGAGGGCGTTGCTGTTATCGACTGCCTGCGCCTTCAGTCAGGCATACACCCCCCGCATCGTCCGATGTATGGCGCACACGCTACCGGCTCCTGACAATCGGTGTTTTGCTGATTTCAAGGAGCGTGTGCCATGCTGGAATTTCCGCTTTGGGTGGTGGTGGCGAATGCCTCGCGGGCGCGTCATGGGGTTTTGACTTATTTGTATTGCAGCTCTGGATTGGCCGTTGATTCTTTACAAGACTTCCAAGGACCCTTCAGCGGTTCACAATCTATCAATAAATCGTAATTTTACGAATACTTCAAGGCGTTATTGAACCTAAACATTGAGTTGGGGTATCGTGCTACCACCCTCAGGCCGACACCCCTGCACCAAGACATTGGAGTCAAGTGAGTCAGCCCTGCTGTCACCGCCGATCCAATAAAAAAACCTGCTGCGTTTTCGGCTAGAGGACCTCATTCTGAAAGCTTCGGAAAGATTGGTAAAAAAAGATAAGGAAAAGCTCATTGTTTACGCACTGAGGTGCGGGTATCCGGAGGTCTTCAGGTTGAATATACGGCGCTTGTGCTTGATGGCTATTTTTTGCATCTTGCAAGGACAGGCTATGGCCGACTTGATCGTGGAGCGGGCTTTTTACGAAGACCGGACGGCGTCCTTGAGTTTTGAGCAGGTTCGGGACCATGAATTTGTGCCCCTGCACAATTTATTGAATGAGGGGTACTCAAACTCCGCATTCTGGGTTCGCATCAAGGTGGACGACGCCTTTCAAGGCGGCAAGATCGCCATCAAGATCATTCCGAATTACCTGGACGAAATTGGCCTGTATATCGAGGGCCGTCCAGAACCTTGGCGCGTTGTGGGAGACAGGTATCCATTGGCCAACAACGGCATCAAGGCGCTGGGTCACAACTTCATCGTAGATCACCGCATCGAAAATCCCCATTACTGGTTGCGACTGAAAACAACCAGTACCAACCTCATGGACATTGAGGTAATCCCTTATGAGCTGTTGTACGAATCGAGTGTGGTGGAATACATCGGCAGTGCCATGCTGTTGGGTGTTTTGGGTATTTTTTTATTGATGAGTCTCTGGTATTTCGCGGGCAGCCTGGAGGTCATCAATGGGGTGTTCATATTGAAGCAGTTGCTGGCCCTTCTGCATGCGTCATTCTTCCTAGGTTATGTCCGTTTCCTGACTCCTGGGATGTTGTCACCCGAGGTCGTTGACACCCTGTTCAGCTACTGCGTTATTGCCACCACATTTTCGGTGGGATTGTTTTATGCACTCTTTTTCCGGGAGTGCAAAATCCGTGCTTGGGCAAACCTGTTGATATGGCTTTGCCTGCTGTTCATTGTGCTGGCTGGTTTGCTGTTTGCGGTTGGGCACAGAGGGCTTGCGCTGCATATCAACATGACAGCCATTTCTGTGTTGTCGCCATTGCTGGTCTTGATCGCGATATGGGGCATCCCTTGGCGCGCGATTGACAAGCCGGTGATCAGCCGCCGTGTGCTGATCGGTATTCAATTGGCAAATTTTGTCACGGGTTTTTTGTATTCACTGCCGTACTTGGGTGCGATAACCGGAACCAAATTCAGCATCTACGCGGTCATGCTCCACGCCATCATTTCGAGCATCTTCATGCTGATGATTGTGAGGTTTCGGGCCAGAAACCAGGAACAACAACGATTGGCCGAGTTGGCCATGCACGTCGGGCGGGCCGAGCAGGAAATGCATCAACGTGAAAAACAAGCGCAGTTCATGGCCATGCTCACCCACGAACTGAAAACCTCTCTGGCGCTCATCCGGTTTTCGGCGCGCAATGCGCTGGGCAGAAGCCAGCCAGCGGTGCGCATTGAGCAGGCGGTGGACGACATGAACTCGGTCATCGAGCGTTGTCAGCAAGCCGACAAGCTGGAACGTGGGTGGTCATTCGAGAAAAAAAATCACAGCGTGGCTGCCTTGGTCCAGGATTGCGTGGATCGTCTGGACCGCAAAGAACGTGTGCAGGTGTCAAACATACCGATCATGACGATTGCTACCGACGGTGCCTTGTTCAAAATTATTCTCAATAACCTGTTGGAAAATGCACTCAAATATTCACCGCCCGGTGACCCGGTGGTCTTAGAGGTCATGGCACGCGGTTCTTCGCCGCAGTTGTTGCTGAAGGTGCGTAACAGGCTTGGCCAAGCAGGTGCACCTGACAAAGCAAGGGTTTTCGAAAAGTACTATCGAAGCGATTTGGCGCAGGCCACTACCGGCTCTGGCCTGGGTTTGTACATCGTGCGAGCGCTGACGCAGTTGTTGGGAGGGCAAGTGGACTTTGCCCATGAAGACGAAACCGTGACCTTCAGCCTAACCTTGCCGCTATGAAGATCCTGATAGTTGAAGATCACCAGGCACTGCGCGAAGTCATGGTGGAGCACCTGGCAAGCCAAGGCTATCGTGTTGCGGGGGCAGCCCACGCTGATGAAATGGACACATTGCTGCTGCAGGATAAATTTGACCTGCTGGTCCTGGACCTGCAACTGCCGGGCGAAAACGGCATCAGCATTGCTCAGCGCCTCAAGCGCTCACAACCCGGTCTTTACATCATCATGATGACCGCCAGGACGAGCGAGGCAGATCAGGTCAAAGGCTACATGTCCGGGGCGGATGTGTACTTGCCCAAACCGACCACGCCCGAGCTTCTGGCGGCCGCCATTCAAAGTTTCTCGCGGCGTTGGATGCAGCCGTCTGCTGGATCCATTCATTTTGACCCTGTTCGCTTGGTGTTGTTGCGCGGCGATGTGCAGGTCGAACTCACCAAGCAAGAAGCAATGATCCTCAAGGCCCTGCTGGAGGCTCCAGGCCAGATGCTGGCGCACACCCGGCTGCTGGACGTGGTCAACAAGAATTTTTCTGCCCAGGGCAAATCCAATCTCGAAGTCCACATGACAAGACTGCGCAAGAAGTTGACCGAAGCAGGTGTGGCTTCACCGGCCATCAAGGTCGTACGCAACAAGGGGTATCAGCTGGTGTGTGAGGCCATCGTCATGGCGTGAGACCTGCGAAAGATTCAGAAAGGTTCAGGGCTTGAACCTGATGGAATGAGTTGACAAATCTGACAACTCAATTTCGCAGGTCGATCATGAACTTCAAGAAAATATTCGCAATATTGGCATTGATGCTGTCATCACTGGGTTTGCCCAAAGTGACCCAGGCGGCCTTTGTGATGTATGTCTACCAGAGCGGTTCCGATGTGGTCGCCAGCGGCAGCGGGTCGTTCAATCTTGCTGGGGCAGCGCCTGCACCTTATTTATATGCATGGAGTTCTGTAGTTACAGGGAACAGGGCTTTGCTACTTACCGGTACGGCGAGTAGTAGTAACGTTCAAGAGTTTCGGGTTAGCGCTACTGTGTCTTCTTTTGGAACTGGGACCCAAACTGTTGTATCCGCCAATTCAGGCTCTGCAGTTGGTGTCATAGGCGACAACTTAAATTTCTGGGGCAGGCCAACCGTGCTTTTACCGGCTACCTATGTATCGAATAACCCGATTTCCTCTGGTGCAACCTGGACGGGACAGACGCTGTCAGGCTTGGGCCTCACCAACGGAACCTACATTTGGACCTGGGGCACCGGTGCGAATGCAGACTCCTACACGCTGATCATTGGCACAGCACCGGCCTCGGCTCCAGGTGCACCGACGATTGGCAGCGCCACAGCGGGCAATGGGCAGGCCACGGTGAGCTTTACTGCGCCAGCATCCAACGGTGGGGCAGCCATCACCGGCTACACGGTCACCTCGAACCCCGGCGGGTTAACCGGAACAGGTGCATCCAGCCCCATCACGGTGACAGGAC
>CAYMMK010000120.1:0-6234 GCA_964391575.1 uncultured Limnohabitans sp.
AGGTCCACGCAGGGGGCGTAATCGTTGCGAGGGGGGGTGAAACTGAAGTCGGTCTTGCCATCCTTGCTCAGGTTCTGGATGATCACATCGACCTCGATGTTGGCGTCGGCCACGGCGCCCAGGATCTGGTAGGCAATTCCCGGCTTGTCGGGAACACCCAATACCGAAATTTTGGCTTCGTCACGGTTGAATGCGATGCCGGATACAACGGCTTGCTCCATTTTTTCGTCTTCCTCAAATGTGATCAGGGTGCCCGACTGGGCCTCTTCGGTCAGGTCAATGTCCCAAGGCGTGAAGCTCGACAGCACCCGCATGGGCACCTTGTACTTGCCGGCAAATTCGACCGAACGAATTTGCAGAACCTTGGAGCCCATGGAGGCCATTTCCAGCATCTCCTCGAAACTGACGGTCTGCAGGCGTCGGGCCTCAGGCACCACCCGTGGATCGGTGGTGTAGACACCGTCAACATCGGTGTAGATCAGACATTCATCAGCCCCCAGTGCCGCTGCGATGGCCACGGCGGAGGTATCCGAACCGCCGCGCCCCAGGGTGGTGACATGGCCTTGACCATCCACCCCCTGAAAGCCGGTGATGATGACCACTTTGCCCTGGGAAAGGTCCTCCTTGACCCGGGCGTCATCGATCGATTCGATGCGGGCCTTGGTGTAGGCGCTGTTGGTCAGGATCGGGACCTGCCAGCCAGCATAGCTCACAGCCTCAAGGCCCTGGGCCTGCAGGGCAATGGCCAGCAGGGCCGAGGAGGCTTGCTCGCCGGTGGAGGCCAGCATGTCAAGTTCGCGGTGATAGGCCGCTTGCGCCTTGGCAGGCGCCAGTTCCTTGGCCAGCGCCAGCAAACGGTTGGTCTCGCCGCTCATGGCGCTGGGAACCACCACCATCTGGTGGCCGGCGCGAGCCCACTTGGCAACGCGACGGGCAACATTGCCAATGCGCTCGGTCGAGCCCATGGAGGTGCCGCCGTATTTGTGAACAATCAAAGCCATTGTGAAGATCGACAGGAATTGGGTACCGGCCCGAACGGATGCAGGAGGGTGGGCAAATGCCTGCCGCCTCATGCCTAAAACATGTATTGGCAAAACCTGTCAATTGTAGCAATCCCTCGATCGCTGCTGCGGTCAGGACTCCCCCCCGAGCTCCCCGGGCAGCGCAGGCAGGATGTCGCTCAGCATCGTGTCGTGCCACCGGGTCGTTGCCCACAACCGGTCTTGCGGCGGATGACTGGCCAGCAGCAGGCGCGCAATCAAGGGCGAAGCTGATGTCTGTGCAGGCTCGACCAGCAGCACCCAGCGCGGATCATCGGCACGATCCTCATGCAGGCTGGCCACCCAGTCGAGGGACTGCAAAACCTCCAGGGCCTGGGTCAGGTCCTGATCCCCCCGCTGCAATTGACGCGCCATCTGCCCGGCACCCAGGCCGCGATCGCGGGATCGACGTGCTGCCTGAAGCACAGCCAGCACGTCGAGGGCCAGCCGCAACGGTCCGTCGGGACCTTGGACTTCACGGCGTTGCGGCCGACTCCATTGCGGCAAACTGGCCGAGAGCACCGCCCCCAGCAAGACGATCACCCAGGCCAGATAAATCCAGACCAGCAAAATCGGCAAAGCGGCAAATGCTCCATAGATGGCCGAGTAGGTCGGAATGGCCGACAGGTACCAGGTCAGGGCCCGCTTGGCCAGCTCCAGGCTCAGCGCAGCCAACACCCCCCCGGTCAGGGCATGACGCCAGCGCACCCGGGTGTTGGGCACATAGAAATAAAGACCGCTCACACACAGCACCAGCAGAAGAAACTCCAGGCTGTCGAGCAAACCGCGCAGACTGCCGGCAGGCACATCCACCCACTGCTGCGACACTGACACCAGGTAGGACGTGATGGCCAGGCTTGCGCCCAGCATCAACGGACCCAGTGTGAGGGCGGCCCAGTACAGCAATACCCGCTTGGCAAAACTGCGTTGCCGCTCGACACGCCAGATCTGGCCGAGGGTGCGTTCGATGGTGACCATCAGGGCCAGGGCGGTGACCGTCACCGCTACCAGACCCACCGCCCCCAGGCGGCTGGCCTTGCGGGCAAACTGCGTCACATGCCCGAGTACCTGGCGGGCAATACTCTCGGGCACCAGGCTTTCGACCAACCAGCGCTGGATGGTGTCCTGGAATTTGCCAAAGACGGGAAAGGCCGTGAACACCGACAAGGCCACGGCAAACAAAGGCACCAACGCCAGCACGGTCGTGAAGGTCAGGGAGCTTGCGCTGACACCCAGACGGGCCTCGCGAAATCGCTCCATCAACAGGCGTCCCAGGCTTTTCCAGGGAAAGGACCGCAACTCCTGCTGCCAGGCTCGCCATTGCTCCAGCCAGGCCTCGCGCTGTCCTGCCGTGTGTGGGGTCTCTTGCATGACCGGTATGATGCCACCGCGATGAACCCGTCTCATGAACCCCTTCCCCCCGGCGTTGCCTTCACCCGTCAATTGGCCGTTGCGAGCCTGATCGGCCTGATCGTGCTGGGTCTGGCCTGGGAGCTGTGGCTGGCCCCCTTGCGGGAGGGGGGATCATGGTGGGCCCTCAAGGTGCTGCCTTTGTGCCTGCCCCTGGCGGGTTTGCTCAAGCACCGTATGTACACCTACCGGTGGGTGAGCCTGGTGGTGTGGATGTATTTCACCGAGGCCGCCGTGCGGGGCTGGAGCGATCCTTGGCCTTCGAGTGGCCTGGCCATGGCTCAGGGGCTGCTGTGCATCAGTCTGTTTGTCGCCTGCGGCTTGCATGTGCGTTATCGTTTCAAGGCGGCCGGCGTCAGCACGTCCTGATCTGCATCCATGTCTGCCCTGCTCCAGACCCTGCGAGACATTTGCGGTGCGGCGAATGTACTCTCACGCCATGAGGCGGACAACGACCTGAGCGCTTGGGAACAGGACTGGCGCAAACGCAGCCGGGGTTGCGCCTTGGCGGTGGTACGTCCGGCCAGCACCGCCGAGGTGGCTGCCGTGGTCAAGGCCTGCGCCGCCCACGCCACCCCGATCGTGCCGCAAGGTGGTAACACGGGCCTGGTGGTGGGTTCGGTGCCGGATGGTTCTGGTACCCAGGTGGTGCTGAGCATGACGCGCATGCAAGCGGTGCGGGCACTCGATGCCGCCAACCTCACCATGACCGTGGAAGCCGGCTGTGTGCTGCAGAACCTGCAGGAAACGGCCGCCGGGGCCGGTTTCCTGTTTCCACTGAGCCTGGCTGCCGAGGGCAGTTGCACCATCGGCGGCAACCTGGGCACCAATGCCGGTGGCACACAGGTCTTGCGCTACGGCAATGCCCGCGACCTGTGCCTGGGGCTGGAAGTCGTCACCGCGCAGGGTCAAGTCTGGAACGGGCTGTCCGGCCTGCGCAAGGACAATACCGGGTACGACCTGCGCCACCTGATGATCGGCAGTGAAGGCACGCTAGGGATCATCACCGCCGCCACCATGAAGCTCTACCCCTTGCCCGCCGCCACATTGACCGCATGGGCCGCCGTGCCCAGCATGGAAGCGGCGGTTGCTCTGCTGGGCATGGCGCATCAGAAGCTCGGCCCCGGCTTGACCGGATTTGAGGTCATGGGTCAATTGGCACTGGGCCTGGTCGACCGTCATTACCCCCAGCAACGCGTGCCGCTGTTCAAGAATCACCCATGGTGCGTACTGCTTGAAAATTCAGACAGCGAGAGCGAAAACCACGCCAGAGGGCAGTTCGAAGCCTTGCTGGAAGCGGCCATCGAGTCCGGCTGCGTGAGCGATGCGGTGGTGGCCGAAAACCTCACCCAGGCCCGTGCCCTCTGGCACATTCGCGAGAGCATTCCACTGGCCCAGGCCCAGGAGGGTCTGAACATCAAGCACGACATCAGCCTCCCGGTCTCAAGCATTCCCGCCTTTGTGGCTGAAACAGATGCGCTGCTCAAGCGCGAGATTCCCGGCGTTCAGCTGGTCAACTTTGGCCACCTGGGCGATGGCAATCTGCACTACAACGTGCAGGCCCCGCCCGGTTCGGACGGCATGACATTTTTGGTCCAGCAGGAAGAGCGAGTCAATACGCTGGTCTACGACCAGGTGGCCCGCTTTGCCGGCTCGATCAGCGCAGAACATGGGGTGGGCGAACTCAAGGCGAGCAAACTCCCCCACTACAAGGACCCGACCGCGCTGTCGATGATGCGTGCTGTCAAGCAGGCGCTGGACCCGCAGAATATCCTCAACCCGCGCAAGGTGCTGGCATGACCCTGTCAGACATCGTTGCCGGCGTCTGGCGCATGGCAGACTGGGCCATGAGCCCGCAGCAGAGACTGGGCTGGCTCGAGGACTGCCTGAGTCTGGGTATCACCAGCATCGACCATGCAGACATTTATGGAAACTACCAGGTGCAGGCCTTGTTTGGTCAAGCGTTGCGCCTGAAACCGGCATTGCGCGAAAAACTCCAGCTGGTGAGCAAATGCGGCATTGCCCTGGTCTCGACCCATCGGCCGGCGCACAGTATCAAGCACTACAACACCACGGCGACGCACATTCGTTCCAGTGTCGAGCAAAGCCTGCAGGCCTTGGGCACCGACCGGCTGGATCTGCTGCTGATCCATCGCCCGGACCCGCTGATGGACGCCGACGAGGTCGCACGTTGTTTCGAAGACCTGCGCGTGGCCGGCAAAGTGCTGCACTTTGGTGTGAGCAACCATAACGTCCACCAGTTCGCGCTCCTTGACAGCCGCATCCGGTTGGCGACCCACCAGATTGAACTGTCGGCCTTGCACACCACCGCCCTCACCGACGGGACGCTGGAGCAGGCCCAGCAACTGCGCCGCCGTCCGATGGTGTGGTCCCCGCTGGCCGGGGGGCGGATCTTCACCGCTCAGGACGAACGCAGCTGCGCTGTGCGCCAGGTCCTGCAGGGCATCGCCGATGCGCAGGGCGTGAGTCTGGCCACTGCGGCCTGTGCCTGGGTGCTGCGCCACCCCAGCCGTCCGCACCTGATCACGGGAACCAGTCGCCGAGAGGGCCTGGCCGAGGCCACCGCCGCCCTGGCCTTGGAACTGGATGTGCAGGCCTGGACCCGCGTATGGACTGCCAGCATGGGCCGCAGCGTGCCCTGACCCTCCCCGATTCGTCCATCAGAGCCTGCATGAGCCCAAGCGTTCACGCGCATGACGAAAGTCCCTGCACCCGCTGCGGCGCCTGCTGCGCCCACTTCCGGGTCTCGTTTTACTGGGCCGAAGCGGCCGAACGCGGATTGCCCGAGACCCTGTACGAGCCCCTCACGCCGGTCCTGGCGTGCATGCGGGGCACCTACAGCAAATCCCCCCGCTGCGCTGCGTTGGCGGGCGAGATTGGCCGGCAAGTGGCCTGCAGCGTCTACGAACAGCGAACCAGCCCCTGCCGGGAGCTGCAGCCGGGCGAAGAAAAATGCCTCCAGGCCCGCGCCAGGCACGGCTTGCCCGCACTGCCCTCCCACTAAAATGCGTCATCGCCCGACCGGGCGGCCAAGCGCCCAAAACCACAGGATTGGCCCCTCATGAACACCCACCGCCCTGTCCGCAGCCAGTACGAAGATTTCATGCGCCACGTCTACACGAACGGCGTTCAAAAAGGCGACCGCACCGGCACCGGCACCCGCAGCGTGTTCGGCCACCAGATGCGCTTTGACCTCAGCGAGGGCTTTCCACTGGTGACCACCAAGAAGGTCTTTCTGAAAGCCATCATCGTGGAGCTGCTGTGGTTTTTGCGCGGCGACAGCAACGTCAAGTGGCTGCAGGAGCGCGGATGCACCATCTGGGACGAATGGGCACGTGAGGACGGCTCGCTCGGCCCGGTCTACGGCGTGCAGTGGCGCAGCTGGCCCAGGCCGGGCGGCGGTCACATCGACCAGATCCAGCAGGTCATGGACACGCTCCAAAAAAATCCCGACAGCCGCCGCATCATCGTGAGCGCCTGGAACGTGGCCGAACTCGACCAGATGGCGTTGATGCCCTGCCACGCCTTCTTCCAGTTCTATGTGGCGCCTCCGCAAAAGGCGGGCAACAAGCCCAAACTCAGCTGCCAGCTCTACCAGCGCAGCGCCGACATCTTTCTGGGGGTGCCCTTCAACATCGCCAGCTACGCCCTGCTCACCCACATGATCGCGCAGCAGTGCGACATGGATGTGGGCGACTTCATCTGGACCGGTGGCGACTGCCACATCTACCGCAACCACCACGAACAGGTCGAGCTGCAGCTG
>CAYMMK010000121.1:0-6098 GCA_964391575.1 uncultured Limnohabitans sp.
CAAGCTGCAGCGCTTCAAGCTGCGGCAGATGGGTTGAAATACTTTGTGGGACAGACCTTCAGCTCGGTCCCTGCCGAATAACCTTGGGGACAGATCTTTAGCTCGGTCCCCAACTGATTAAAGGATCGCCATGTTCAACATCCTCCAACCCGAAGGCTGGGCGCCCGCCAAAGGCTATGCCAACGGCATTGAAGCGCGTGGCCGCATGGTGTTTGTGGCCGGCATGATCGGCTGGAATGGCCAGTGCCAGTTCGAGACCGACGACTTTGTCGCCCAGTGCCGCCAGGCCCTGCTGAATATTGTCGAGACCCTGGCCTGCGCCGGCGCCGGACCGCAACACATGGCCCGCATGACCTGGTACGTGAAAGACAAGAAGGAGTACCTGGCGCGCGGTCGCGAATTGGGCAAGGTCTATCAGGAGGTCATGGGACGGCACTACCCGGCCATGACCCTGGTGCAGGTGGCCGATCTGGTGGAAGACCGGGCCCAGGTGGAAATCGAAGTCACGGCGGTGGTGCCGGACTGATTTCATCCGGCCAGATCAGGCACCTCGGGGTGTCCGGTGCGAGGCAATCAGTTGTTCCAGCACCTGTTTGAGCTGATCGGCCTGCTCCGATCCGAGCTCCGCCATCACCGCCATCTCATGGGCTCTGGCCTTGACCAGCAAGGGCTTGACCTTGCGTTGGCCGACAGGCGTCAGGCTCACCAGAGACTGCCGCTTGTCATGCGATGCGTCGATGCGCCTGATCCAGCCGGCCTCTTCCATGCGGCCCACCAGCTTGGTCACGGTGGGCTGTTTGGCCAGCACGATGTCGGCCAGTTCACCGATGCTCAGCGCCTCCTTGCCCGACAGGCTGGCCATGACACGCCACTCCATCAGGGAAATTCCGCTGGCCTGGACCACGGCATGGAACTCGCTCGAAATCAGGTGGCTGGCGCGCGCCAGCAGGTAGGCCAGGTAATCGTCAACAAAACCGCCCATCACTTGAGCGTGCGGGTGGTGGCGAACTGCCCCGCCTGAAAGACCAGGGGCTCGCCATCGTCAAAGCCGCACCGCTCGACCTCGCCCACAAAAATGACGTGGTCGCCCTCTTCGTAGCGGCTGCGGTTGTGGCATTCGAACCAGGCCAGTGCGCCAGAGAGGATGGGCAAGCCGCTCTGGCCCAGCGTGTAGTGCACACCCGCAAAACGATCGCCCTTGCCGTAAGCAAATTGCTGGCACAAGGCCAGCTGATCGGCCGCCAGCACATTGATGACGTAATGCGTGCCCGCATGAAACAGGGGCAGGCTGCTCGCATGCATGCCCAGGCTCCAGAGCACCAGCGGCGGTGAGAGCGAAACCGAATTGAAGGAACTGGCCGTGATGCCGACAAAGCTGCTGCTGGCCGTCTGGCCTTTGGCGCTCCCTGCGGCATGCGTGGTGACCACCGTCACGCCGGTCGCAAAGCGCGAGAGGGCCTGGCGGAAATGCGGCGGCTCGAAATCCGGGCTCAGGGCGCGAATGTCGGCCGGGGGATGGGTGTGTCGCGAGGATCGCATGGCTTCATTATGGATGAAATTCCATGAAATTTCATATAAACTGGTTTCAACAAGGAGACAGGCATGCTGGTGGAACGCATCGAACACAAATGGCTCGCGGCTTTTGTCCGCACCTTCACGCTGTGCAAAGTGCAGACTGACGAAGTGGTGGCCATTCTGGCTGAAACCCAGTCCCGGCGTGTCAATGTGGACATGGCACGGCTGGCTCTCGAAAGCCTGGGCGCCAGGGTGTTCGAGATCACGCTGACCACCCCGGCACTCACGGCTGCGGCGCCCGTGCGCTCCACGGGCGCCAGCGATGCCGTTGGACAACTGGCCCCGGTCGTGGCCTCGCTGGCCCGGGCCGACTTCGTGGTCGACTGCACGGTGGAGGGCTTGCTGCACGCGCCCGAGCTGCCCGCCATCATGGCGGGGGCTGACGGCAAGCGCCCGCGCCTCTTGATGGTGTCCAACGAACACCCCGAAATCCTGGAACGCACCGTGCCGGACCCTGCACTCGAAGGCGTGGTGCGCAGCGCCATGAAAAAGCTCAAGGGCGCGCAGCAGATGCAGGTCACGTCCGCTGCAGGCACCGATCTGCGCGTGAACCTCAACAAGGCGGTGGTGGGCGGCGTCTGGGGCTATGCCAACAAGCCCGGTATGGTCTCCCACTGGCCGGGCGGCCTGGCCTTGGCCTTTCCGGCAGCGGGCAGTGTGAACGGCACGCTGATCATGGCGCCGGGCGATGTCAACTTGACTTTCAAGCGCTACCTGCGTGACACCATCGCCCTGACGATTGAAAACGACAGCGTCGTAGCGATTGAAGGCCGCGGTGTGGATGCCGACATGATGCGTGGTTATTACAAGGCCTGGGAAGACGCCGAGGGCCACCGCGCCTGCTACGCGGTCTCGCATGTGGGCTTTGGCCTGAACCCGTCGGCCCGCTGGGACGCGATGACGTTTTACGACAAGCGCGACTGCAACGGCACCGAACTGCGGGCCTTTGCGGGTAACTTTCTGTACTCGACCGGCGCCAATGAAGTGGCGGGGCGCCACACGCTGGGGCATTTCGATCTGCCCATGCGCGGCTGTAGCGTCCAGCTTGATGACACGGTGGTGGTTGCGGCCGGAGAACTCGTGCACGAAGCCCTCGCATGACCACGACGCCGTTGTGTGTACGCGTCCCCGCGCAGGTCAGCGGGCCAGGGGTGCCCCTTGTCTTTTTGCATGGCATTGGCGGGCGGGCCAGCGGCTGGGCACCGGTCCAGCAGGCCTGCGCGCAAGCGGGCCACACCAGCCTGGCCTGGGACATGCCCGGCTATGGCGACAGCCCATCCATTGACCCCTATGACTTCGACGGCCTGGCCGATGCACTGGCCGCATTGATGGACACGCAGGGCCTGCCCAAGGCCGTGCTGGTCGGTCACAGCCTGGGCGGCATGGTGGCGCTGCAGATGTGGGCTCGTCATGCCGAGCGCGTGGCGGGACTCGTGCTGGCGGCCAGCAGCCCGGCCTTTGGCCACGGCAGCGGCGAATTTCAGCAGGCCTTCATCGCGCAGCGCCTGGCCCCGCTGGAGGCGGGCCAGCGCATGGCGCAGGTGGCGGAGGGTTTGATCCCGACCATGGTGGCACCGGGCTATGGCGGTCCGGGCCTGGCGCAGGCCCAGGCCTGCATGGGCTCGATCACGCCCGCTGCCTACAAGGCTGCGCTGTCGGCGCTGGTGCAGTTCGAGCAACGTGCCACCTTGCCGACCATCGCCGTGCCCACGCTGTGCATCGCTGGTGAGCATGACCGCACCGCTGCCCCTGCCGTGGTGCAGCGCATGGCCGAGAAGATTCCGAACGCCCAATACCTGTGCCTGAACGGTGTGGGGCACCTGCTGACGTTTGAACAGCCGGACACCTTTGCCGAGGCTGTGCTGCCTTTCCTGCGGAGCATTCCATGACCGACTTGCAAGACAAGACCATGCCGATTTGTGGCGACGACTACCCCCTGACCGCAAAGCAGCAACAGCTGATGGCCCTGGCCCGGCAACTGGGCCTCGACAAATTCGCGCCCCGCGCCGCGCAGCTCGACCGCGAAGCGCAGTTCCCGTTTGCCAATTACGACGACCTGCGCGAAGCCGGTCTGCTGGGCCTGTGTGTGCCCGAAGCCCACGGGGGCCACGGCGCCGATTACGCCACCTATGCCCTGGTGTCGGCCGAGATCGGCCGCTACTGCGGCGCCACCGCGCTCACCTTCAATATGCATGTGTGCACCACGCTCTGGAGCGGCTTGCTGTCCGAAGACCTGGAGATGACGCCCGAGCAACGCGCCCTGCACCGCGAGCACCAGAAGGCGCACTTTGCCCGCGTGGTGAAAGACGGGGCCATTTACGCCCAGCCGTTCTCCGAAGGGGGCGCGGCCGCTGCGGGGGCCATGCCCTTTGGCACCACCGCTGTCAAGGTGCCCGGCGGCTGGAAGGTCAACGGCAAAAAAATCTTTGCCTCGCTCTCAGACGCGGCCGATTTCTTTGGCGTGCTGTGCACTGAAAAGAAACCCGATGCGGACCTCTCGCGCCGCGACACCCTGTACCTGGCCATCCCTCGCACCGCGCCGGGCCTGACGGTGGAAGGCGACTGGGACCCGCTGGGCATGCGCGCCACCGTCTCGCGCAACCTGGTGTTCAAGGACGTGTTCGTGCCCGACAATGCGGCCCTCATGCCGCAGGGCCTGTACTTCCAGGCCGCCAGCCGCTGGCCGCACATGTTCATGACGCTCTCGCCCACCTACATGGGCATCGCACAGGCGGCGTACGACTTCACCGTGGCCTATTTGCGTGGCGAGATCGCGGGTACCGGCCCGGTCAAGCGCCGCCAGTTCGCCACCAAGCAGATCGCGGTGGCCGAGATGTTCATCAAGCTCGAACAGACCCGCAACCTGTTTTTGCGCGCGATTGAAGACGCCAAGGTGGACCCGAGCAAATCCGCCCGCCTGCGGGCCTATGCCGCGCAATACACCATCATGGAAAATGCCCAGGACATCGCCCGACTGGCGATCCGCACCTGCGGCGGCCAGTCCATGCTCAAAAGCCTGCCGCTGGAGCGCCTGTACCGTGACGCCCGCTGCGGCTCGCTCATGCTGCCCTGGACAGCGGAGTTGTGCATGGACCGCATCGGCCGCGAAGCGCTGTACGAACCCGGCGAAAAAGACGAGTGATGAGGGGCGCTGAATCCAGCCTGATCGCCGCGCGCTTTGCGCAGCTGGCCCGCGAATGCGGCGAGAAGCCGGCCCTGACCTTTCGGGGCGACGAGCGCCATCCTGGGGGCACTTTCGCGCATGACTTTGCGCATTTCTGGCGTCGTGTCGAACGGGTCACTGCGCACCTGCAGTCCACCTGGGGGGTCAAGCTCGGCGACCGGGTGGCCTGGCTGGGTTTCAACCACGAACTGCAACTGGTCACCCTGGTGGCCTGCGCCCGTTTGGGCGCAGTCTTTTTACCGCTGAACTTTCGACTGGCCGTACCTGAACTGCAACAGGTCATGACGGATGCCCAGCCGCGCTTGCTGGTGCACGACAAGCACCATGCCGGTACGGCGCAGTCGCTGCAAGGCGCAGACCTGAAGCACACACACCACGACACCCTGATCGCCACCGCCTCGCCGCGCGATCTGCCCTTGCCTGACGTGCACCGCGATTTGCCCTTGCTGCTGGTCTATACCTCGGGCACCACGGGCCTGCCCAAGGGGGCGGTGCACACACAAGGCGCGCTGCTGGCCAATGCGCGGGCCAGCCAATGGGCGCACGACTTCATGCCCGCCGACAAGGTCCTCTCCACGCTGCCCCTGTTCCATGTCGGCGGCCTGTGCATCCAGACCTTGCCGGCGCTGCTGGCCGGCGTCGAGGTGGTGCTGCACCCGCGCTTTGACCCGAGCGCCTGGCTGGGTGAAATGGACAGCAGCCGCCCCACGCTGTCGCTGTTGGTGCCGGCCACCATGCGCGCTGTGTTTGAACACCCGCGCTGGGCAAACTCAGACTTGTCGTGCCTGCGCGGCATCATGACCGGCTCGTCGACCGTTCCTGTGGCCTACCTTGAAACGCTGCACGCCCGTGGCGTCCCGGTGGGGCAGGTGTATGGCACCACCGAAACCGGCCCCGTGTCCATCGTGCTGCGTTTGCCCGAAGCCATGTCCCGTGTGGGCGCCTCGGGCTGGCCACAACCCGAGGCCCAGGTCAAACTCATCGACGCACAGGGACATGAAGTGGCACCTGGCCAGACGGGTGAAGTCTGCATCCGCGCTGCCAACCTGATGCGCGGCTACTGGAGTGCCAAGGACCAAAGCGGCATCGGCCTGCAAGACGGCTGGTTCCACTCGGGCGATCTGGGTCAGCGCGCCGAAGACGGCTGCATCACCATCGTGGGGCGCAGCAAGGACATGATCATCTCGGGCGGTGAAAACATCTACCCAGCCGAAATCGAAAACCAGCTGGTGACCCTGCCGGGGGTGGCCGAGTGCGCGGTGCTGGGTGTGCCCGATCCGCGCTGGGGAGAGGTGCCGGTGGCGGTGCTGGTGCCTACCGCCGACGCAGCCGGGCAGGC
>CAYMMK010000122.1:0-6080 GCA_964391575.1 uncultured Limnohabitans sp.
TCGACCTGGCTGGAGCAAAAGGAAGCGCGCCTGGAGCAGGAGCAAAAAACCGAGGACGCCCGCACCAAGGCCATGAAAAAGGAACTGGAGTGGGCCCGCCAGAACCCCAAGGGACGACAGGCCAAGAGCAAGGCCCGCCTGGCCCGCATCGAAGAGCTCTCCGACTACGAATACCAAAAGCGCAACGAGACCAACGAGATCTTCATCCCGGTGGCCGAGCGTCTGGGCAACGACGTGTTCGAGTTCAAGAACGTCAGCAAGTCCTTTGGCGACCGGCTGCTGATCGACAACCTGAGCTTCAAGGTGCCTGCCGGTGCGATTGTCGGCATCATCGGCCCCAACGGCGCCGGCAAGTCCACCCTGTTCAAGCTGATCTCGGGCAAGGAAACGCCCGACAGCGGCGAGGTGCACATCGGCCAGACGGTGAAGATGGCCTTTGTGGACCAGAACCGTGACGACCTGGCCAACGACAAGACCGTGTGGGAAGACATTTCGGGCGGTCTGGACATCATCACGGTGGGCAAGTTCCAGATGCCCAGCCGGGCCTATTGCGGCCGCTTCAACTTTGGCGGCGGCGATCAGCAAAAGAAGGTGGGCATGCTCTCGGGTGGTGAGCGCGGCCGTCTGCACCTGGCCAAGACCCTGATGCAGGGCGGCAACGTGTTGCTGCTCGACGAGCCGTCCAACGACCTCGACGTCGAAACCCTGCGTGCGCTCGAAGACGCGCTGCTGGAATTTGCCGGCAGCGTCATGGTCATCAGCCACGACCGCTGGTTCCTCGACCGCATTGCCACCCACATCCTGGCCGCCGAGGGCGACAGCCAGTGGGTGTTTTTTGACGGCAACTACCAGGAATACGAGGCCGACAAGAAAAAACGCCTGGGCGAAGAGGGTGCCAAGCCCAAACGGGTGCGCTACAAGGCCCTCAAGTAAGGCCCGGGCGGCCGGGCAGCTGCGCGGCCGCCAAGTCGGCCCACAGACGCAGGCTGTCCAGAAGGTCCTGCTGGCTGAAGGAGCAGCTTTCCTCGCTGAACAGCGCACCGGCCTCCAGCCGGTCCAGCAGTCCACCCAGCACCTGGCCAAAACGCGGCGGCAAGGGCAGGGCGGGGGCGGCCTCGCGCCAGCGCCGGCACAGGGCAGTGGCCGTCATGCGGCCCTGGCCGCATTGGTCCAGGTCAGCCTTCATCTGCAGCAAGGTGGCGTGGGCATCGGCCATGGGGGCGCTTTCGGGTTCAAGGCGACAATCATGCCCATGAAAACGCCCGCCCCCGCATTGATGCGTCTGGAAGACATTCTCTACCGTCAGGGTTTTGGCACCCGCCGCGTCTGCGCCGGCCTGGTGCAGCAGGGACATGTGCATGTGGCCGGCGCTGTGCAGACCGAGGCCGGCGCCCTGTTTGACCCGCAGGACTTGCTGTTTGTGGTCCAGGGGCAGGCCTGGACATGGCACGAGAAGGCGTATGTGATGCTGCACAAACCGGCGGGCACCGAGTGTTCGCAAAAGCCTTCGGCCTGGCCCAGCGTCTACACCCTGCTGCCGGCGCCGCTGCGCCAGCGCCCGCAAAAAGGGGCGGTTCAGGGCGTACAGGCGGTCGGGCGTCTGGACCAGGACACCACCGGCCTGCTGTTGCTCACTGACGATGGCGCATTCATCCACCGCATGAGTTCCCCCAAAAAGCTTGTACCCAAGGTCTACCAGGTCACCCTGCGTCACCCGGTCTCCGCCCAGATGGTGCAGCGACTGCTCGACGGCGTGGTGCTCGATGATGACCCGCGGCCAGTGCGTGCGGCCGCCTGCGAACCCACGGGCCCATCCAGCCTGGACCTGACCCTCACCGAGGGCAAGTACCACCAGGTCAAGCGCATGATCGCTGCAGTGGGCAACCGCGTGGAAGCCCTGCATCGCTCGCAAATCGGTGGCCTGCACCTGCCGGCCGACCTGGCCCCCGGGCAGTGGCGCATGCTCTCGGCCCAGGATCTGGCGCTGCTTTGACGCAGCGGCCGGGGCGGGGCCTCAGGCGCCTGCCAGGCCCGCTTCGCGCAGGAAATCCGCAATCGCCCGGCCCACCGCCTCGGGCTGGTCACGATGCGGGCTGTGACCGCAGGCAGGCAGCTTGAGCAGGCGGGTGTGCGGTGTGCGGCGGGCGATCTCGTCGATCTGCGCCATCGAGCCGTACGGATCTTCATGGCCTTGGATGGCCAGTAACGGCACGCTGATGCGGTGCAGGTCCGGCCGGATATCGAAGGTGCGGAAGGCCTCGCTGAGCCAGACATCGTTCCACTGCCAGAACGCGCCATCGACATCGGCGTGAAAGGGCGCCAGCCGTGCACGCAGGCCACCCTTCAGGAACGCGGTCCGGGCCGCCTCGATGGCGGTGATCGAAATCTCCTCGACCATCACATGCGGGGCCATCACGATGCAGGCGGCCACCGGAGCGTGCGCGGCATGCAGCAAGGCAATCGTGCCGCCGTCCGAATGGCCCAGCAGCACCGGGCGGCTGATGTGCAGGGCCTGCAGCAGCCCGGGCAGAACCTGCAGCGCCTCGCGGTGCATGTAATCGGGCAGCCAGCGGCCTGCGTGCCGGCCATCGACCCGGTGAGGCTCAGCACGCACATCCAGATGGGCGCTAGAGCACCCATAGCCCTCGCGCGAGTACACCAGCGCTCCACAGCCCAGCGACTGCGCCAGTTGCAGCGGCCACTGGCGCCACATCGCCACACTGCCCAGGCCTTCATGCAAAAAGACCAGGGTGGCTGCCCCGGGGTCGGGCGCACGCAGGTGCCGGACCTCCAGGGTCAGCGGGCCCACGGGCAGGGCAAAGGAGTCGGGGAAATCGGTCATACAGTGGGGCAGGATGGTTACACTTGCAGGCTGTCCTGGAAAGTCCTTTTCGTGTGTTTCAAATCTGTCATTGTGCAGCGCGTGCTGGCACTCATCTTGTGGACCTGTCCGCTGCTGTCGCTGGCCAGCACCGGCGCCCCGGTCTTTGTGCTCAACTCGCTGGACGGCAACGTCAGTGTCATCGACCCGTTGGGCTGGACCGAAATGCGGCGCATTCCCACCGGCAAGGAGCCACACCATCTGTACCTGACCCCCGATGAGAAGTCGGTCATTGTGGCCAACGCCATGAGTGATTCGCTGACCTTCATCGACCCGCGCACCGCGCAGATCCAGCGCACTGTCACCGGCATTCTGGACCCCTACCATCTGCGGTTTTCTCCAGACATGAAATGGTTTGTCACGGCCGCCAACCGCCTCAACCATGTGGACATTTACCGCTGGGATGGCGCTCACATGCACCTGACGCGGCGCATTGCCACCGGCAAGACCCCCAGCCATTTGTGGATCGACAGTAAAAGCACCACGGTGTGGGTGACCATGCAGGACAGCAACGAGCTGGTGGCCATCGACCTGGCCACCCAGACCCTGCGCAGCCGGGTGCGTACCGGCCCGATGCCTGCCGATGTGTTCGGCACCCCTGACGACAAAACCCTGCTGGTGGGCCTGACCGGGGGCGACGGGGTGGAGGTGTTCGATGTCAGCACCGGCGTGCCGCGCCGCGTGCAGTTGCTGCCCACCGGCAAGGGGGCCCATGCCTTCCGTGCTCTGGGCGACCTGCGCCATGTGCTGGTGAGCAACCGGGTGGCCAACACCATCAGCCAGATCGACTACACCACCATGACCGTGGTGGCGCAGTTCCCGGCCCCCTCGGGCCCGGACTGCATGGACGTGCTGGCCGACGGCCGTACCATCCTGGTCACCTCGCGCTGGGCGCGCAAGCTGACCGTGATTGACATTCCCTCGCGCCGGGTGGTGCGACAGGTCAATGTCGGCAAGTCGCCGCACGGTGTCTGGACCCTTGACCATGCGGGGCGCCAGTAAGCGCCTGGGGCTGGCCCTTGGCCTGGCGCTGGTCCTGCCAGCCGGCCAGGCCATCACGGCCAGTCCGAGTGCCTGCAGCCGGCCGGTCTACCTGACCTTTGACACCGGGCACATGGGCGTGGCGCCGCTGATTGCCGAGGTGCTGTCGCGCCATCAGGTGCCGGTGACCTTTTTCGGGGCGCACGAAAAAACCCGCGACGGCGACGGCAGCCTGGGCGAGCACTGGGCGCCCTGGTGGCGTGCGCGGGCCCAGGAGGGCCACGCCTTTGCCAGCCACACCTGGGAGCATGCCTACTGGCGGGCCGATCTGCCCGAGGGCCGTTACCGCATCCGTCCGAGCAGCGGGCCGCAACAGGGCCAGAACCTGATCTGGTCAGGCGCTGACTATTGCGCCAGTCTGCACCGCGCATCGGCCCGGTTGCAGCAAATGACCGGCCAGGCGCCACTGCCCCTGTTCAGGGCGCCGGGCGGGAAACATTCGCCGGCCTTGCTGCGCACGGCCCAAGCCTGCGGCTACCGTCATGTGGGCTGGGCCGATGCCGGTTTTCTGGGCGATGAATTGCCCAGCGAGGCCTACCCCAACGAGCGGCTGCTGCGCCAGGCGCTCGAGCGCATCCGTGCGGGCGACATCCTGATGGCGCATCTGGGCATCTGGTCGCGCCAGGACCCCTGGGCGCCGGCGGTGCTCGAGCCACTGATTATCGGCCTCAAGCGCCGCGGGCTGTGCTTTGCCACCTTGCGCGAGCACCCGGACTACCGCGACTGGGTGTCCCAGCGCCCCTTGCCTGCAAGGGTCTTGCACAGCGGGGGATGATGCGGTCATGGATGTGTTGACCGATGCTTTTGCGTGGGCCCAGCAGGGGCTGTTCGAGAACCTGGTGCAACCGCTGGCCCTGCGGGCCGGCCAGGCCCATCTGCTGGAAAAAGCCTACGAAGGCACCGGATGGCTGCTGGTCGGGCTGATCCAGATCGCCCTCATGCTGGTGCTGATCGGGCCGATGCAGCGGCTGTGGCCCGCCGAAGCCCAGCACGACCACCGGGCTGTGCGTACCGATGTCCTGTACACCCTGATCCACCGTCTGGGCCTGTTCAAGCTGGCCATGTTTTTCAGCCTGGATGCCCTGTTCGAGCAGGGGCTGGGCCTGCTGCGTGCCCAGGGCATGCCCACCTGGCACCTGGACGGGCTGTGGCCAGGGGTGACTGACCAGGCCTGGGTGAGCTTTGTGCTGTACCTGGTGCTGTTCGATCTGGTGCAGTACTGGATTCACCGCGGCCAGCACCAGCTGCGCTGGTGGTGGGCCCTGCATGCCTTGCACCACTCGCAGCGGCAAATGACGATGTGGAGCGACAATCGCAACCATTTGCTCGATGACATGCTGACCGGGCTGGTGATCGCTGCCGTGGCTGCCCTGGTGGGCGTGGGGCCCGGGCAGTTTGTGGCCCTGCTGGCGATCAGCCAGCTCAGTGAAAACCTGCAGCATGCCAACCTGCGCCTGTGGTTTGGCCGCTGGGGCGAGCGCCTGTGGGTCAGTCCGCGTTTTCACCGCCGCCACCACGCCATCGGCATCGGCCATGAAACCGCACAGGGCGACCGCAGGGTGCCCGGCGGTTGCAATTTTGGTGTCCTCCTGCCCTGGTGGGACATGCTCTGGGGCACCGTCAATTTCGAACGGCGCTACGACCCGACGGGCATCCGCGACCAGGTTGAACAGGGCCGCGATTACGGCTGCGGGTTTTGGGCGCAGCAATGGCTGGGTTTGCAGCGACTGATCGGCCGCGGCTGAGCGGCACACCGACACACACGCGTGCACAGTGCGGCATTGATGCACCTTCTTCGATGCACAATGACGCTTTCTTTTCTTCGGAGTCGACCATGAAAAAACTGCTCATTGTCCTGACCGCCACTTTCAGCCTGGCCGCTTTCGCACAGGCTCCGGCCAGCACCTGCGAAACACAGGCCGCCGAGAAAAAGCTGGCGGGTGCCGCCAAGACCTCCTTCCTCAAGAAGTGCGAGGCCGACAGCGCCGCTGCCGCGCCCAATGCCGCCAAGGACACCTGCGAGAAGGCCGCCGCCGACAAAAAACTCGCTGGCGCAGCCAAGAACAGCTTTGTCACCAAATGCGTGAAAGACGCCGCCGCCAAGTGATCTGAGCGCGGCCCCCGCAAAGCCCCGACGGTCTCAGACCTTGGGGCTTTT
>CAYMMK010000123.1:0-5472 GCA_964391575.1 uncultured Limnohabitans sp.
GCTTGAAGGCCGCATCGGGGCGGGTGTTCTTGAGCATGGCCAGGTAGTGCATCGGGATGTCCGGGCGGCTCCAGGCGTCGGGCGCGGGCGACAGATCGTCGGTATTGGTTTCGCCAGGCACCTTGAACACGGTCACCGTGATGCTTTTGGGCACTTCGGGGCGGCTGGTGAACCATTCCGCGTCGGCCCAACTCTGCATCACTTCCCTGGCCTTGGCGTTGCCGGACTTGCACTTTTCGGCCACGTCATGGAAGGCATCGAACATCAGCAAGGTTTTCTTCAGTCCTTCGGCGGCCACCGCGGCCACGTCCTGGTCGTCGAGCAGATCGATCAGGGGCTTGACGTTGTAGCCGCCCACCATGGTGCCCAGCAGTTCCGTGGCCTTGGCCTTGGAAACCAGTGCCAGCTGGAGGTCGCCGTGCGCCACAGCGGCGAGAAAACTGGCCTTGACTTTGGCTGCATCATCCACACCCGGGGGCACTCGGTGGGTGAGCAAGTCCAGGAGGAAAGCCTCCTCGCCTTCAGGCGGATGCTTGATAAGATCAATCAGCTCGGCGACCTGCCTGGCGTCCAAGGGCAGCGGCGGGATACCCAAGGCGGCACGCTCGGCGACATGGTCACGGTAGGCTTTCAACATGGTTCGTTCTCCTTGACAAAATTTCAGTCTTTGCGGCCCATGCCGTCCGTCTCGAACAGCCTGGGCGGCGGGTTCTCGCGCATTTCGCGGGCAAAGGCCACCTGGTCGGGATGTGCACACTCGTCAGCCACACGCCGACCCTTTTTCTGGTCCATCAGCATGGATTTGTTGGCCAGCTGGAGCCAAACTGCTCCCGACTTGGCGTCTTCCAGGCGAATGGCTCCGGTCGTCGTGCTGACCGGCCGCATGCGGTAGCGAAAGCCTTTGCCATGCAGATTGAAATAGCCGGGCGCCTGCGGGTCTGGCTCCAGTCGCACCGAGGCGCCGAGTTCGCAGGGCAAGGGACCGGTGTGGACCCGTTCGGCAATTTCCAGCTCGACAGGCCCCAGCGGCTCGGGCTCCTGGGCGGTTATGGATTGCACAGATCGTGGGGGCGGGCCTTTTTTGCCGGCTGAAGCCGACGCTTGCGACGCCCCGCCCCGGGCGGCCGGGTTCTGCGCCTGCGCCAGCCCCCACCCCCCGAGGACCAGGCCGATGACAACGGTCAAAGTGGGATGCATGAAGCGCTCCTTGCATGATCAGGTCCCGGGGTGTGGCGCAGCAGCCATCAGCGGCTGGAGCTCCGGCGTCAGGGGCCACCCGGTGCGGTGGGCCCGCTCCAGGACTTGCCAGAAAAAACGGTAACTGGCGCGGTCATGCAGTTGACCGCCATGGCTGATCGGCGCCCATTGGGCCGCCTGCCCGGCCAGGACGATCTGGCTGGCGCGCTCCACCTCGGCCGGGCTGGGCGCCATGGCCTGCAATATGGGCCGGATTTGAGCCGGGTGAATGCTCCACATGCGGGTAAAGCCAAATTCGCGGGCTGCGCGTCGGGCTGCACCGGCCAGAGCCTGGGGATCGTTGAATTCGGTCACCACACAATGCGAGGGCACCTTGCCGTGCGCATGGCAGGCGCTGGCGATTTCAAGTTTGGCTCGCACCACCAGAGGGTGGCTGAACTGCCCCGGCAGCCCCATGCCCTCGGCAGGGATGGCGCCAGCATGCGCCGAGACGAAATCCATCAGCCCGAAACTGAGCGACTGGACGCGGGGATGGGCCGCCATGGCAAAGGCCTGCTGCACAGCAGCCGGCGACTCGATCAGGGCGTGCAAGGGCAGGTCGGGCGCGCCCGCCGCGTCAAGGGCCCGGGCTGCACGCTCGAGATCGCGCACACTTTCCGCCTTGGGCACCATCACATGCGTCAGCCGGTGCCCGGCTCGGCCAGCGATGAGCGCCACATCAGCCTCGAAATGGGGGTGGTCCACCGGATGCACCCGCACCGCCACCCGAGCGCCGGGGGCGCACCCCAGGGCCAGCTCGGTCACCAGCGCCGCATGTTCCGCTTCACCACCGACCGGAGCGCCATCCTCGCAGTCAAGGGTGACATCGAACACGCAAACGCCAAACTCCTCGGTCAGCTCGGTTTGCAGCTGAAGGCTTTTGCGCATCCGCGCCTCGACACCGCTGTAGTGGTCACAGACCGGCAGCTGCACGCTGCCGGCTTGCGCCCCGAGCAGGACATCACGCGGATGGGCCACGGCGGCGGTCCGCTCAGAGCAGATGGGCCACGCCGGCCTGTTCGTCCTGCAGTTCCTTGAGGGTCTTGTCGATGCACTGCTGGCTGAAGGCGTCGATGGCCAAGCCTTCCACCACCTTGTATTCGCCGTTCTCGCAAGTGACGGGGAAACCGAACATGACATCCTTGGGAATGCCATACCAGCCTTGCGACGCAATGCCCATGGTGACCCACTTGCCCTGTGTGCCCAGGGCCCAGTCACGCATGTGGTCGATGGCGGCATTGGCAGCCGAGGCTGCCGAAGACAGGCCACGGGCCTCAATGATGGCCGCACCTCGTTTGCCCACAGTGGGCAGGAACACGGTCTCGTTCCAGACCTGGTCATTGATCATGTCCTTGACCGCCTGACCACCGATGGTGGCGAAGCGGTAATCGGCGTACATCGTGGGCGAGTGGTTACCCCATACGCAAAGTTTCTCGATGTCCTTGACGGCCTTGCCGGTCTTGGCGGCAATTTGCGAGGCGGCGCGGTTGTGGTCCAGGCGCAGCATGGCCGTGAAGTTTTTGGCCGGCAGGTCGGGCGCCGACTTCATGGCAATGTAGGCATTGGTGTTGGCGGGGTTGCCCACGACCAGCACTTTCACATTGCGCGAGGCCACGGCATTCAGGGCCTTGCCCTGGCCGGTGAAGATCTGGGCATTGGCGGCCAGCAGGTCGGCGCGCTCCATCCCGGGGCCTCGGGGGCGGGCGCCCACCAGCAGGGCGTAATCGGTATCCTTGAAAGCGGTCATGGCGTCACCATGGGCCTCCATACCGGCCAGCAAGGGGAAAGCGCAGTCGTCGAGCTCCATCATCACACCCTTGAGGGCTTTCTGGGCCTTCTCGTCCGGGATCTCCAGCAATTGCAGGATCACGGGCTGGTCCTTGCCCAGCATTTCGCCGGAAGCGATGCGAAACAGCAGGGCGTAACCAATTTGACCTGCAGCGCCGGTGACAGCGACGCGAACGGGCTTCTTGCTCATTGAAAAACTCCAGATAGTGTGATGAAAACCAGACTGTTCGCGAACCGCAGACACCGGGGACAGGTGGGCAGGGCGGACCCGCCGCGGCCCCGTAGGAGATGCCCCGCCGGCAGACAATCCGGACACCGTTCGAGTGTACCCGCGAAAGCTCGGTCTCGTCAATTTGTCTTATGTCTTATATAAGATATGATCAAGTCCTGACAGGACCCTGACCCGCTCCACAAAGCTCAGCCCATGAATACCACCATCGCCCCCGGCGACAACCCTCTCGGCAGTCACGAATTGTCTTCGGCCGGTCCGGCCTTCAGTCCGCTGTACCAGCAAATCAAGGGCCTGATCCTGCAAAGCCTGCAGGCCGGCGAATGGAAACCGGGCGAGTCCATTCCCAGCGAGATCGAGCTGGCCGCGCGCTACCGGGTCAGCCAGGGGACCGTGCGCAAGGCCATCGACGAGCTCGCCAGCGGTCATCTTCTGATCCGTCGCCAGGGCAAGGGCACTTTTGTCGCCACCCATGCCGAGCACCAGGTGCAGTACCGCTTTCTGAAGCTGGTGCCCGATCATGGCAACCCTGACAGCGAGGGGCCTGCCCAGCGCCGGATCATCGATTGCCGGCGTTCACGGGCCCACGCAGAAGTGGCCCGAGCCCTGGCCCTTCGAACCGGCGATGCGGTGCTCCAGGTCCGACGCGTGCTTTCTTTTGCCGGCACACCCACAATTCTTGAAGACCTTTGGCTGCCCGGCACACCGTTCAAGGGACTGACTGCGGAGCGGCTGGGCGCCTATGATGGCCCCATGTACGCCCTGTTCGAGACTGAATTCGGCGTACGGATGGTGCGCGCCGAGGAAAAGATACGTGCCGTGCTGCCTGAAGCCACCCAGTCCGAACTGCTGCAGGTCAGCCCAGCCACGCCCTTGCTGAGCGTCGAGCGCACCGCCTACACCTACAACGGCACGCCCATGGAACTGCGCCGCGGCCTCTACCGGACGGATTCCCACCACTACCACAATATGCTGGGCTGACATCGCCACCCAGATGACACAAGGGCCATGCAATGATCCTGTCAGTTTGTTGCGTTGCAATAGAATCATTTCGCTTGAAACCCCACGCCACAAGATCGTGACCCCGGAGAAAGTACGCCCATGACCGAACTCGCGAAAAAACGGCCTGAATTCCGCAATATCAATGCGCTGAGCGATTTACCTACTTACCGCCTGCCCGCTGCAGGCTGGGTGTCGATCCTGCACCGCATCAGCGGCGCGCTGATGTTCCTGCTCATGCCATTCATCATCTGGCTGTTCGACAACTCCCTGACCTCCGAAATTTCCTATGCCCGCTTTACCGCCGCCTTCAACCAGGGCCTGGGCTTTGTTCCGGGCTGGCTGGTCACGCTGGTGGTTCTGGCCTTGATCTGGGCCTACCTGCACCATTTCATTGCCGGTGTGCGCCACCTTTATATGGATGCAGCTCATGCCGTGAGCAAGGAGTTCGGCAAGTCTTCCGCGGTGGTGACCCTGGGGCTCAGCCTGGGCCTGACCGTGGTGCTGGGTGCCAAGCTTTTCGGGCTGTACTGATCACGAACCGAACCGTCATCCGCCCCCTGCCCCCTAGCGCAGACCCTGCGGACGACGCACAGAACAGAAAGGAATTGCATGTCTGTCAATTACGGCTCCAAGCGCACCGTTGTCGGCGCCCATTACGGTTTGCGTGACTGGCTCAGCCAGAGAGTGACCGCCGCCCTCATGGCCCTGTTCACGCTGGTGCTGTTGCTGCAGGTGCTGCTGACCAGCGGCCCGATCGGCTACGAACAGTGGGCCGGCATTTTTGCGCCCCAGTGGATGAAGTTCCTGACCTTTGCGGTCATCATCGCCCTGCTCTGGCATGTCTGGGTGGGTGTGCGCGACATCTGGATGGACTATGTCAAGCCGGTGGCCGTCCGGCTTGTGCTGCAAGTCTTCACCATGGTCTGGCTGGTGGGCTGCGCCGGCTGGGCCATTCAAGTCCTTTGGCGCCTGTGACAGGTACCGACAACAGAACAAGCAACCCACCATGAGCTATACCCAAGACCAAATCGCCACCCGCAAGTTCGACGTTGTGATCGTCGGCGCCGGCGGCTCGGGCATGCGCGCCTCCCTGCAACTGGCCCGCGCAGGCCTGAACGTGGCCGTGCTCTCCAAAGTATTCCCCACCCGTTCCCACACCGTGGCCGCCCAGGGCGGCATTGGTGCCTCGCTGGGCAATATGTCCGACGACAACTGGC
>CAYMMK010000123.1:5510-5923 GCA_964391575.1 uncultured Limnohabitans sp.
GTCCGTTTGGCGGCCATACCGCCAATTACGGCGAAAAACCGGTGCAACGCGCCTGCGCTGCGGCAGACCGCACCGGTCATGCCATGCTGCACACCCTCTATCAGCAAAACGTTGCTGCCCGCACCAGTTTCTTCGTCGAGTGGATGGCACTCGACCTGATCCGCGATGCCGAAGGCGACGTGGTGGGCGTGACTGCGCTCGAAATGGAAACCGGCGACCTGCACATCCTGCACGCCAAGACCGTGCTGCTGGCCACCGGTGGCGCCGGCCGCATCTACCAGGCCTCGACCAACGCCTTCATCAACACCGGCGACGGACTGGGCATGGCAGCGCGTGCCGGCATTCCGCTTGAAGACATGGAGTTCTGGCAGTTCCACCCCACCGGTGTGGCCGGCGCGGGCGTTCTGCTGACC
>CAYMMK010000124.1:0-5869 GCA_964391575.1 uncultured Limnohabitans sp.
TCCAGGGCCAGGTGCTCTCGGGTGACCGCAAGGACGTGCTGCTGCTGGACGTGACCCCGTTGAGCTTGGGCATCGAGACCCTGGGCGGTGTCATGACCAAGATGATCACCAAGAACACCACCATCCCGACCAAGTTCGCCCAAACCTTCTCGACCGCCGACGACAACCAGCCAGCGGTCACGATCAAGGTGTTTCAGGGCGAGCGCGAAATGGCCACTGGCAACAAGTTGCTGGGTGAATTCAACCTTGAGGGCATCCCGCCGGCACCGCGCGGCACCCCGCAGATCGAAGTGTCATTCGACATCGATGCCAACGGCATCCTGCATGTGGGGGCCAAGGACAAGGGGACCGGCAAGGAAAATAAGATCACCATCAAAGCCAACTCTGGTCTCTCCGAGGCTGAGATCCAGCAGATGGTCAAGGATGCCGAACTCAATGCTGCCGAAGACAAGAAAAAGCTCGAGCTGGTCCAGGCCCGCAACCAGGGCGATGCACTGGTACATTCCACCCGAAAGAGCCTGACCGAATACGGCGACAAGCTCGACGCTGGCGAGAAGGACAAGATCGAAGCGGCCGCCAAGGATCTCGAAGAGGCCCTCAAGGGCGATGACAAGGCAGCCATTGAGGCCAAAACCGAAACCCTGATGAACGCCAGCCAGAAGCTGGGCGAAAAAATGTATGCCGACATGCAGGCCCAGCAGGCCGCAGGCGCGGCAGCCGCAGGTGCGTCGGGTGCACAGGCAGAGGCCAAACCCCAGGACGACAACGTGGTCGACGCCGAGGTCAAGGAAGTCAAAAAGGGCTGACGGATGGCCCCGGACCTGTGTCCCTCGCACCGACAGACCCCGTTGTCCTTGCGAGCCGCGCAGCGATGAGGCTGTCCATTTCACAGCGTCCCGTGCACTGCCCGGGGCGCTTTTTGCATGAAGTGGCCTGAAAAAGGCCAAGGTCTACAGTCATGGCGAAACGCGATTTTTACGAAGTGCTGGGTGTGCCCAAAAACGCTTCGGATGACGACATCAAGAAGGCTTATCGCAAGTTGGCGATGAAGTACCACCCGGACCGCAACCAGGGTGATGCAGCCAAGGAAGCCGAAGCCAAGTTCAAGGAGGTCAAGGAAGCTTACGAGATGCTCTCCGACGGCCAAAAGCGTGCGGCCTATGACCAGCACGGTCACGCCGGGGTAGACCCGAACATGCGCGGCCCGGGGGGCGCGGAAGGGTTTGGCGGCTTTGGCGAAGCCTTTGGCGACATCTTTGGCGACATCTTTGGTGGCGGACGCAGGGGGGGCGGTGGCCGTCAAGTCTTCCGCGGCAACGACCTGAGTTACGCCATGGAAATCGCCCTTGAAGAGGCCGCTAACGGCAAGGACGCGCAACTGCGCATCCCGAGCTGGGAAGACTGTGACACCTGCCATGGCACCGGTGCCAAACCAGGCACCAGCGCCAAAACCTGCTCGACCTGCCACGGCTCGGGCACGGTGCAGATGCGTCAGGGCTTTTTCAGTGTGCAGCAAACCTGCCCGCACTGTCGAGGTACCGGCAAGATCATTCCCGACCCCTGCGGCACCTGCCATGGCCAAGGCAAGGTCAAGAAGCAAAAGACCCTGGAAGTGAAGATTCCTGCCGGCATCGACGATGGCATGCGCATCCGCTCGTCCGGCAATGGCGAGCCTGGTACCAATGGCGGGCCACCTGGAGATCTCTACATCGAGATCCGCATCAAGAAGCACGACATTTTCGAACGCGATGGCGACGATCTGCATTGTGCGGTGCCGATCAGTTTCTCAAAAGCGGCACTGGGAGGCGAAATCGAAGTGCCCACCCTGGGTGGCAAGGCGGCCATCGACATTCCAGAGGGTACGCAAACTGGCAAGCAGTTTCGTCTGCGCGGCAAGGGCATCAAGGGCGTGCGCGCCAGCTATCCGGGCGACCTGTATTGCCACATCACCGTAGAGACGCCGGTCAAGTTGACGGAGCACCAGAAAAAACTGCTCAAGGAGTTCGACGAGTCCTTGCGCAAGGGGGGGACCAAACACCAGCCGTCGGAGGACAGCTGGACGGACAAGCTCAAAGGCTTTTTTGGCGGCTGACGCTCACCCCCTGGCCCGGCCAGGGGTGGCCAGCAGCAACACGGCACACGTAAAAAGGCCCGCTTGCAGCGGGCCTTTTTACGTGGAGCTGCATCAGGATCAGCGGAATTTCGCCTGCGGAATGGTTTTGAGCTCCCCTTCCACCGATGCAATGTAGGCTGCCAGCGACTTGAGCTCGGCATTGGAAAACTGCTTGGCAATGCCCCCCATCACACCGTTGCTGCGACCCCAGGTGGCCTGGTTTTCAGATTTGTAGGATTTCAGGGCCACAAACAGGTAATCCTTGGGCAAACCCGCAATCTTGGGGTACGAGGGATCGATGGGCTTGGAAAAATTGTCTCCATGGCAGGAGATGCAGGCACCCTTTTGCAGCAAGGCCGCCACTTTGGCATCGGGGGCCTTGGCGGCCTTCGCAGCAGCGGGGGCCTGAGAACGGCCATGCTGTTCATAGTAGGCCGCCAGATCGGCCATGTCCTGATCGGTCAGACTCTCCGAGATGGCCCGCATCGAGGGGTGCTTGCGTTCGCCTTTTTTGTAGGCATTGAGTGCAGCCACGATGTACTTGGCGTTTTGGCCGGAGATCATCGGCACCCTGTAGACCTCGGGGAAACTGGCCTGATACCCATGAATACCGTGGCAGCCGATGCACATGGCGTTCTTTTGCTCGCCCGCCTTGACGTCACCTTTGACGTCCTGGGCCTGGGCAGAAACGGCGGTCGCACAAGCGACAGCCAGGACAAACAGCGAAGACAACAGCTTGGTCATTTTGCTCGGACAATTCTGATGGATTGATACAAATCAGCTCAGGATTATATCTGGCAGCCCCTCATAATCCTGACAACCCTTTGGCCAGGCGAGAACCCCCCATGACCACAAAATTCCAAGGCACCGAAAACTACGTGGCCACCCAGGACCTGATGCTGGCGGTCAATGCCGCCATCACGCTCAGGCGTCCCCTGCTGGTCAAGGGCGAGCCGGGGACCGGCAAAACCATGCTGGCTGAAGAAGTGGCCCTGGCCTTGAACCTGCCACTGCTGCAGTGGCACATCAAATCCACCACCAAGGCCCAGCAGGGCCTGTACGAATACGATGCCGTCAGCCGTCTGCGAGACAGCCAGCTGGGCGATGAGCGGGTCAAGGATATTGAGAACTACATCGTCAAGGGCGTCCTGTGGCAGGCCTTCACCTCCGACACGCCGGTGGCCATCCTGATCGACGAAATCGACAAGGCCGACATCGAATTCCCCAACGACCTGTTGCGCGAGCTCGATCGGATGGAGTTCTACTGCTACGAAACGCGCCAGTTGATCAAGGCCAAGACGCGCCCTCTGGTGTTCATCACCTCCAACAACGAAAAAGAACTGCCCGACGCCTTCCTGCGCCGCTGCTTTTTCCACTACATCAAGTTCCCAGAGGCCGACACGATGAAGCAAATCGTGGATGTCCACTTCCCCACGCTCAAAAAGGACTTGCTGGCCGTCGCCCTCAAGAATTTCTACGATGTGCGTGGTCTGCCGGGTCTGAAGAAGAAACCCTCCACCAGCGAGTTGCTCGACTGGCTGAAATTGCTGGTGGCCGAGGACATTCCCCTCGAAGCCCTGCAAAGCGCCGACCAGAAGGTGTCGGTGCCGCCCCTGGTCGGCGCGCTGCTCAAGAACGAGCAGGACGTGACCCTGTTCGAAAAGCTGGTCTTCATGAATCAGCGTAACCGCTGAGTTCACCATGTCTGAAGTCACCCGACTGCTGGGCGAGGGCTTTTCCGATGCCGTGAGCTTCCCGGGCAGCGGCGCCAAGCTGCAACTGGCTCACCGCTGGCGAGGCCGGCACATGGGTGACGCATGAACATTTTTGTTCAGGCGCTGACCCTGCAGGGCCGGCACGTGTGTCTGGTGCCCTTGCAAAAGGCCCACCATGACGAGCTGTGCGAGGCGGTGCGCGATGGCGAGCTGTGGAACCACTGGTACACGGCCATCCCACACCCTGAAGCCATGCAGGCCGAAATCGAGCGTCGACTCAGGCTGCAAACCGAAGGCAGCATGTGTCCGTTCACCGTGATCGAACCTGCCTCTGGAAGGGCGGTCGGCATGACCACCTACATGCACATCGACGCCACCCACCGCCGCGTGGAGATCGGCTCCACCTGGTACCGCCAGAGCGTGCAGCGCACCGCGCTCAACACCGAAGCCAAACGCCTGCTGCTGGCCCATGCCTTTGAGCAGCTCGACTGCATCGCGGTGGAATTCCGCACTCACCTCTTCAACCAGCAAAGTCGTCGAGCCATCGAGCGCCTGGGCGCCAAGCTCGATGGCGTGCTGCGCAGCCATCAGATCAATCCGCACCCTCTGGCCGCTGGCGCACTGCGCGACACCTGTGTCTACAGCATCATTGCCGGTGAATGGCCGAATGTGAAAGCCCATCTGGACCACCAGCTCTCCCGTGTGAGGACTTGAGGGAATACCATGCTGATCGATTTCTTCTACACCCTGCGCGCCGCCAAGGTTCCCGTGTCGGTGCGCGAATACCTGACACTGCTCGAAGCTCTGAAGGCCAACGTGGCCGGTCCCGCGTCCGAGGCCTGCAGCATGGACGACTTCTACCACCTGAGCCGTACCGTGCTGGTGAAGGACGAAAAACACTTCGACAAATTCGACAAGGCTTTCGGCGCGTATTTCAAGGGCGTGGAGATGCTCACCGACTTCACCAAGGAAGTCCCCCTGGACTGGCTCGAAAAAATCCTGCAAAAGGAACTCACCCCTGAGCAGAAGGCCGCGATCGAGAAAATGGGCTGGGACGAGCTGATGGAGACGCTCAAAAAGCGCCTCGAAGAGCAAAAGGAACGCCACGAGGGCGGCAACAAGTGGATCGGCACCGGCGGCACCTCTCCCTTTGGCAACGGCGGCTACAACCCGCAGGGGATCCGGATCGGCGGCAAGGGCGGCAACAAAAGCGCCGTCAAGGTCTGGGACCAGCGCGCCTACCGGGACTACGACGACAGCCAGGAACTGGGCACGCGCAACATCAAGGTGGCCCTGCGCCGCCTGCGCCGGTTTGCCCGCGAAGGCTCGCCCGACGAACTCGACCTGGACGGCACCATCCGCAAGACGGCGGCCAATGCCGGTTATCTAGACATCCTGATGCGGCCCGAGCGGCACAACAACGTCAAGGTACTGCTGCTCATGGATGTGGGCGGCACCATGGATGAACACATCGCCCGCGTCGAGGAAATGTTCTCAGCCGTCAAAGCCGAGTTCAAGCATCTGGAGTATTACTACTTCCACAACTGTGTGTACGACTTCATGTGGAAGAACAACAAGCGGCGCTTCTCCGAGAAGTTTGCCACCTGGGACATCCTTCGAAAGTACAACAAGAACTACAAGCTGATCGTCATCGGGGACGCGACCATGAGCCCCTACGAGATCCTGCAGCCTGGCGGCAGTGTGGAATACAACAACGAGGAGGCCGGGGCCGAATGGCTGCAGCGCCTGACCCATGCCTTCCCCAAATACGCTTGGATCAACCCGGAGCCGCAAGGGGTGTGGCAGTACCGGCAAAGCATCGACATCATGAAGCAACTCATGCACCAGCGCATGTTCCCGCTCACCCTCAAGGGGCTGGAAGACGCGATGCGACTGCTGAGCAAATAAGCACATCCCATCGAGCCTTCCGGCTTGTGCCTGTTCTCTGGATTTGCTTGAGGCCGCAGGCTTACAATGAGCTGCGTTGCCGCCGTAGTTCAATGGATAGAACGAGCGCCTCCTAAGCGCTAGATACAGGTTC
>CAYMMK010000125.1:0-5649 GCA_964391575.1 uncultured Limnohabitans sp.
CGCGCCATTGCCGAGCAGGAAGCCGCCGAGCTGGCTGGGGAAACCCCGGCGCAAGGTGCCGATGCCTGATGCAGCCACTGCCGGCTCGCCGGCGGTGATATAGTCCGATGCCCCTGTGCCGCGCAAGCGGTCCAGGGGCATTTTTTGATGGGGGGCTCCATGACCGCTTTGCTGCTGGGCCTGGCCATAGCCCTTGTGCTGTTCTGGGCCGTGGGCGCTCACAACCGGCTGGTCCGACTGCGTGCCGCAGTACGGGACCAATGGCTGGTGGTGGACGCCGCCTGGATCAAGCTGATCGCACCACTGCAGGGCAGTCTGGCCGCCCATCTGGCGCATGCCCCTGAGGGCGATATCCGCAGCCGGGCCGAACAACTGAGTCTGGCCTGCGATGAAATGATCGATGCACTCACGCAGGCCCGCCAGAAACCATTGGACACGGTGCAGGTACAAAATGTCCTCGGTGCACGCGAACAGTTGGTCGGGCTCACACACCGTGCGCTGTCGCAGGACTCTCCCACTGCCTGGCCAGAGCTGGTCAGCCTGCAGCTGCGCATGTGGCAGAGCCTGCCCATTCTGGTGGGCCAGTACCACCAGGCCGTGGAGGCCTACCATGAAGCCATCGACGCTTGGCCCGCACGCTGGCTGGCCCGGCGCATACGTCTGTCGCGGGTGCTGCGGCTGGACCCGATGGTGGCCGGGCTGGAGCTGGCTCCTTGAGTGGAGGCACCCGGGCCTCGCCGCCCCTGTGGCGCTTGCTGCAGGAGGCCTCGAAGGCGGTGCAAGCGGTCATGGCCGGACAATCCCTGACGGCCGTGCTGGAGGCCACCCCTTCCACATGGAGGGCCGGGGCGCAGGCCCTGAGTTTCGAGGCCATGCGGCGACTGGGTCGGGCTCAGGCCCTGCGTGAGCTGCTGGCGCCGCGCCGCCCCCCGGCTGCAGTGGACGCCCTGTTGTGCACCACCCTGGCCCTGACCGACCCCGATGCTGGCAGCCCTTACCCCATGCATACCCTGATCCATCAGGCGGTCGAGGCGGCCCGGCGCCAGCGCAGCACCCGTTCTTCAGCGGATTTCATCAATGCCTGCCTGCGGCGAGTGCAGCGCGAGGCCGACAAGCTGACAGGCGAACTCCCCGCACAGGGTCCGTCCCGCTGGAACCACCCGCACTGGTGGGTCGAGCGTTTGCAAAATGACCATCCCCATGATTGGTCGCAGGTGCTTCAGGCGGCCCAGTCGCACGCCTTCATGACGCTGCGGGTCAACCGGCTGCACCATCGCCGAGGCGACTACCTTGCGCTGCTGCTGGCGCGTGGCATCGAGGCCAGGGCGGTTGGCGAGGATGGTGTACAGCTCGCCCAGACGATGCCCGTTCACCAGCTGCCCGGTTTTTCTCAGGGGCATGTGTCGGTTCAGGACGCGGCTGCCCAGCTCGCCGCCCCCCTGTTGCTGGAAGGTCTGGCTCGGCCAAAGCCCTGGCGGGTGCTCGATGCCTGTGCCGCACCCGGGGGGAAAACAGGACATCTGCTGGAGTGTGCACCGCAGGCGCAGGTTCTGGCGCTGGATGTGGATCCGATGCGTTGCGACCGCATCCACGACAACCTTACCCGGCTGGGCCTGTCGGCCCGGGTTCTGGCGGCCGATGCAGGTCAGCCGGCCCGCTGGTGGGATGGGCAGCCCTTCGATGCCATCTTGCTCGATGCCCCCTGTACAGCGTCCGGGATCGGACGGCGACATCCCGATGTTCGCTGGTTGCGCCGTCCCACCGATGTGCATCAGCTGGCTGATGTCCAGCAGCGGCTGCTGCAGGTCCTGTGGCCGTTGCTGGCGCCTGGTGGCAGGCTTTTGTATTGCACCTGTTCGGTGTTCAAGGCCGAGGGTGCGGACACCATCCAAGCGTTTCTTGCGCGCAACACCGATGCAGTTTTGCTGCCTTCCCCTGGCCATTTGCTGCCCCGTGCGGCCGCAGGGGAGGCCTCACTCATGGACAATCCATTGGGTGAGCACGATGGCTTTTTCTACGCGCTGTTGGCCCGGCGCGATTGAGCGGTGCTGTCTTGGCCTGTTGACAGTCCTGCTGCTGTGCGCCTCATTGGGCGTTGGGTCTGCGCACGCCTTGTCCCAGGCTGAACTGTTGGATCTGCGTGTGGAGCGTTCAGAAGGCCAGTGGACGCTGGCTGCCCAGACCCGGCTGGAGCTCGGTCCGGCCGTCGAGGAGGCCCTGCTCAAAGGGGTGCCAGTTCATTTTGTGCTGCAGGCAGAACTCGTGCGCGAACGCTGGTATTGGTATGACCAGACAGTGGCCCAGACCTCGCGCCATTACCGGCTGGCCTACCAGCCGCTGACCCGCAAATGGCGCCTGAATGTGGCCACCGAGCCCCTGTCGGTCCCCGGCCTGGCCGGCAGTCTTTCGCAAACCTTCGAGACCTTGCAGGATGCGCTGGCTCCCTTGCGCCGGATTTCGGGCTGGCGTGTCGCTGAAGGCCGCTCCTTGGACTCGGATAGCAAGTACATACTTAATTTCAAAATGAAGCTGGATCCCCAGCAACTGCCGCGCCCATTTCAGTTCGGCACTGCCACCTTAACCGACTGGAATATCGCCCTGTCGGGCAAGATTCGCTTCGCACCGGGGCAGATACAGTGAATGCCCAGGGCCAAGGGGCCGAAACGGCCTGACCCTCAATGGCAGATCCGCAATTGCCTTTGCCCGAGGCCTTGACCTCCCGAAGCACCCGTTGGCTGCTCAACCTGGGTATCGCCCTGCTCGTGGTGCTAGGGGTGGTGCTGCTGGTTTTGCTGACCCAAGCCACCAGCAACCGGGACCGCTACGGCTTGTATTACGAGCGTCTGATCCTGATCAATGGGGTCGTGGCCCTGCTGCTGCTGGTCACCATAGCCTGGGGAAGCCTGCGGCTGCTGATGCGTTGGCGCAAGCGCCAGTTTGGCGCCAGGCTGCTGGTCAAGCTGGCCGCCATCTTTGCCTTTGTCGGGCTGTTGCCGGGTACCCTGATCTACTTTGTGTCCTATCAGTTTGTCTCACGCTCGATTGAGAGTTGGTTTGACATCAAGGTCGAAGGTGCGCTGGCGGCCGGGTTGAGTTTGGGCCGAGCCACCATCGACACCCTCAGTGTGGACGCGGGCAAACAGGCGCGCAGTGCGGCCCAACAACTGATCGATGTCAATGACGAACTCGCTCCGGTGGTCCTTGAGCGCCTGCGTGAGCAGACCAGTGCCACCGATGTGGTCTTGTGGAGTGCCACCGGTCGCGCCGTGGCCAGTGCTGGCCAGTCCCGCTTCCAGATCAACCCCGTCTCGCCCGGCCAGGCCGTACTCAGGGACGTTCGTGCCCGGGGCAGCGTGCAAACCGTGGAGGGACTGGAGGAGAGCAACACCGGCGGCGACAAGGCGGTGATCAAGGCTTTGGCGCTGGTTCCTCGCATGGAGTTAAGGCTGGATACCGAGCCCCGCATTCTGCAGCTGACCTTGCCTTTGCCCCCGACCCTGGTGACCAATGCCCTGGATGTCCAGATTGCCAACCGAGAATACCAGGAGCGCGCACTCGCCCGGGAAGGCCTGCGCCGCATGTACATCGGAACGCTGACCCTGAGCTTGTTCATGGCGGTGCTAGGAGCCATCGTTCTGGCGGTCTTGCTGGGAAACCAGCTGGCACGGCCGCTCTTGATGCTGGCCATGGGGATGCGGCAGGTTGCGGCGGGCGACCTGCGGCCTAAGCTCACCTTGCAAAGCCGTGATGAGCTGGGTGGTCTCACGCGCTCGTTTGCCGACATGACCCAGCAACTGGCAGACGCGCGCAAGGCCGTCGAGCAAACGCTCGAACAGCTCGAGTCAGCCCGAGGCAATCTGCAGACCATTCTCGACAACCTGACCGCGGGCGTGATCGTGATGCGATCCGATGGGCAAATTGTCTCGAGCAATCCGGGCGCCACGCGTGTGCTGCGGGTGCCGGTGGCGGCCCACGAAGGGCAGGCCCTGAGCAGCCTGCCTGGGCTGGATTTGTTTGCCCAGGGTGTGCTGACCCAGTTTGCCCAACTCGGCGCCGAGGCTGAGGGTTATGCCATTGACCACTGGCAAAAATCTTTCGACATCCACGCTGCGGGTCAGGGCTTGAGCGAGACCTCGGTGACGCTGGTGGCGAGGGGGGCGGTATTGCCGGACGGCATGTGGTTGCTGGTATTCGACGACATTTCGGAAATTGTCTCAGCCCAGCGCGCCCAGGCGTGGGGCGAGGTGGCACGCCGGCTTGCCCACGAAATCAAGAACCCGCTCACGCCCATCCAGCTCTCGGCCGAGCGCCTGCAACGTCGCCTGGCCGACCGGCTCGAGCCGGCTGATCAGGCCTTGCTCGACAAATCAGTCCGCACCATTGCAGACCAGGTCGATGCCATGAAACGGCTGGTCAACGAATTCCGCGATTACGCACGCCTGCCCGCGGCCGAGCTGCGACCGACCGATCTCAATGACTTGCTGCAGGACCTGGCATCGCTGTATCCGCGCGATGATCAAGACGCCCACAAAGGTGTTGCCGTCAGACTGGAGGCAGACCCCGCCTGCCCGCCGATCCTGGCCGATGCGCAGCAATTACGGCAGGTGGTCCACAACCTGGTGCAAAATGCTCAGGACGCGGCCGAGGCGGCTCGTGCTCACCGCCAGCCGAGAGTGTGCATTCGCACCGAATGGCTGGCAGGGCGCCGCCAGGTGCGGTTGACCGTGCAGGACAGTGGTGAGGGGTTTGCGCCCACCATCTTGCGACGTGCTTTCGAGCCCTATGTCACCACGAAGGTCAAAGGCACCGGGCTGGGCCTGGCGGTGGTCAAGAAAATTGCCGATGAGCACGGTGCCCGCATCGAGCTGTCGAACATTGAACAGGATGGACAGACGCTGGGCGCCAAAGTCTCGCTATCATTCCGTCTTGGCAAGTCTCAGGACGGCTCAGCCGGCCCCCTCTGAGTCCCGGACATACATAAAGGCACTATGGCAAACATTCTGGTGGTGGACGACGAGCTGGGCATCCGGGACCTGCTTTCGGAAATCCTCAATGACGAGGGCCATCAGGTCGAGCTCGCAGAGAACGCAGCTCAGGCTCGTGATTGCCGCCAGCGCATGCAGCCCGACCTGGTATTGCTAGACATCTGGATGCCTGATACGGACGGCGTGAGCCTGCTCAAGGAATGGTCGACCACCGGACTGCTGACCATGCCGGTGATCATGATGAGCGGACATGCCACCATCGACACTGCCGTGGAGGCTGTGCGCATCGGCGCCAAAGCCTTTCTTGAAAAACCGATCACCTTGCAAAAGCTGCTCAAGGCGGTCGAGCAAGGCCTCACACGCGAGCAGCCTAAAACAGTGGCTCCGGTACTCACAGGGGTGGTGCCACGGATCGTGTCCGCGCCAGCTGAACCTGCGCGCCCTGCACCGCCTCCAGTCAGTCAGACATTTGACCTTAGCCGCCCTCTGCGCGATGCCCGTGACGATTTCGAGCGCGCATATTTCGAATTTCATCTGGCCCAGGAAAACGGCTCCATGACCCGTGTGGCTGAGAAGACTGGCCTGGAACGCACCCATCTGTACCGAAAGCTCAAGCAGCTGGGAGTAGACCTCTCACGGACCAAAAAGTCGGCCTGAACGTCAA
>CAYMMK010000126.1:0-5482 GCA_964391575.1 uncultured Limnohabitans sp.
TCGATCATCTTGTAGTACAGGTCGTGCGACAGCGCGTTGGCAATCGTCAGCAGCAGGCCGTCGGCGGTGGACAGTGCAGCGGCCAGACCCCCTGCAGCGACCATGCCGGAGATGACATAGGGCAGGCCTCCGATTTCGGGGGTGGCCAGCACGATGATGTCGCCGCCGATGCGCATTTCACCGAGCTGCAGGATGCCGTCCTTGTTCACGTCAGTCACCGTCAGCAGGGTCGGATCGACGGCTGCCCACTGCGAGACCCAGGCCGGAAGCTTGTCAAACGGTGTACCCACCAGTACCGTGAACACTTCGTACTTGACCAGCACCGCCAGCGCCGGCGCCGTGAAGTAGAGCAGGAAGATGAAGAACAGCGACCAGGTCACCGAACTGCGCGCCTGCTTGACCGAGGGTGTGGTGTAGTAGCGCATCAGGATGTGCGGCAGTGCAGCCGTGCCCAGCATCAGACAGAACACCAGAGCCATGAAGTTGCGCCGAGAGGTGTCGTAAGTGTCCTTGGCTTTCTGGTCTCCGTTGGGATCGCCGGAGAACTGCGTCGCATGCCGGGGCATGCCGCCCAGGGGCGCGGTTCGCGCTGCGGCAGCAGCTCTTGCAGCAGTCCAGGCCTTTTTGGCAGCTTCCTCATCCTTGGGCAATGCGGCAAGGGCTTTCTCGGCTGCAGCCAGGTCTGCGGCGGGTGCATTGGAGGCCTTGAGGTCTTCCACCTTCTTGGCGGCGGCAGCCTTGTCGGCTTCAAGGGCAGCCTTGACATCCTTGAGCTTGGCGTCCATGTCGTCCACCCGGGCCTTGAAGACAGCAATGACTTCCTTTTCCTTGGGGTCGTCGATCAGGGCCTTTTCCTTTTCGGTCACCTTTTGCAGTTGCTGACCGTAAATGGCCTGCGGGATCGGCACGCCGGTCTGCTTGACCGACAGCCAGACCACCGGGATCAGGTAGGCGATGATCAGGATGATGTACTGCGCCACCTGGGTCCAGGTGACAGCCCGCATGCCGCCCAGGAAGGAGCAGACCAGAATGCCGCCCAGGCCCAGGAAAATCCCGATGCCGAAGTCAACGCCGGTCAGACGGGTGGTGATCAGGCCCACGCCGTAGATCTGGGCCACCACGTACACAAACGAGCAGATGATGGCAATGATGATGCCCACCAGTCGTGCCAGGTTGCCGCCGTAACGTGCGCCCAGGAAGTCGGGGATGGTGAACTGGCCAAACTTGCGCAGGTAGGGCGCCAGGAACAGCGCCACCAGGCAGTAGCCCCCGGTCCAGCCCATGATGAAGGCCAGACCGCCATAGCCTTGCAGGTAGAGCGTACCGGCCATGCCGATGAAGGAGGCCGCGCTCATCCAGTCGGCGCCAGTGGCCATGCCGTTGTACAGGGCGGGCACGCGACGGCCGGCCACGTAGTACTCGGCCGCATCGTTGGTGCGGCTCATGATCCCGATGCCGGCATACAAAAGCACGGTAGCGACCAGAAATATGAAGCCGATCCAGTTTCGGGGCAGGCCCATTTGCTCCAGGATGGCCAGCACAACAATGAAGGCAAGGAAACCGCCGGTGTACCAGCCATAGACCTTGTTGAGCTGCTTTCGGAAAGCCGCATTGCTGGAGGCAGAGAACATGCCCCCAGAGGATTCAGGTGAGAGTCCAGCCATTTTCAGTCCTCCTCAACTTCGGCAACGCCGTGCTCTTGGTCGAGCTTGTTCATGTAGTGGGCGTAGTACCAGATGATGGCCACGTACACCACGAGGGATCCTTGCGCAGCCACCCAGAAACTGAACGGCCAGCCAAAGAAGTTGAAGCTCAGGTCACGAGCAAAAAAGGTGACCACGAACGTCACAACAAACCACAGTCCCAGAAGGATGGCGGTGATGTTGAGGTTTTTTCGCCAGTAATGGCGATGCGACTCCGTCAACTGCATTGATGTCTCCTGCTGTCTCAAGCCTCTTGCGAGGCACCTGCGGTTGCGGACCGGTTTTCACCGGACCGTTGCAACCCAACCGCTGCTAGGCCCGGCCAGTCTTCAGGCTGATCCCGGTTTCGCGCATCAGCTCGGCCGCGACCTTCGGTTCGAACCCCTGCAGATGCAAAATGATCTTTTGCACCTTTTCGGGCTCCTGGCGTTGCTCATGAATCCGGGCCAGCTGGACCCAGCCGTGGGGACTCATGGGTTGCAATTGGGTGTTGCGCGTGAGCGCATCGATGGCTTGCTCGAGCTGGCCGAGCCGCACCCGGCACAGCCCCAGGCCGTACCAGGCCCGGTCGAGTTGGGGATCGAGCTTCACAGCGGTCTCAAAGCATTCGGAGGCCTGTTGGTGCTGACCCGTCTGCTCCAGGAGAAAGCCGCGGTTGAACCAGTCGGAGGCTCGTGCCAATGGCTGACCACACAGCCACTCATAGTCCCGCAAGGCCGGTGCGGTGCGCCCCAGCTGCGCCAGCAGGTGGGCGCGGCTGCCCAGCCACTGTGGGCTGGGTCCAAAATCCTCGATCAGCCGGTCCCAGATCGACAAGGCCATTTCTGTTTGGCCCAGCATGACGGCAATCAGTGCCTGCCAGTGGCGCAAGGTTCGGCCCAGCGGTCCTTGCATCACTTGCACCCTGCCATGCCCACGCTGATGCAATGCTCGATCTTGGCCAAAGTGATGGCGATGTAGAGCACCGACAGGGCAAAAAAAGCCACGTATCCGTGGTGTTGGGGAGCGACACGGGCCGGAGATATCCAGCGCGCCATGGTCATCCAGGGTTTGTTCAGAACCTGAAACAGCTGATAGAACACATTGGTGTCGCGCTTGTGGCCGGCCAGAAGGTACAGCAAGCCCTGGCCCAAAAGAGCCAGCAGACCCATGTAGGCCAGCAACTGGAGAATGTTGAGAATGGGCAGCACTGGGGACGCCATAAAGATGTTGCTGCGACTCTCACGAGCCTGGCTTACTGCGATCTTACTTTTGTCATTTGTGGGGCATTGATCTAGGGCAAATACCGATGAATGGCTGCGTGTTAGATATCCACTTCACACAGGAAACAACATGGCGGAGACCCACGAAGGGCTGATGATGGATCACTGGCTGCAGGCCCTTCGGCGCTGCGTGCCGTTTGCTCTCATGTCCCCGGATCACGTGCGGCAACTGATCCTCTCGGCGCATGAACGCTATGCCCCCCCCGGCGCTCAGGTGCTGGGACCTGAAGACGGCACGCCGGTCGCTTTGTGTTGGCTTCGTCAGGGCAAATTGACAATTCGAAGTGTCAATGAAAAGCAGACTGCGCGGGCCATCGAACTCGAGGCAGGAAGTTTCTGGCCGGTCACGGCCCTGATGTCGCAGCGTCCTGTGCACTCACTGTACGTGGCACGCGAAGACTGTTTTTTTCTGTGCTTTGCCTGGGAGACGGTGCAGCGCGTGATGCAGGCAAGTCCGGTGCTGTCGGACCATCTGCTCCACGAAGCCCGCAGCATTTTGCAGGCTTCACAGGCCTTGCTCAAGCAAGAACTGCAAGCACACCATGGCCCGGACCCGGACGAACTGGAGACGCCTCTGACGGACCTGCCGCAGCGTCCGGTCCTGATGTTGCCGCAGTCGACCGATTTGCGTACGGTGCTCACGGACATGCAACAGCGCGCCGTTGGCTCGGCACTGTTGATGGATGATCAGGGCCGGTTGTCCGGAATCCTGACCCGCGGGGATGTGCTGGACCGCATCACTTTGCCGGGCCTGGCCCTGGAGACGGCCGCCGAGCAGGTCATGTCCGAACCTGTGCACTGTATCGGGCAGGACCGACTGGCCGGAGATGCGGCCTTGATGATGGCGCAACTCGGTGTCCGGCATCTGCCCGTGATGTCGGGCCCCGCGGTGGTCAACATGGTGTCCGAGCGCGACCTGTTTGCATTGCACAGACAATCGCTGCGCCATGTGGGCGGGCTTGTGCAGCAGGCCGGCACATTGCCCGAGTGGCAGGCGGCGGCACGCGCGATCCGGCAATGGGCGGCCCATTTGATGGTGCAGGGTGTGCAACCCCGCAGAATGACCCGGCTGATCAGCCAGCTCAACGACCAACTCACCTGCAGCATCGTCTCCCACGCGCTGCTGGACCATGGATTGGAGGCCCGGCGCATGTGCTGGGTGGCGCTGGGCTCGGAGGGCCGGCAGGAGCAAACCCTGGCCACAGACCAGGACAACGCACTGGTATTTGAAAGCGCGACTCCCGAGGCAGATCGACCGCGCTGGATGGCGATGGCCCGCCAGGTCAACGACATGCTCGATGCCTGCGGCTATCCGCGGTGCCGTGGTGGCGTGATGGCCTGCAATGCCCTGTGGTGCCGGACGTTGCCGGAGTGGCAGACAGAATGTGTAGCCTGGATCGATCACGCCGGCCCGAAGGATTTGCTGTCCTCGGCCGTTTTTTTTGACATGCGCCCCTTGTTCGGCCGTGAGGATTGGGTGCAGTCCCTGCGTGGAACTCTTGCCAAACGCATCCGCGAGCGGCCTCTTTTCTTGCGGCAATGGGTGCTCAGCCATCTGGACAGCGGTGTCGCCCTGAACTGGCATGGTGGTTTGGCCACACAAGATACCGATGGGCCTCCCTGGATCGATATCAAGCTGGCCGGTTCTGCGATCGTGGTCGATGCCGCCCGCATTCTGGCTCTGGGTCAAGGCATCGAGGCAACCGCCACCGACGAGCGACTGCAGCGGGCCGGCCAGGCCTTGGGGGTGCCGGAGCAGGAATACCGCGGCTGGATCACGGCCTTCGAATATCTGCAGACGCTTCGGCTGCGGCAAACCCTTGGCGCCAGCAGTCATCCCAACCGTGTCATGGTCGAGGATCTCGATCTGGTGGATCGGCAGATGCTCAAGATTGCGTTTCGCGCCATCGACCAGTTGCAGCAGCGTTTGCGCATGGATTACGCGCTGTGAACAAAGGTTGGTGGAGGATGCTGGGGTCCGGACGTGACAGCGTCGATGAGGATCGCTGGGTGCTGCTGGATGTCGAAACCACCGGGCTCGATCCCCGCCACGAGGATCTGTTGTGCGTGGCCGCCCTGGCCATGCATCGCCAGCAATCCCATTGGCAGCTGGTGCTTGCCGACAGGTTTGAATGCGTCATCCGGCCCCGGGTCGTGCGGGCACGGGAGGACAACGTGCTGTTGCACCGCATGGGCTGGGGGGTGCAGGCAAAAGGTGCCGAACCTGCACCGGCCTTGCAGGCCCTGGTGCAATGGATCGGAGCCTCGCCGGTGTGGGCCTTTCATGCCGACTTTGACCGGGCGTTTGTCCAGCAGGCCTTGCGCCGCCAGCACCTCCAGCCGCCCGCATGGATGTGGCTGGATCTGGCGGACATTCTTCCCCTGGCCTTTCCGGAGTGTCCAGCCCATTCACTGGACGAATGGTTCAGCACCATGAAAGTGTCTTGTCTGCAACGGCATCAGGCGGCGGCCGATGTTTGGGCAACCGCGCAGTTGTGGCTGATGATGGCTGCCCGC
>CAYMMK010000127.1:0-5473 GCA_964391575.1 uncultured Limnohabitans sp.
GCGAGATGAGCGGCCACATCTTCTTCAAGGAGCGCTGGTACGGGTTTGACGACGGCACCTATGCGGGTTGCCGGCTGCTTGAAATCCTCAGCCGCCATGCGCAGCCCAGCGCCGTGCTCAATGCCTTGCCCACCAGCCACTGCACACCCGAACTCAACGTCGCCTGTGCCGAGGGCGAACCCCATGCCGTGACGCAGGCCCTGCAGGCGCAGGCCCCCAGCGTCTTTCAGGCACCGGCCCGGGTGTCTGACATTGACGGTCTGCGGGTGGACTGGCCCGATGGCTTTGGGCTGATTCGCGCCTCCAACACCACACCGGTGCTGGTGCTGCGGTTTGAAGGGCACACCGAGGCTGCCCTGCACCGTATCGAGACCGAAATGCTGGCCCTGCTGCGAACGGTCAAGCCCGATGCCCGGGTAGGCGCCAGCGCCCATTGATACGCAACGCTGCCCACCTTCTCACATCTTGCCCGACCATGCACACGGTGGCCCTGCATCCTGATCCCGAGGTGATTGTCTTCAACCTCAAGCAGCGCTACACCGGGGTCTCGGCCACCGTCAATGCATTGGTACCACTGCAGGCAGGGCAGTGGCAGCTGGGCTATTGCGGCACCACGCTCTCCAACGGTGTGCCCGGTATGTCTCTTGGTCAGGCCATCCGCAGTTCGCGACATGCGCCGGCGCAGCGACCCTTTCGCATCTGGCATGTGCGCCGTGACCATGAAATGATGGCTGGCCTGTGGGCGCGTGATGTGCTGCGCCTGCCGGTGCGCTTGGTGTTCACCTCGGCGGCCCAGCACCGACACGGTGCGTTTCCGCGCTGGCTGATTTCGCGCATGGATGCGGTCATATCCACCACCCCGCTGGCCGCCTCGTTTGTGCCCAATACCACCGCCGTGGTGCCGCACGGCATCGATCTGGCCCGTTTTGTTCCTCCGGCCGACAAACGCACCGCCTGGCGCGACAGCGGCCTGCCCGGAGACTACGGCATCGGCGTGTTCGGACGGGTGCGGCCCGACAAGGGCACCGATGTGTTCGTGCAGGCCATGATCGAGGCCCTGCCGTCCCTGCCCGGCGCCACCGCCGTGATTGCCGGTCTGGCGCAACCCCGTCACCAGTCCTACCAGGCCGAACTGCAGCAGCGCATCGACCAGGCCGGCCTGCGCGAGCGCATCGTGTTTCTGGGCGAGGTGCCCGCCGGCGAGGTGCACCGCTGGTACCAGCGCTGCCTGCTGTGCGTGGCCTGTCCGCGTTATGAACCCTTCGGCCTGACCCCTTTCGAGGCGGCCGCCACCGGCTGTGCGCTGGTGTGCTCGCGCACCGGGGCCTTCGAGCAGCTGGTGCAGCCTGGCGTGAGCGGGGCGCTGGTGGACACCGGCGACGCTGCGGGCCTCTCGCGGGCAGTGCTGCAGGTGCTGCGCGAGCCTGAACGAGCCCTGGCCATGGGTCAGGCCGCGCGCGAGCGGGTCTTGTCCACCTTTACGCTGGCGCGCGAGGCCGAAGGTATCGGCCGTGTCTACCAGGGCCTGTTTGACGCCGCAGGCGCTCGCAGGCCGGGGGCATGAACCGCTCGCCCGCCAGCTCCACGGCGCAAGGCTTGCGCCGGGATGAATCTGCGGCCCTGCGACTGTACGGCCTGCTGACCCGCGTGCTGGGTCTGGCGGTGCGGGCCCGTGCACGGCGCCGGGCGCGGCACGAACCCCTGTATGCCCATGCCCTTGAAGAGCGGCTGGGTGTTTACCCCGGCGACAACGAAATCTGTCCGCAGGGCTGGGTCTGGCTGCACGCCGTCTCATTGGGCGAGACACGTGCCGCCGCCTTGCTGGTGCCGGCCTTGCGGGCCCACTGGCCGGGCATGCGGTTGCTGCTGACCCACAGCACGGCCACCGGATGGGCCCAGGGGCAAACGCTGTTGCAACCGGGTGACCGGCAGACCTGGCTGCCTTGGGACAGCGCGCCAGCAGTGCGCAGGTTTTTGCAGCACTTCAGGCCGCGCATGGGCCTGTTGATCGAGACCGAAGTCTGGCCCGTGCTGCTCCATGAGTGCCGGCGCGCCGGGGTGCCAGTGGCCCTGCTCAATGCCCGTCTGAGCGAGCGATCCCTGCGCCAGGCCCTGCGCCTGGGCTGGCTGGCCCGTCCGGCCTACGCTGCGCTGGGTTGTGTGCTGGCCCAGCACGAAGACGACGCCCAGCGTCTGCAGGCCCTGGGCGCGCCCACGCCGCAGGTGGTGGGCAATCTCAAGCTCGACGCGGAGGTCCCGACGCAGGCCCGCTTGCTGGCCGCACGCTGGGCGCCAGCATGGCCGGCCATGCGGCCCCGCGTGCTGCTGGCCAGCACCCGCGAGGGCGAGGAAACCCTGTGGTTGCAGGCCCTGGCAGCGCTGCGGGCGCGGCTGCAACCCCTGCACATCCTGTGGCTGCTGGTGCCCCGCCATCCGCAGCGCTTTGCGGCGGTGGCGGCAGAGGTGTCGGCCGCTGGTCTGGTGGTCAGCCGGCGTTCGGATTGGGGGGAGGGCCCGCCCGCCTTGCCTGAAGGTGTGGATGTGGTGCTGGGCGATTCCATGGGCGAGATGCAGGCCTGGGCACTGTCGAGCCCGTTGGCGCTGCTGGGCGGCAGTTTCGCCCCCCTGGGCGGCCAGAACCTGATCGAGCTGATTGCAGCCGGCTGTGCGGTGCTCACCGGGCCGCACACCTACAACTTTGCCGATGCCACGCTGCAGGCCTGCGAGGCCGGGGTGGCCTGGCAAACACCGGACATGGCCGCTGCACTGCAAGCGGTGGCGCAGCGCCTTGAAGACCCCGAGGGTCTGGCCCAGACCGCCGCGCTTGGCGCGCAGTGGGTGTCAACCCAGCGCGGCTCGGTGGCGCGCCATGTGCAGGCGCTGTCGCACTGGGCCCCGGGCCCAGGTTGAGTCTGCACCCGGGTCTGCGCCGGCGGGACGCTCAGGGTTTTTGCAGCAGGCCGTTGATGCCCTGCAGGTCGCTGGCCTGCAGCGTGCCGGCCGCCTGACGCAGGCGCAACTGCGCCAGCACCACTTCATGGCGGGCCCGAGCCAGATCGCGCTGGGTCTGGAACAGCTGACTCTGGCTGTTGAGGACATCGATGTTGATGCGCACACCCACCTGGTAGCCCAGCTTGTTGGCATCGAGGGCGCTCTGGCTGGAGGCCTCGGCCGCCTTGAGGGCATTGACCTGGCCGAGTCCGGACTGCACCCCCAGGTAGGCAGAGCGAGTGGCTTGGGCGATGTTGCGTTGCGCCGCGTCGAGGTCGTTGCGGGCCTTTTGCTCCAGTGCCACGGTTTCCTGCACCCGCTGGGTCAGCGAGCCCCCGGCATACAGCGGCAGGTTGAAGGCCAGCCCCACGCTGGCCGCCGAGGTGTCACTTTGCGAGCCGGGGATCGGGTTGCGGTAGCGGGTCAGGTTGTAGCCAGCGGTCAGGTCCAGGGTGGGGCGGTGCGCGGCCTGGGCCTTGGCGGTCTCCAGGCTGGCGATTTCCAGCCCCGTTCGGGCCTGGCGAACCGCCGGATTGCGCTCGCCGGCCTGTTGGACCCAGCTTTCGATGTCGCCGCTGACCATGGCCAGGGCGGCATCGCGGCCCAGCGGATGCGGCGAGGCCCCCTGGGTGCCGGTGGTCTGGTCGAGGGCCAGTTTCCTGACCCGCAGGTCGTTCTCGGCAGCAATTTCCTGGGCCACCACCAGGTCGAAACGGGCCTGCGCCTCGCGGGTGTCGGTGATCGTGGCGGTGCCCACTTCAAAGTTGCGCTTGGCCGCCGCCAGCTGCTCCGAGACGGCGGTTTTCTGGGCCTTGACCGAGGCCAGTGTGGCATCGGCGGTCAGGACATCGAAATACGCCTGGCTCAGACGCACCATCAGGTCCTGTTCGGCGGCCAGCAACTGGGCCTCGGCCAGGTCAAGCTGCTTGAGACCCTGGCTGCGGCCGGCCTCGTTGGCCGGACGGTACAGCGGCTGGCTGGCGCTGAGCGTGGCGCTGCGTGTGCCGTAGCGGAAATCGCGGTTGAGCGTGTTGTTCGACAGGTCGGTTTCAGAAAGGTTGGCCCCCAGACCCACGGTGGGGCGCATCAGGGCCCGGGCCTGTTCGGCGCGCGCCAGGGTCGCCTGGTACTGCGATTGCGCGGCCTTGAAGGCGGCGTCATGCCCTTTGGCCGCATCGTAGAGCGCCATCAGGTTCTGGGCCCGGGCGGTAGGGGCCAGTGTGGCCGCAAGGCAGACGGTCAGGGACAAAAGACGCAGTTTCATGAAACTTCCTTGGGGAATGAATTCAATACAGGGGAATGCCTGAATCGAGCTGCTGGGCCCAGGCATGGATGCCACCTGCCACATTCACCACCTCGAAGCCCTGCTGGGCCAGAAAGTGGGCCACCTGCTGGCTGCGACCCCCGTGGTGGCACAGGCAAGCAATCGGACGCGAGCGGTCAAGTTCGTGCAGACGGGCAGGAATGGTCTGCATCGGCATGTGCACCAGGTCCATGTCTTCGTGGCGGGTGTTGGCGGTCTGCAGTTCCCAGGCCTCGCGTACGTCCAGCAGGACTGGCCGCTGGGCCTGCTGGCGGACCCAGTCACCGATGCGCTCAGGTTCAATGTGTTGCATGGGGGCCAGGGCCTCCTCAGAAGTGAAAGCGTGAGGGCTCGGCAAAACCCTGCAGGCGAGCGGTGTTGCAGTCCCAGGGCTCGGCGGTGCTCCAGCTGCCCGGACCGCTGCGCGTGATCAACGTGGCGCGCATCATGGGCTCCTGACCAACGATGGCCGCCAGGCGGCCGCCAGTCGTGAGTTGCTCGAGCAACTGACGGGGCACTTCGGCCACCGAGCCGGACAACAGGATGACATCGAAAGGGGCATCGCTCGGCGCGCCTTGGCTGCCGTCCGCCTGGCGGACCTCCACGTTGGCAATGCCGGCGGCCTGCAGGTTGCGTTGAGCCTGGGTGGCCAGTGCGGAGTCGATCTCGTAGCTGATGACACGCGCACCCTGGTGGGCCAGCAAGGCGGCCATGAAGCCCGAACCGGTGCCAATTTCAAGCACCTTGTCGGTTTTCTTCACGGCCAGATCCTGCAGCAGGCGGGCCTGAACCCTGGGAGCGAGCATGACCTGGCCGGGCACCTTGCCCAACGGAATTTCCATGTCCACAAAGGCCAGTGCCTTGTGCGATAGCGGCACAAAGTCTTCGCGTCGCACCACCGACAGCAGTTCCAGCACCTGGGGGTCGAGCACCTCCCAGGGGCGAATTTGCTGCTCGATCATGTTGAATCGGGCCTGGTTCAGATCCATTGTTTACTTACTCCTTGGGGTACATAGTCCGGTCACGGGGCATTTTACCGGGCGGGTGTGTCATGGCCTTGACGCGGAGCCTCCCACCCGGCCTTGCGGCGCATCCAGCGGGCCAGATCGTCAAGGTAGCAATACACCACCGGCACCACCACCAGGGTCAGCAGCGAAGAGGTGATCACCCCGCCGATCA
>CAYMMK010000128.1:0-481 GCA_964391575.1 uncultured Limnohabitans sp.
CGGCCAGCATCTTCTTGCCCAGCTCTTCGTTGGTGCCCTTCATGCGCACCACCAGCGGCACGTTCAGGTTGACCGCCTTGCAGGCGGTGATGACACCGGTGGCGATGGTGTCGCACTTCATGATGCCGCCAAAGATGTTGACCAGGATGCCCTTGACCTTGGGGTTCTTAAGCATGATCTTGAAGGCTTCGGTGACCTTCTCGGGGGTGGCGCCACCGCCCACGTCCAGGAAGTTGGCCGGTTCGCCGCCAAACAGCTTGATGGTGTCCATGGTGGCCATGGCCAGGCCGGCACCATTGACCAGACAGCCGATGTTGCCGTCCAAGGAGATGTAGGCCAGATCGAACCTGGAGGCCTCGACTTCGGCCGGGTCTTCTTCGTCCAGGTCGCGCAGGGCCACGATTTCGGGGTGCCGGAACAAGGCATTGGCGTCAAAGTTGAACTTCGAGTCCAGGGCGATGATGTTGCCCTTGCTGTCGCA
>CAYMMK010000128.1:491-5472 GCA_964391575.1 uncultured Limnohabitans sp.
GTTCAGGGGGTTGATTTCGACCAGAGAAGCGTCGGTGTCCATGTAGCATTTGTAGAGCTTTTGCAGGACATCGGCCGCCTGGTCGGCCGAACCCCCGGACAGACCCACGGCGTTGGCGATCTTGAGCGCCTGGGCCTGGCCCAGTCCGGTCAGGGGGTCGACCAGCTCGGTGACGATCTTCTCAGGCGTGCTGTGCGCCACTTCCTCGATGTCCATGCCGCCCTCGCTGGACGCGATCACGGCCACTTTCTGGCTGGCGCGATCGGTCACGAGGGAGACGTAATATTCCTTCTGGATATCGGCGCCGTCTTCAATATAGAGGCGACGCACTTTCTGGCCCTCGGGGCCGGTCTGGTGGGTCTTGAGCTGCATGCCCAGAATCTGGCCGGCCAGTTCCCGGACCTGCTCGACCGACCTGGCCACCTTCACCCCGCCGCCCTTGCCACGGCCGCCCGCATGGATCTGGGCCTTGACCACCCATACCGGACCGCCGAGCTTCTGGGCGGCCTCCACCGCCTCCTGCACCGTAAACGCCGGGATGCCACGCGGCACCGGCACACCAAATTGACGCAAGATTTCCTTGCCTTGGTATTCATGAATCTTCATGCGGTCTTCTCTCAGAGGGGTGGTGTCGATCAGACCGCCAGGCCGCGGTGATTCACCCCCGGCCGGGTCTGTACATTGCAGCCTGTGACTGTATCATGCTGCATCGCACCATCTTGATGCTTGCTTCTTACATCCACTTGACGCAAACCCCTGCTTTTTGACCCGAAAAGCCTGTTGATTCATGGCCAAGATCTTCATTGACGGCGAAGCCGGCACCACCGGCCTGCAGATTCGCGAACGCCTGGCGCGCATGCCGCAAGTGCAGGTGCTGAGCATCGACCCGGCGCGACGCAAGGACCCCGAAGCCAAGCGCGAGATCATGGCCGCCGCCGACCTGGTGGTGCTGTGCCTGCACGACGATGCCGCCCGTGAATCGGTGGCCATGATCGATGCCCTGCCCGGCCGCAGGCCGCGCATCGTGGACGCCTCCACCGCCCACCGCTGCGCTCCGGGCTGGGTCTATGGTTTTCCCGAAATGGCCGCCGGACAACGCCAGGCCGTTCAAACGGCCGAACGCGTGGCCAACCCGGGCTGCTACGCCACTGGCGCGATTGCCTTGATCCGCCCGCTGGTCGACGCCGGCCTGGTACCGAAAGATTTTCCGCTGTGCCTGCCCTCGGTCAGCGGCTACTCGGGCGGCGGCCGTGCCATGATCGAGGACTACGAGGCCGGCCGTGCGCCACTCTTCGAAGCCTACGCCTTGGGTCTGCAGCACAAGCACATTCCAGAAATTATGCGCTATACCGGACTCGCCTGCCGGCCCCTGTTTGTGCCAGCGGTTGGCAATTTCCGACAGGGCATGCTGGTGCAACTGCCGCTGCACCTGGACGCGCTGCCCGGCCAGCCCAGGGCCGCCGACCTGCACGAAGCCCTGCGTGCGCATTACGCCGCCAGCCAGGCCGACACCGGTCACCCGGGCTGGGTCAGTGTCGAGGCGCCGACCGAGAACGGCAAGCTCGACGCGCTGGCACTCAATGACACCAACAAACTTGAAATCCGCGTTTACGCCAACGAGGCTGCCCGCCATGCGGTCCTCATTGCGCGGCTGGACAACCTGGGCAAGGGTGCCAGCGGCGCGGCGGTGCAGAACATGGCGCTGATGCTGAACCTGCCGGTGGCCTGAGCCGCAAGCCGCATCGCGGTGGCGACAGACGCCACGGCCCATACGATGGGACACTGGCTTCCCTTTGATTTTCAGGCGGTCCCCGGACGGCCTGCGACTGCGCCATGGCCACCTCCCCATCTTCCCGAATGACGGTCGACCTGCTCTGGCAGCTGCAACGGCTGGGCGCACCCAGCCTCAGCCCCGATGGCGCCCAGGCAGTGTGCGCCGTAACCCAGCCCTCGATGGAGGACAACCTGAGCCGCTCCGGTCTGTGGCTGCTTTCGACCCTGGGTGGCCAGCCCCGGCCCCTGACGCAGGGCGAGAAGGACAGCCAGCCGCAGTTTTCGCCCACCGGCGAGTGGATTGCCTTTACCGCGCGGCGCGAGCGTCAGGGGGTCAAGGACACGCAGACCCAGCTCTACCTGATCGCACCCGACGGCGGCGAGGCCCGGCTGGCGGCCGAGGTGCCGACCGGGGTGGAGGCCTTCCAGTGGTTTGCCGACGGGCAGCGCATCGCCCTGATTTCCTGGGTCTGGCCGCATCTGCGCGGCCAGGCGGCCCAGAAACGCCAGGCCGCGCAGATGCGCGAGCGCAAGGAAACGGCCTTTGCCACCGAAGATGCGGTGTACCGCCACTGGGACGACAACCTGCCCCAGGACCGGGTGCCGCACCTGCTGATGCTTGATGTGCGGACCGGCCGCGTCACCGACCTGCTCGAGGGCAGCGGCTTCGAGCTCGGGCGCCGCGACCACAGTGCCGCCGACCTGAGCATCTCGCCCGACGGGCGGCGCATCGTCTGCGTGGTCGACCCCCAATGCGGCCAGCATCCGGCCCCGCGCATGGCACTGGCCGAAATCGAACTGACCCGCAGAGGCTCGCCCCGCGTGCGGACCTTGCTGCAGGACAAAGACTGGGACTTTTCAGGCCCGCGCCACAGCGCCGATGGCCGCCAGCTGGCCTTTCTGGCCTCGCACCAGGCGCAGCGCCACACCATGCCCAACCAGATCGCGCTGGCGGCGTTGGGTGGCCAGCGTCTGCGCTGGCAGGTCATCAGCGAGGGCTGGGACCGTGAGCCCAAGGCCCCCCTGCACTGGAGTGAAGACGGTTCGGCCCTGCTGTGTCTGGCCGAAGACCGGGGCCGTCAGCATGTCTGGCGTTTTGATCTGGCCGATCGCAGTGCCCGCGTGGTGGCCGAGGGCGGTACCGTTCAGACCTTCGATGCGCGCTTTGGGACGCTGGTGACCCTCACCGACACCGCCCACGATCCCGGCCGCATCGAAGCACGCCCTCTGACCGAAGCCGGCCAGGGCGTCGCGGGCGCGCCGCGGCGGATCGAAAACTTCAACGGAGCGTTGCTTGCGGGCCTGCGCATGGGCAAAACCGAGGAGCACTGGGTCAAGGGAGCGCGCGGTGACGCGGTGCAGGTCTGGGTCCACTACCCGCCCGGCTTTGATCCCCGCCGCAAATACCCGCTGCTGCACACCATCCATGGCGGGCCCCACACCGGGCCCGGCGACACCTGGCACTGGCGCTGGAACTACCATGTCTTTGCCGCGCAGGGTTATGTGACGGTCAACGTCAACTACCACGGCTCATCGGGCTTTGGACACGCCTTTCTCGATGCCATCACCCACCAGTGGGGCGCGCTGGAGCTGCAGGACATCGAAGCGGCCACCGACTGGCTGCTGCGCAACCCCTGGATCGACCGCAAGCGCCTGTTTGCCACCGGCGGCAGTTACGGGGGCTACATGGTGGCCTGGATGAACGCCCACCTGCGCAAAGGGCGCTACCGGGCCTACATCTGCCATGCCGGCTGCTACGACTGGACGGGCATGTTCGCCGATGACGCCTACGGCTGGCATGCTCAGGAACTGGGCGCCTGGTACTGGGACGACATCGACAAGGTGCACAGCCAGAGCCCGCATGCGCACGCCCATGGCCTGAGCACCCCCACGCTGGTGATCCACGGCGCCAAGGACTACCGGGTGCCCGATGCCCAGGGCCTGGCCTACTACAACACGCTCAAGGCCCAGGGCATTGATGCCCGACTGCTGTGGTTTCCGGACGAAAACCACTGGATCCTCAAGCCCCGCAACAGCGCGGTCTGGTACCGGGAGTTTTTCGACTGGCTGCGCCGCCACGACCCGGGCGCACGCCCCGTCAAGAGCGCCAAAGGCCGCTGATTAGCGTCAGGCGCCGCCCCGTGCACCGGCGCACAGACGGGGTTTGCGCCCAGGCAGATACTGCACTTCATCGAGAGCCCTCGGGCGGCTCTCCCCAGCTTCATTCGCCCCTCCGGGAGCACGCCGAAGCACGATGGGTGTCCTGTCAGCAGGACGTTCCGTTGGGGAGAGCCCCCCGAGGGCTTTCGTCATCGTCGCCCCGCAACACACTGCGCACCAGCTCTGGCGCGAAACCCCGACCCACCATGAATCGCACCTGTCGGGCGTGCTCACGGGCATCGTTGGGCCGTGCGCCGAACTTGCGCTGCCAGACCTCGCGGGCGCGTGCGCGTTCGGTGGCGCGCAGCGCCTCGAGGGCCAGCGTCACCGCCTCGCCGCCCAGCCCCTTGGCTGCCAGCTCCTGGCGCAGGCGCGCGGCGCCGAGCTTGCCCGCGCGGCGGTGGATCACCGACTCGATGGTGCGTTCATCGCTGATGAAGCCCTGGGCCTGCAGTTCGTCGAGCGCCCGGGCAAGCTGACCGGGCTCGGTCTCATGCCCGGCGAGCTTGCGCTCGAGCTCGGCGCGCGAATGCTCGCGCTGGCCCAGCAGACGCAGAGCACGGCCCTTGAGGCTGGGCGGGCGGGCGGGGTTGGGCATGGCCGGCCCGTCAGGCTTCTTCGACTTCCCCGGCCGGCAGCAGCGGAATGCCCAGGGATTCACGCACCTTGTTCTCGATCTCGTGGGCAAGGTCGGGGTTTTCGCGCAGGAACTCGCGGGCGTTGTCACGGCCTTGGCCGATTTTTTCGCCGTTGTAGGCGTACCAGGCACCGGACTTTTCAATGATCTTGGCGTTCACGCCCATGTCGACAATTTCACCCTCGCGCGAAATGCCTTCGCCAAACAGGATGTCGAACTCGGCGGTCTTGAAGGGGGGCGAGACCTTGTTCTTGACCACCTTGACCTTGGTTTCGTTGCCAATGGCGTCATCGCCCTTCTTGATGGTACCGGTGCGGCGAATGTCCAGACGCACCGAGGCGTAGAACTTGAGCGCGTTGCCGCCGGTGGTGGTTTCGGGGCTGCCGAACATGACGCCGATCTTCATGCGGA
>CAYMMK010000129.1:0-5443 GCA_964391575.1 uncultured Limnohabitans sp.
ACCGCCGGCGTCCCGGACACCCTCACCCCCGACGAGCTCACCGTGGAGGTCGCCGCCGCCCATTCCGATGCGCATGCCGGGGCCGCCCAGCTGGATCAGCAGCGTGCCCGCGGGGAATTCGATTTTTTTCGTCTGTGTGGCATCAATCTGGCCCAGACCGCCCGCGATCATGATGGGCTTGTGGTAGCCACGCTGCACACCATCGACCACCTGCTCGTATTCGCGGAAGTATCCCGTCAGGTTGGGACGGCCAAATTCATTGTTGAAGGCCGCACCCCCCAGGGGGCCCTCGGTCATGATTTGCAGGGGGCTGGCCATGTGCTCGGGTTTTCCGCCCGGCTGGTCGCTCAGTCCGCCCCAGAGTTTGGACACGGTGAAGCCCGTCAAGCCCGCCTTGGGCTTGGAGCCGCGACCCGTCGCACCTTCATCGCGGATTTCGCCGCCGTTTCCGGTCGAAGCGCCAGGGAACGGCGAAATCGCGGTCGGGTGGTTGTGGGTCTCCACCTTCATCAGCACGTGGTGTCGGGCAGCTTCCTTCACATAGGGGGCGCCTTGGGTGTCTGCACGGGCCACAAAGCGCTCGATGGCATGGCCCTCCATGATGGAGGCGTTGTCGGCATAGGCCACCACCGTGTGCTGTGGGCTGAGCTTTTCAGTGTGGCGGATCATGCCGAACAGGCTGTGCGGCTGCGCCATGCCGTCAATGGTGAACTGGGCATTGAAGATCTTGTGGCGGCAGTGCTCGCTGTTGGCCTGCGCGAACATCATCAACTCGACATCGGTGGGGTTGCGCCCCAGGCCATTGAAGGCGTTCACCAGGTACTCGATCTCGTCCTCGGCCAGGGCCAGTCCCCAGGCCTTGTTGGCGGCTTCCAGCGCGGCACGTCCGCCTTGCAGCACATCCACATGTTCCATGGGCGCCGCCTGTAGCTCGGTGAACAGGGCTTCGGCGTCGCCCCGGCTGGGCAAGGCCGACTCGGTCATGCGGTCATGCAGCAGCGCGGCCACCTGGCCCATCTGCTCGTCATTCAGGGGCCTGGCACCGCCCAGCAGGCCGGTCTTGAGCTGCAAACGGTATTCGGTGATGCGCTCCACCCGCTGCAGCTGCAGGCCACAGTTGCGGGAGATGTCGGTCGCCTTGGACGCCCAGGGCGACACCGTGCCCAAGCGCGGGCTGACCACGATGACCGGACCTTCTGTCGGGCCCGCATACGGGTCTCCATAAGCGAGCAAGGCGGCCAGCGTCTGTGGCTGGTCGCCTTGCAAGGGTCGATCGGTGGCCACCAGGTGAACGAACCGCGCGGCCAGGCCCTGGATGTGCGGTGAAATCTGCGCCAGACGCGGCAACAGTTGCTGGATACGAAAGTCGCTGAGGGCGTTGCCGCCTTCAAAAAAGCTGATGTGCAGGGTCACGAGGTGGCCTTGGGGCAGGAATGCAGGCAAGAAAAGGGGCCGGGGCCGCTGACTGGGGCTGACCGACGCTGCGTCGATTTTACCCGGGCCAACCCTGGAATCAGGTCAGCAATGGGATAATTGAGCCCCATGACGATCACCATCAAAGACGCGGCCGGCATTGCGGCCATGCGTGTGGCTGGCCGCCTGGCCTCGGAGGTTCTGGACTACCTGGCTCCGTTCGTGAAACCCGGCGTCACCACCAACGAACTCGACAAGATCTGCCACGACTACATCGTGCAGGTCCAGCAGGCCATTCCTGCACCGCTCAATTACGCACCGGGCGGCTACAAGCCCTACCCCAAGTCGATTTGCACCTCGATCAACCACCAGGTCTGCCACGGTATCCCCAACGACAAGGCGCTGAAAAAAGGCGACATCGTCAACATCGACATCACCGTCATCAAGGACGGCTGGCACGGCGACACCAGCCGCATGTTTGTCGTCGGCGAGGGCTCGATTGCGGCGCGGCGTTTGTGCCAGTTGACCTATGAGGCCATGTGGCACGGCATCGTGCAGGTCAAGCCGGGGCGTTTCCTGGGCGACATCGGCCATGCCATCCAGACCTTCGCCGAAGGGCACGGCTTCTCGGTGGTGCGCGAATTCTGTGGCCACGGCATCGGTCAGGGCTTTCACGAGGAGCCGCAGGTGCTGCATTACGGCAGGCCTGGCACCCTGACAGCGCTGGTACCCGGCATGATTTTCACCATCGAGCCCATGATCAACGCCGGCCGTCGCGAAATCAAGGAACTTGGCGACGGCTGGACCATCGTCACCAAGGACCACTCGCTTTCGGCCCAGTGGGAGCACACCGTGCTGGTGACCGAGACCGGCTACGAAGTGCTCACGCTCTCGGACGGCAGTCCACCGCCTCCGCCCTTCGTTGCGGCCACAGCCTGCTGAGCCAACCGGCCATGCGCGACGTCGCCGCCCTCCGAGAGGCTTACCAGCGCGACAAGCACATCCTTTTGCAATCCCTGGCCGGGGGCGAGGTGCCGGCCCGGGTCCTGCAACGCACACTGCGGCAGTTGGCCGGTCTGACCGACTGCTTGCTCCAGCAACTCTGGCTTCACGCAGGTCTGGCCGACGAGCCACTGTGCATGGTGGCTGTCGGGGGCTACGGACGCGGCGAACTCTATCCTTACTCGGATGTGGACGTTCTGATCCTGCTGCCTGACGATGCGCAGGCCCGGGACGCGCTGAAATCCTTGATCGAAGCCTTCATCGGCAGTTGCTGGGATGCAGGTCTGGACATCGGCTCGAGCGTGCGCAGTGTGCAGGAATGCCTGGCCGAATCGGCCGCAGACATCACGGTCCAGACCTCCTTGCTGGAATCGCGCCGCATCACCGGCAGCGCCGGTCTCTATGCACGCTTCACGCAGGCCTGGCGCGACGCCCTCGACCCGCAGGCGTTCCTGCAGGCCAAGTGGCTGGAGCTGCGTCAGCGCCACACCAAGTTTGAAGACACACCTTATGCACTCGAGCCCAATTGCAAGGAATCGCCGGGTGGCCTGCGCGACCTGCAGATCATCCTTTGGGTGGCCCGTGCCGCCGGCCTGGGCCACAGCTGGGATGCCCTGGGGCGCACCGGTGTGGCTACGTCCCACGAGGTGCGCCAACTCAAACGCAATGAAGCCCTGATTGGCCTGATCCGTGCCCGTCTGCACCTGCAGGCCCGGCGCCGCGAGGACCGGCTGGTGTTCGACCTGCAGACGACAGTGGCGGAGTCGTTTGGCTACCGGTCGGAGACCGCCGCCGACGGACGCCTGGTGCTGCGTGCCAGCGAAAAACTCATGCGCCGCTACTACTGGGCCGCCAAGGCCGTGGCCCAGCTCAATGAAGTGCTGATGCTCAACCTGCAGGACCGCTTGCGCAGCCTGCGTGGCGAGGAGGCCGAGAAGGTGACGCCCCTGAACGCCCGCTTCGGCGAGCGTGGCGGACTGCTTGAGGTGCTGGACGATCAGCTCTACCAGCGCGATCCACATGCCATTCTTGAAACATTTCTGGTCTACCAGCAGTTTCCGGGCATCAAGGGCTTGTCGGCGCGAACGCTGCGGGCCCTCTACAACGTGCGCGGCCTGATGAACCGGGCCTTTCGCACCGACCCGGTGAACCGGGCCACCTTTGCGCAGATCCTGCAGCAGCCCCAGGGCATCACCCATGCCTTTCGCCTGATGAACCAGACCTCGGTGCTCGGGCGCTATCTGTGGGTCTTCAGGCGCATCGTGGGACAGATGCAGCACGACCTGTTTCATGCCTACACGGTGGACCAGCACATCCTGATGGTGCTGCGCAATGTGCGCCGGTTTTTCATGGCCGAGCATGCGCACGAGTACCCGTTTTGCTCGCAACTGGCCAGTGGCTGGGACAAGCCCTGGATCCTGTACGCCGCCGCCCTCTTTCATGACATCGCCAAAGGCCGTGGCGGCGACCATTCCGAGCTCGGTGAACGCGAGGTCCGTCTGTTTGCCCGCCAGCACCAGATTGCCCGCCATGACGCCGACCTGATCGCCTTTCTGGTGCGCGAGCACCTGACCATGAGCCGAGTGGCCCAAAAGGAAGACCTGAGCGATCCGGAGGTGATTCGCCGCTTTGCCCGGCGGGTGGGCAACGAGCGTCAGCTCACGGCGCTGTATCTGCTGACCGTGGCCGATATCCGGGGCACCAGCCCCAAGGTGTGGAACGCCTGGAAGGGCAAGCTGCTCGAAGACCTGTTCAAGTACACCCTGCGGGTGCTGGGGGGGCGTGCGCCCGATGCTGATGCCCTGGTCGAGGCACGCAAGCGCGAAGCCCTGATTGAACTGGCCCGGCTGGCCCAGCCCCACGAGGGGCATAAAGCGCTATGGGATACCCTGGACGTGGGCTATTTCATGCGCCATGACGCCAGCGATATCGCCTGGCATGCGCGCACCCTCTCCCGGCATGTGACGCGTGCCGAACAATCGGGCGAGACCCTGGTGCGGGCACGCATGTCACCGGTCGGCGAAGGCCTGCAGGTGCTGGTCTATACCCCTGATCAGACCGACCTGTTCGCCCGCATCTGCGGCCACTTTGACCAGGCAGGCTTTTCGATCCTTGACGCCAAGATCCACACCACCCGTACCGGCTGGGCCCTGGACACCTTCCAGGTGGTTGCACCCGCCCTGGCGGAACATCACCGAGAGTTCATCCAGATGCTTGAAACGGGTTTGACACACACCGTGCACACCCAGGGCCCCCTGCCCGCCCCCGCCCGCGGCCGCGTGTCGCGGCGCGTCAAGAGCTTCCCGGTCACGCCGCGTGTGAGCCTCAAGCCCGATGAAAAGGCTCAGCACTGGTTGCTGTCGATCTCGGCCAGCGATCGCATCGGCCTGCTCTACAGCGTGGCGCGTGTGCTGGCACGGCATGGCATCCACCTGCAGCTGGCCAAGATCAGCACTTTGGGCGAGCGGGTGGAAGACACATTCCTGGTCAGCGGCGCGGCATTGCAGCAAAACAAGGCCCAGATCGAAATCGAAACCGAGCTGCTGGCGGCGCTGCAGCCGGGGTGAGCAAACCTTGCGAGCAATGGGCCCGGGATGCAAGATTTGACGAAATCGCCCTCGACACCGCCTCACCGGCTCATCACCTGATCTCGCTCTACCGCCGCCTGGGCTACCAGATCGTTGACAGCGTTCAATGGGATGGCAAGACCTATGAAAGCGTGGTGATGCGTAAACGATTGGGTGCGGCAAACTGAGCACCGCCAGCAATCAGACACCCGTAGTGATCAACATCAGCCCTTTTGCCTTGGCGGCAAGCCTGTGTGCTGGGTCAGCAGCAATCCTTTGCGCGGTGTCTGCCCAGGCTTCCTGAGGCCGTTAGAACTCCCACCTTGGCTGCTCGCCCTGCCCTGCGCCTTGGGAGGCGCTTGCGTGCTGTTCGCCCGCCGTGGGCTCTGGTAAGTGCCATCGGTCAGCGGCTGCCAGCTTGGGATCAGGTGCTGTTTGCCGTTGCCGATCAGATCAGCCCG
>CAYMMK010000130.1:0-5371 GCA_964391575.1 uncultured Limnohabitans sp.
TTCCAGTTCTGGAAAGACGTGGTCACCGAGGTGCATGCCCAGTACCCCGACGTGGAGCTGCAGCACATGTATGTGGACAACGCCGCCATGCAGCTGGTCAAGGCACCCAAGTCCTTTGACGTGGTCGTCACCGGCAACATGTTCGGCGACATTCTGAGCGATGAAGCCTCCATGCTGACGGGCTCGATCGGCATGCTGCCCTCGGCCAGCTTGAACACCAAAAACCAGGGCCTGTACGAGCCCAGCCACGGCAGCGCGCCCGACATCGCGGGCCAAGGTGTGGCCAACCCGCTGGCCACCATCCTGAGCGCGGCCATGATGCTGCGCTTCAGCCTGAACCAGGCTGAAGCGGCGGACCGCATAGAAACGGCAGTGAAAAAGGTACTGGCCCAGGGCTTGCGCACGCCCGACATCCACAGCGAAGGCACGACCAAGGTGGGCACCCGCGAAATGGGCGACGCCGTGGTCAAGGCGCTGGGCTGAGCCCGTCCTGCCCCGCAGTTGGACCGTCACACCGTGTTGGGAGGGTGTGCCCGTGACGCAGGGCGTTCAAGCCTGGCCCATGCGCACCAGACGGCCAGGTCGGGCAGAGGTGATTTCGCCGCCTTGCTGAACCACCTGGCCAGCCACCCAGGTGGCCACATAGCCTTGTGCCTTCTGCAAGAAGCGCTTCCCGCCGGCAGGCAGATCCCGCACCAGCCGCGGCAGGCCTACACTGAGCCGGTCCGGGTCGATGGCATTGAGATCGGCCCGCAGGCCCGGTGCGATCACCCCCCGGTCTGACAAACCCAGGTAGCGGGCGTTGCGGGCGGTGAGCATTTCCACTGCCGTTTCAAGTGCAATGGATTCGCGCCCCCGGTCACGCACCCAGTGCGTGAGCATGAAGGTCGGGAAACTGGCATCACACACCGTGCCCACGTGGGCACCGGCATCGCTGAGGCTGCTGAGGGCACGAGGATGTTCGAGCATGCGCCGGACTGTCGCGAGAGAGCCTTCGTTGTAATTGAAGATGGGGAAATAAATCAGGCCTTCGCCCTCGCCGGCGCTCAGGTGGTCGTAAATGGCCTCCAGAGGGGAGACACCCGACTGCCGGGCCCGTACCAGAAAGCTTTGCATCACTGAAGGTTCGTAATTGAGCGTCTCCTCGAGCGCAAACATGCGGCCGCTGACGAGGTCGATTTTGGCCAGAAGAATGTCGACCAGTGGTGGAATCGCGCTGCCGTCGCCAGCCAGCCGCTCGGACTTCTCGGACAGAATGCGGGCCTTGCGGACCGGATCGCGCAATGCCGCAGCACGCTGCGCCAGCGGCAGGTGGGCCACTTCCTTGTAGGATGGAAAGCCCATGAAAGGGTGAAAACTCGCGTCCAGCCCGTTGAGCACGCCTATGCCTCGCACCGCCGTCTGCAGGTACAGCGGCAAACCCGCCCTGACGGCCGCTTCCACACGGTCCTGGATTCTGAGGTACTGCTCGCCCCCCGGGTCGCGCTGCAGCCAGGTCATGGATACAGCTTTACCGCTGGCCCGCGCCAGCGACTTTACGCAATCGAACTCGGCGTCGAACTGGTCTGGTCCGTGGAGCAGGTTGAAGTCACTGACCACCTGGATCACCCCATGGCCCAGCCCGGCAAAGGCTTGCGCCAGACCGGTCAGTTCGTCGTGGTCCGCATTGGCCGCAGGCGTGTCCTTGCCTTCGGAGGTGCGGTGGTTGTCGCTGCGTCCGGTGCTGAAACCAGCGGCCCCGGCCTGCAGGGCCTGGCGCAGCAGGGCCTGCATGGCCAGGATGTCCTCGGCATTGGCCTTTTCATGGGCCAGCGCCCGCTCGCCCATCACGTACATGCGCAAGGGATCGTGCGGCACTTGCACCAGATAGTCCAGGCTCCTGGGCGTGGCCGCCAGCGCGTCCATGTACTCTGGAAAGGTTTCCCAGTTCCAGCGGATGCCCTCGTGAAGTGCCGCGCCTGGGATATCCTCCACACCTTCCATCAGCTTGACCAGATCATCCTCGTGGCCCGGGCGTTTGGGTGCAAAACCTACGCCGCAGTTGCCCATGACCAGCGTGGTCACGCCATGGTAGATGCTGGGCGTGAAGCATTCGTCCCAGGTGACCTGCCCGTCGTAATGGGTGTGGATGTCCACGAAGCCCGGGGTGATCCACAGCCCTGTGGCATCCAGCGTCTGCAGGGCCGGTTCGCCCACCTGACCCACCGCCACAATGCGGCCACCACGTATTCCCACGTTGGCCACCCGGGCTGGTGCGCCCGTGCCGTCGATCACGGTGCCGTTTTCAATCAACCAATCGAGCATCTTTTCTTCTCCAATACAGGGCCAGCCCCATGCCGCTCACGATGTGCCAGATGCCCCACAGGCTGGCCACGGTCACCATGCCCAGGTCGGCGTTGAACTGCACGGCAATGATGCCCAGCGCGAGACCCGAGTTCTGCATGCCCCCCTCGATCATCACGGCGCGGCGATCGCGTTCGCTTACTCCCATGAGAACGCTTGTCAGCCAGCCCAACATCAACCCGCTGGCGTTGTGCAGCACGACCAGCCCCATGGTGGGCAAAAGACCCAGTGTCAGCAATTGCCGCTCCTTGACGAGTCCGGCCACGATGAAGAGGATCAGCGCGCCTACGGCAAACCGGCCCAATGGCTTGCGGATGCGCTGGGTCAGGTCGGGCCTGCGGTGAGAGAACAGCAGTCCGGCGCTCAAGGGAACGCCCAGCAGCAACACCAGACTGAGCCAGATGCCGGAAGCATCGATCGACAATTCGCGCAGCCAGGACGCTGTGGCCGGGTTGGCCGCAATCATCCAGCTGAAATTCAGGGGGGTGGCCACCAGGGCAATGACGCTGGCCACGGCGGAAATACTGACCGAAAGCGCGGTATTGCCCCGGCCCATATGGGTGACCACGTTGCTCAGGCTGCCCCCGGGACATGAAGCCACCAGGATCATGGCGGCCTCGACATTGGGCGGCAGGTCCAGCACCAGGGTGGCCAGCCAGGTACCCACAGGCAGCAGGATGAACTGGGGGATCAACCCACACACCACCGATCGGGGGATCTTGGCCACCTGCCGGAAATCCTCGATCCGCAATTCCAGCGCCACCGAAAACACCATGGTGGCCAGCACCAGACTCAAGATGATTTGGGAGCTTGTCATGCCACCTTCCTTTCAAAAAGTATAGGCAAACCTGGCTCTGTGTAGACAAAGGGTATATACGCAGGCAGGCGGCAACCTTTTTGATCGTCAGGTACCTGAAGGATGATCCGCTACAATAAAACCATGTTTGACGCACACCCGTTCTGCCTGATCTTGCTGACCACCCCCACGGTGGCAGTGGGCGTGCGCGCAATCTCCACCAAAACCACGACCACCAAAGGCTGAACGGCTCTGGTTCGTCGTGCGCCCTCCCCGGCCAGACGAGCCGGGCAAACAGTCAGCGATCCCGTCGTGTGCGGCACTGTTTAACTTTGAAAGGGCGTTGAAATGAGCAAGTTGGTAGGTCTGGTGGGCTGGCGCGGCATGGTCGGCTCGGTCTTGATGGACCGTATGGAGATCGAAAAGGACTTTGACCTGATCGAGCCGGTGTTTTTTTCCACCTCGAACACGGGCGGCAAAGCGCCCGCGATGGCCAGGAACGAGGCCACGCTGAAGGACGCCCACAACATCGACGCCCTCAAGCGCTGCGAAATCATCATCACCTGCCAGGGCGGCGATTACACCCAAGAGGTCTACCCCAAGCTGCGCGCGGTTGGCTGGAACGGCCACTGGATCGACGCCGCATCCTCGCTTCGCATGGCCGATGACGCCGTCATCATTCTGGACCCGGTCAACCGCCACGTGATCGACAGCGCCTTGGCCAAGGGCGGCAAGAACTGGATCGGCGGCAACTGCACCGTCAGCCTGATGCTCATGGGCCTGGGCGGCCTGTTCCAGCACCAACTGGTCGACTGGGTCTCGGCCATGACCTACCAGGCCGCTTCGGGCGCCGGCGCGCAAAACATGCGCGAACTGCTCAGCCAGATGGGCGCGCTGCACGACGCGGTCAAGGCCGAGCTGGCCGACCCGGCCTCGGCCATCCTGGACATCGACCGCAAGGTGTCCGCCACCCTGCGCGATGCGTCATTCCCCACCAAAAATTTCCGAGGCGCCGCACTGGCTGGCAGCCTGATCCCCTGGATTGACGTGCCTGTCGAGCATGGCCAGAGCAAGGAAGAATGGAAGGGCGGCGCCGAATGCAACAAGATCCTGGGCAACCCCGCTTTCCGAAGCCCAGGCAGCATTCCGATCGACGGCCTGTGTGTGCGTATTGGCGCCATGCGCTGCCACAGCCAGGGCCTGACCATCAAGCTCAAGAAAAATGTACCCATGGACGAGGTCACCGAGATCATCGCCAAGGCCAACCCGTGGGTGAAGGTGGTGCCCAACGAACGCGAGTTGACCGAGCGGGAACTGACCCCCGCCGCTGTGACAGGCACCCTGACGGTGCCGGTCGGCCGCCTGCACAAGCTGGCCATGGGCAACGATTATCTGGGCGCGTTTACCGTGGGCGACCAGCTGCTGTGGGGCGCAGCAGAACCCTTGCGCCGCATGCTGCGCATCCTGCTGCAGGCTTGATCGGGACGGGACCCGAGGCTGTATTTTTAATTGAAATCTAAAGTTAACGAGGGACAGGGCTTCAGCTGGCTTTTTTTCGTTCACACGTCCGTTTCAGATCGTCACTGATCAGGCACAATCTGTAAAAATGATAGTTGCAATTGCATAATCTTCATCATTTTAGTTTGCCAAACTTCCCATCCATGTCTTCAAGGTACGGTTGGGGCTCACGAAAAGACCAGTCCGAGGTACTCGCATGCAAGGCTTCCAACCCAGTCCCCGTAACCCCCACCTGAAGTGGATGGTGCTGGCGACATGGGCCGCCCTCAGTTGCAGCGCCCAGGCCCTGAGCCTGGGCCGGTTACAGGTGCTCTCAGGCACCGGTCAGCCGCTGCGAGCCGAAGTTGACATCGCTGAGTACACCCCACAGGAACTTCAAAACCTGAGCGTGCGCATTGCACCCCCGGCAAGTTTCCAGTCGGCGGGCATGGAGTACAACCCGGCGCTGGCCGATGTGACCGGTCAGGTTCTGCAGCGCAGCACCGGCCGGCCCTACATTGCCCTGACGGGCAAAACCCCCTTGCGTGAGAATTTCATCGATCTGATTCTTGAGGCCCAGTCCAACACGGTGCGGGTGGCCAAGAACTACGCCCTGCTGCTCGCACAGTCACCCAATGCTCCGGTCGGCCAGCCGATGGGCGTCGGCAATTCCTCGGCGTTCACCCCACTGCCGCCGGCCACCCCAACGCCAGTCGATCCAGCGCCGGTCCGACC
>CAYMMK010000131.1:0-5018 GCA_964391575.1 uncultured Limnohabitans sp.
ACCACCGGCACCACCACCAGGGTCAGCAGCGAAGAGGTGATCACCCCGCCGATCACGGCCTGGCCCATCGGAGCGCGCTGTTCGGCCCCCTCGCTCAGGGCAAAAGCCAGCGGCACCATGCCGAAAATCATGGCCAGCGTGGTCATCAGGATCGGACGCAGGCGGACCCGCGCGGCCGTCAGCAGGGCCTGGCTGCGTTCCATGCCCTCTTCACGGGCCCGGTTGGCAAAATCCACCAGCAAGATGGCATTCTTGGTCACCAGACCCATGAGCATGATGATGCCGATGATCGAGAAAATCGACAGCGTGGAGCCGAACATCATCAGGGCCAGCACAACACCGATCAGAGTCAGGGGCAGGGAGGTCATCAAGGCCAGGGGCTGCAGGAAACTCTTGAACTGGCTGGCCAGAATCATGTAGATGAAGATCACCGCCATGGCCAGGGCCGAGATCGCGTAGCCGAAAGACTCAGTCATGTTTTTGGTGGAACCGCCAAACTGGTAGCGGTAGCCCGGCGGCAGCTGCATGCTGTCCAGGGCCTTGCGGATGTCGGCCGAAATTTCACCGGCCGAGCGCCGGGAGGCGTTGGCACTGATCGAAACCTCGCGCGAGAGGTCGCGGCGGTTGATCTGGTTGGAACTGCGGGTGTCCTCGATCCGGGCCACCTGGCCGAGGCGGACCACGCGCGTGCTGCCGTCGGCGCCGCTGGCCACCATGAAGGGCACCCGCTGCAGATCCTCGGTACTGTTGCGGGCCGTGGGCTCCAGGCGCACATTCACGTCATAGGTCTGGTCGTTCGGTGCACGCCAGTTGCCCACGGTTTGTCCGGCCATCAGTATCCGCAACGAGGCGCCGATCGGGGCGGTGCCCAGTCCCACATCGGCAGCCGCCTCGCGCTGCAGGATCACCCCGATCGTCGGTTTGTCGGCGCGCACACTCGAGTCCAGATCGACCAGGCCGGGCACCAGCCGGATGCGCTCGATCACCTCGCGCGCCAGCCGCTCGAGCTCACGCTGGTCCGGCCCCTGCAAGGAAAACTCGATCTGCTTGTTGCCACCGACCGCATCGAGCAGACCGGCATGGGTGACAGTGATGCCCGGCACCCGCTGCAGCCGCTCGCGCAGCACGGCCGCCATCTGGTCAACGCTGCGCTGGCGCTGGTGCCGGTCGACCAGCCGGATGTAGAGATTGGCGCTGTTCTTGCCCTGTGCGTTGGCGGTGTTGATGGTGGTCAGGGTGTAGCGGACTTCAGGAAACTCGCGCACGATGCGCTCGACCTGCCGGGCCTTGACTTCGGTGGCCTCCAGCGAGCTGCCCACCGGTGTGTAGAAATTGACGGTGGTTTCCGAGAAGTCGGCCTTGGGCACGAATTCGGTGCCCAGAAAACGCACCAGGTAGACGCTCAGCACGAAGATCGCCAGGGCCAGCAGCACGGTCTTGAGTTTGTGCACCAGCGACCAGGCCAGCAGGCGGCCATAGCCTTCGGCCAGGCGGTCGGTGACGCGTTCGAACCAGCCGGTCAGGCGACCGAGGGTTCGGTCGTACAGCGTGACCGGTGCACGGTGCTGGCCATGGGCCTCGATGGCCGGATCGTGCCAGACGCTCGAGAGCATCGGGTCGAGGGTGAAACTCACGAACATCGAGATCAGCACGGCCGCCACGATGGTGATGCCGAACTCGTGGAAAAACTTGCCAATGATGCCTTCCATGAACCCCACCGGCAGGAAGACCGCAACGATCGACAGCGTGGTGGCCAGCACCGCCAGACCGATTTCGCGGGTGCCGTCCATCGAGGCGTTCCAGGCGTCCTTGCCCATCTGCACATGGCGCACGATGTTCTCGCGCACCACGATGGCGTCGTCGATCAGCAAGCCCACGCACAGGCTCAGCGCCATCAGCGTGACCATATTGATGGTGAAGCCGAACATCTGCATGAACATGAAGGTGCCGATCAGCGAGATCGGCAGCGTCAGGCCGGTGATGACCGTCGAGCGCCAGGAGTTGAGGAACAGGAAGACGATCAGCACCGTCAGTACGGCACCCTCGATGAGGGTCTGGCGCACATTGTTGACCGACACCCGGATCGGACGCGAAGCATCGTTGATGGGCTCCAGGCGCAAGCCAGGCGGCAGCTGGCCCTGGAGTTCGGCCACCGAGCGGACCAGGCCGTCGATCACGGCGATGGTGTTCTCGTCCTGCGATTTCTGCACCGACAGCATCAGGGTGCGCTGGCCGTTGTAGAGGGCCAGGCTTTCGATTTCCTGGGCACCGTCCTGCACCCGTGCCACCTGCGACAGGCGCACCGGTACACCGCCCCGGCGGGTGACGATGATCTCGCCAAAGTCCTCGGGCCGCTGCATGCGTGAGCTCACCTGCACCATGCGTTCCTGCTCGAGCGAGCGCACGGCGCCCACCGGCAGGTCCTGGTTTTCGTTGCGCACCGCAGCCACCACCATTTCGGCGGTCACCCCCAGCGCTTCCATGGCGGCCGGTTGCAGGTACAGGTTGAGCTCGCGCTTGCTTGCGCCTACCAGCGTCACCGAACCCACCCCGCGCACATTTTCCAGCCGCTTTTTGAGCACCTGGTCGGCCCAGTTGGTCATCTCGACCGGGCTGAGGGCGGGTTTCTCGGGGTTGTCGGGCACCACGGCCAGCGACCAGATGGCCCGGCTCGACGGGTCAAAGCGCAACACCCGGGGTTCCTTGACCTCGGTGCGCAGCGACGGCCGGATGGCCGCCACTTTCTCGCGCACATCCTCGGCCGCCTTGCGGCCATTGATGTGCAGCTGGAACTCGATCACCACCACCGAGACGTTTTCGTAGCTGCGCGAAGTCAGCGCATTGATGCCGGCGATGGAATTGACGGCTTCTTCGATCTTCTTGGAAACCTCGCTTTCGACAATTTCGGGCGAGGCCCCGGGGTACTCGGTGCTGACCACCACCACCGGAAAATCGATGTTGGGGAACTGGTCGACCTTGAGCCGCTGGAACGAAAACAGGCCCATCACCACCAGGGCCAGCATCACCATGGTGGCAAAGACGGGGTTTTGCAGGCTGACGCGGGTGAACCACATGGAGGCCGGGTCCTTCGATTCAGCGGGCAGCGGTGCCCACACTCAGGCGCACGCCTTCGCGCAGCGCCCCGGCACTGGCGGCCAGCACCCGAGCGCCCTCGGCAAGCCCTTGCACCTCGACCCAGGTGGTGGTCAGGTGGCCTTGCGTGACTTCGGTGCGGGCGCCGGGCTTCACCAGAACGTGCCGTACGGTGTCGCCCTCGAGCACCTGCACATAGGGCTGGGGCTTGTCGGTGCGCACGCTTGAGAGCGGAACGGCCAGGGCCTGCACGCTGCGGGTGCCCAGCCGGCCCTCGGCAAACAGGCCCTGGCGCAGACCCGGCTCGCCGTCGATACCCAGATAAACCAGCACGCTGCGGCTGCCCGCCTGTGCGATCGGGTTGATGCGCAGCACCCGTGCGTTGACGGGCTCTTCGCGGCCCTCAACCTGCAGTTGCGCACGCATGCCGGTACGCACCTGCACGGCATCGGCTGCGGGCAATGCGGCCTCGAGTTCGAGCCTCGAGAGGTTCACCAGCTCCACAATGCGGGCCTCGATGGCCACCCGTTCACCGGGCTGGGCCAGTCTTTGCGACACCTGGCCTGCAATGGGTGCGCGCAGCACGGTGTCATCGAGCGCCTTGCGGGCCACATCCAGGGCCGCCAGCGCGGCCTGGTGGGTGGCTCGTGCACCGGCCAGGCTGGCGGTGGAATTCTGCAAGGCGGTCTGCGAGATGAAGCCCTGGTCCACCAGCGCTTTGTTGTTGTCGAATTGTCGCTGGGCAATGTCCACCTGGGACTGTGCGGCATCGGCCTGCTGGCGGGCCTGGCGCACCCGGGCTTCGTACTCGGCCGGATCGATGCGGGCCAGCACCTGACCGGCCTTGACGGCATCGCCCTCTCGAACCGTCAGGTCCATCAGCTCGCCGGCGACGCGGGCCTTGACCAGCGCGGTCTGCGAAGCCTTGAGGGTGCCCGACACCGGTACCGCCAGCGACAGGGCCATGCGCTGCACGGTGACCAGATCGGCGGGCGCCAGCTCCAGCGGGGCCTGTGTGGGCTGCACGGCAGTGCCCGGACTGGGCGCCTGGGCAGGCGGCTGGCCACGTTGGACATACATGCGCATACCGGCGGCGGCCAAAGCGGCGCACACCAGGCCGCCCAGAATCCAGAGGGTGGAACGTTTCATGGGGTCATCAGGCAGCCAGACCGCGCAGCAGAAGCTGCGCATGCTGGCGAATGAAAGTTTCGGGTTCGATGGTCTCGCCGGGGGGGCAGCACGGGCCGATGGAATGGCGCCACATGACCAAAAAGATCAGCGGGGCAATGACCGAGTGCGCTGTCAGCTCGCTGGCCACCGGCCTGAACTCGCCGCGCTCTACGCCCCGCTGCAACACGGCCCGCACCAGCTCCAGGCCGGGCACCACCACTTCCTCGCGGTAAAAGGCCGCCAGGTCGGGGAAATTTGAAGCTTCGGCAAACACCAGCTTCGAGATGCCCGAGGCCTTGGTGGCGCCATAGCGCCGCCACCACTCGAGCATCAGGTATTCCAGCAAATCGGCGCTGCTGCCTTCAAAGGCCGCGACTTCGGCTGCGCCCTCGTGCACGGGCCGGGCGGCGTTTTCCCGCACCACGGCCTTGAACAGCTCTTCCTTGGTGGGAAAGTACAGAAACAGCGTGCCCTTGGAGACGCCAGCACGCGCGGCCACCTCTTCAGCCCGGGTGGCCGAAAAGCCTTTTTCCACAAACAGATCGAGCGCAGCGTCCAGCAATTCGCCGGGGCGATCCTGCTTGCGGCGTTCGCGTTTGGGATGTGACAGCTCGGTGGAATTCATTTACTGACCAACAGGTTAGTAAATGGAGTGTGCCACAAATGGCTGATCAGAGCAGGGCCCGCAAAGTCAGGGTGCGGACCAGCTGAAGTGGAGATGTTCAGTTGGCAAAAGCCGCAATTCCCGTGATGGC
>CAYMMK010000132.1:0-4980 GCA_964391575.1 uncultured Limnohabitans sp.
CCGTCGTCAAACCCGTACCAGCGCTCCTTGAAGAAGATGTGGCCGCTCATCTCGCCGCCCAGCGGGGCTTGGCCGCCGGCGGCCTCGATGGCTCTCATTTGGGCCTTGATGAGCGAATGACCGGTCTTGAACATCAGGGCCTGGCCCCCCGCAGCCTCGATGGCCGGGGCGAGGCGCTGAGAGCATTTGACGTCAAACAGGATGGTGCCGCCCGGCACCCGCTGCAACACGTCCTGGGCGAACAGCTGCATCTGGCGGTCCGGAAAAATGTTCTGGCCGTCCTTGGTCACGATGCCCAGGCGGTCGCCGTCGCCGTCAAACGCCAGGCCCAGCTCGGCGTCGCTTGTCTGCAGGGCGTGGATCAGGTCCTGCAGGTTCTCGGGTTTGCTGGGGTCGGGATGGTGGTTGGGGAAATGCCCGTCCACCTCAGAGAACAGTTCGATGACCTCGCAGCCCAGGGCACGGAAGATGCCCGGTGCGCTGGCACCGGCCACACCATTGCCCGAGTCAACCACGATCTTCATCGGACGGGCAAGCTTGACGTCGCCGGTGATGCGCTGCGTGTAGGCCGGCAGAACGTCCAGCGCTGTGACCGAACCCCCGTGACGCAGCTGCCAGGTCTCGCTCTCCATGATCTGGCGCAGGTTCTGGATCTCGTCGCCATAGATGGCCCGGCCGGCCAGCACCATCTTGAAGCCGTTGTAGTCCTTGGGGTTGTGGCTGCCGGTCACCATGATCCCGCTGGCACAGACGGTATGGGCGGCAAAGTACAGCATCGGGGTGGTACACAGGCCCACATCGATCACTCGCACGCCGGCAGCCATCAGCCCCCGGACGAGTGCGGCCGAGAGCATGGGTCCGCTCAGGCGGCCGTCACGCCCCACGGCCACGGTGGCCTGCCCCTCCTTTAGGGCCACGGTACCAAAGGCCCGGCCCAGGGCCTCGGCCAGCGCCTCATCAAGGGTGGCCGGCACCACACCTCGAATGTCGTAGGCTTTGAAAATGGAGGCAACGACTTGCATGAAATTTTTCGCAAACAACAAGCCTGCCATTGTAGGTGGCCCTTCGGCATGAACCGGCCAGCCACCCGACCCGGGCCGACCCCCGCTCGGGTTAACATGGCTGCACCCAGACTCAAGAGACCAGCCCCATGTCCACCGTTGTTGCCGAACACTGCCATTGCCGACTTGATTCGCCTCTGGGAGGGATCACGCTGGCGCGTTCGGCTGCCGGCCTGACGGGCCTGTGGTTTGACGGCCAGCGCCATGCCCCCGGGCAGGACATTCTTGGGCTGCAGACCGGCACCCATGAAGACGCCCTGCTGCAAGAGACTGCCGAACAGCTGCAGGCCTACTGGGTTGGCCGGCTCCAGCGTTTTCAGGTGCCGCTGGATCTGGGGGCTGGCAGTCCGTTCCAGCAGTCGGTCTGGCGGGCGCTGCTGGGCATTGCCCACGGCCAGGTCAGCAGCTACGGAGCCATCGCCCGGCAGCTGTGCAACCCCCGGGCGGTGCGTGCCGTGGGCGCCGCGGTGGGCCGCAACCCGCTGGGCATCATCGTGCCCTGCCACCGGGTGCTGGGCAGCGGCGGCGCCCTGACCGGCTACGCCGGTGGCCTGTGGCGCAAGCAGGGGCTGCTCCATCACGAGGGCCATGGCCTGCACTGAATGCGCCTGATGGCTTCGTGGCCCTGGTGGGTCGATTTTCTGTTGCTGGCCGCCATCTGGGGTTCGTCCTTCCTGTTCATGCGCATCGCCACCGCCGACCTCGGTGCGCTGCCGACAGCGGCCCTGCGGGTGGCCATGGCCTCGCTGTTTCTCTGGCCCCTGCTGTGGCTGCGCGGGCAGACCGGCCTGCTGCGCAAGCATTGGCGCCCGGTGCTGTTTGTGGGCGTGCTCAACTCCGGCTTGCCATTTGTCCTGTTTGCGTTTGCCGTGATGCACATCAGCACCGGTCTGTCGTCCATCCTGAACGCCACCGTGCCCCTGTTTGGCGCGCTGGTGGCCTGGGCCTGGCTGGGTGACAAGCCCGGACTCTCGCGCGGGCTGGGGCTGGCCATCGGCTTTGGTGGCATCGTCCTGCTGGCTGGCGGGCAGGTGGGTTTCAAGAGCCCAGACGGAGGCCTGCCTCCGGTGTGGGCGGTATTGGCCTGCCTGTTGGCCACCACCTGCTACGCACTGGCAGCGAGCTTCACCAAAAAGCACATTCCAACCCTGCCCTCGCTGGTCACAGCCACCGGCAGCCAGATCGGCGCCACCCTCGCCCTGGCGCTGCCCGCCCTGTGGTGGCCCCCCGACCATCTGCCCGGCCTGCACACCTGGGTTGCCTTGGGGGTGCTCGGCGTGGTCTGCACCGGCGTGGCGTATGTGCTTTATTTCCGCCTCATTGAACGGGCCGGTCCGTCCCGGGCCCTGGCGGTGACCTACCTGATCCCGGTGTTCGCACTGGTTTATGGCCAGTTGCTGCTGGGCGAAACCGTCACCCTGTGGATGCTGCTGTGTGGCGCCATCGTGCTGTCGGGCACCGCACTGGCCAGCGGCCTGGTCAGGCTGCCTGGCCCGAAAGCGGGGGCCGCACCAGATTGACGCGCTGGACCACCTCGCGGGCGCGCAACTGCCCGCAACCGCCTTCCACGTCTTGCCCTGCCGACTGCCGCAGCTTGGTCAGAATGCCCTGGCGGTGAAGGGTGCGGGCCATCTCGGCCGCACGCTCCCAGTCGGGGCGGCGAAAGGGCAGGCCCGGCACCCTGTTGAAGGGGATCAGGTTCATCAAGGCGTATTTGCCGCGCAGCAGTCGCACGATGCCCTCGATTTCCTCGGGGCCGTCATTGACGCCTTCGATCAAGGTCCACTGATACTGGATGGGATAGCCCGTACCTCGGGCGTAGCGTTCGCCGGCTTCGACCAGATCCTGAGGGTCCCACCGGGGCGCACGCGGCAGCAGGCGGGCGCGCAGATCAGCCCGGGTGGTGTGCAACGACAGGGCCAGCGCAGGCTTGACCTGCTGCTTCGGCAGCCGTTCAAAGACGCGTTCGTCACCGACCGTCGAGAACACCAGATTCTTGTGCGCGATATTGCCCGCCGTGCCCAGCAAATCGATGGCTTGGAGCACCTGATCGAGGTTGTGGGCGGGCTCGCCCATACCCATGAACACCACCTTGCGCACCGCTCGCCGCTGGCGGGCCAGCACCACCTGGGCCACGATTTCGGCACTGCCGACCTGACGGATCAAGCCCTCGCGGCCGGTCATGCAAAACACGCAACCGACCGCGCAGCCGACCTGGGTGGACACACACACCCCATCGCGAGGCAGCAGCACGGACTCGACGCTTTGGCCATCGGCCAAGGCAATCAGCAGACGGGCTGAGCCGTCTGCAGCCGGGTGTTCGGAGCGGACGGTGGCCAGGGACGCCAGGTCCTGCTCCAGCCTGGGCAACTGCTCCAGCAGGGCCTGCGGCAAGAAACTGTCGGCACGCCTGCGCCCGCTGTGCTGGGCCTGGGCCTGCGACCACAGGCGCAGCACCCGGTGTTCATGACCCGGTTTGGCGCCCAGCGAGCGCAGCCGTTGGCGAATGTCCTCGATACTTTGCATCAGTAGTGCGGTGGAAGGTCTTCGCGCAGATCGCGCTGCGCCAGAGGCGGGTTTTCGGGGCTGCGCAGGCGCAACTCGTGCAGTTCGCGCACCAGGGCATCGATCAGTTGCTGCTGGCGAAACACCTGTGCATTGAGCTGCTCGAGCAGATCCTCGTTGAAAGAAGCCTTGATCTCCAGCTCGGTCAGGCGTTTTTCGATCGGCTCGGTGGTGTCCATGACCGTATTGGACATGATTTTCCGGGCGGTCTAGATCCGGCGTTCAATAGGCAAGGCCAGGCGGTGTTGCAACACTGGAGAACCTTGACCGGAGAGCCGCATGTTCATTGACCGCCAGGACGCTGCCCGACAGCTGATTACCCCCTTGCAGCATCTGCGGCACCTGCAGCCGCTGGTGCTGGCCATTGCCCGCGGCGCTGTGCCCATGGCCCCCACGCTGGCGCGGGCCCTGCACGGCCAGTGGGATGTGCTGCTGGTGCGCAAGATCAGCGCACCGGGCTTTGCAGAGCTGGCGGTGGCTGCAGTGGATGAAACCGGCTGGACCTGGGTCTCGCCGTATGCCGACCGGTGGGGTGCCGATATGGCCTGGATCGAGGCCGAAAAAGAACGCCAGATGGCCCTGATGCGCAAACGCCGCGCGCTCTACAGCCCGGGCGGCAACAGCATTGGAGTGCAGGCCCGCACGGTGATTGTGGTCGACGACGGCCTGGCCACCGGGGCGACCATGAGAGCCGCCCTGCACGGGGTGCGTCAGCGGCGTCCGGCCCGGCTGGTGTGTGCGGTGCCGGTGGCTGCGCACAGCGCGCTGGCACTGGTGCGACCGCTGTGCGACGAACTGGTGTGCCTGCAGGTGCCGGCCGCCTTTGAAGCGGTCGGTCAGTTCTACAGCCGCTTTGACCAGGTCAGCGATGAGGAGGTCATAGACCTGCTCGGTCGCCGAGCGGCAGGGGCATCACATGCCCAGGTCCAGCGCCAGTCGCTCCTCGATGCGGGGCACCGTCCAGCGGGTCAGGTCCAGTGCCTGGCGGACCTTCAGGCGTCGCAACAGCCCACTGTCCAGGCCATGCATGAGATCCCCCAGAAACGGGTTTGAGGCATACACGACCAGATCACCCACTTCATGGGCCAGACCGTGCGATCGCAACGCGCTGGCCAGTTCGTGGGCAAACACATGGCGCTCGCGTTCGCGCAGCGGGGTGCGCAAGGCCAGCCCGCTGCGCCCCCCAATGGTTTGACCATGGGGCGTGCGCTCTTGCGCCAGTGGATGCATGCGCCCGGCTGCATGCTGACGCTCCTCGCGCAGCAACAGCGGCGAAGAGGCCCGCTCCCTGAAAAAAATACGCGCCCGCGAGGCATTCGCCACCACCACCCAAAGCGGAAATTCCAGCATGGCA
>CAYMMK010000133.1:0-4894 GCA_964391575.1 uncultured Limnohabitans sp.
AATTCCTGCTCATCAACCACCCGCTGGATTGCCCGATTTGCGACCAGGGCGGCGAGTGCCAACTGCAGGATTTGGCCGTCGGTTACGGGGGTTCGCATTCGCGCTACGAAGAGGAAAAGCGGGTTGTCTTCCACAAGGAGGTCGGTCCCCTGATCTCCATGGAAGAGATGAGCCGGTGCATCCACTGCACACGCTGCGTTCGCTTTGGCCAGGAGATCGCCGGCCAGATGGAGCTGGGCATGTCGCACCGTGGCGAGCACTCGGAAATCGAAACCTTCCTGGGTCACTCGGTCGACTCCGAACTGTCGGGCAACATGATCGACATTTGCCCGGTCGGTGCGCTGACCAGCAAGCCGTTTCGCTACCACGCCCGCACCTGGGAACTCTCGCGCCGCAAGTCGGTGGCACCGCACGACTCCTCGGGAGCCAACCTGGTGGTGCAGGTCAAGAACAACCTGGTCCAGCGCGTGGTCCCCCTCGAGAACGAAGAGGTCAACGAGTGCTGGATTGCTGATCGCGACCGTTTCTCGTACGAGGCCCTGGGGGGGGGCGATCGCCTGACGCGACCCATGATCAAGCAGGCTGGGCAGTGGCAAGAGGTCGACTGGCAGACTGCCCTTGAATTCGTGGCCAACGGGCTGAAAAACATCCGGCGTGACCATGGTGCGGCCAGCATGGGGGCCCTGGTGAGCCCGCACAGCACGCTCGAAGAGGCCTATCTGGCTGGTGCCCTCATGCGCGGACTGGGCAGTGACAACGTCGATCACCGACTGCGGCACGCACAATTTGGCAGGCCCGAAGGCGTTCGCTGGCTCGGCACCTCGGTAGCTTCGCTTTCCAGCCTCCAACGGGTGCTGGTGATCGGCTCCAATCTGCGCAAGGACCACCCGCTGTTTGCACAGCGCATCCGTCAGGCGGTCCGACAGGGCGCAAAGGTGCATGCCATCACCTCGCCCAAACTGCTCTCTCGCGCCGATGCCTGGGCCATGCCTGTGGCCGAGACGCAACTTTGTAAGGCTTCGCAGTGGCTGGCGGCACTGGCGGATGTGGCCGCTGCCCTGGCTCAGGAGCGCGGCGTTGCAGCCCCCGTTGCCGGACAAGTGACGACCCAGTCCCAGGCCATCGCCCAATCCCTGCTGACGGGCGACCGCAAGGCCATCCTGCTGGGCAATGCGGCTGCGCATCACGCCAATGCGTCCAGCCTGCTGGCCCTGTCCCAGTGGATTGGACAGCACTGCGGCGCTACTGTTGGCTACCTGACCGAGGCGGCCAACACGGTGGGCGCCCAATGGGCCCAGGCCCAGCCCCAAAGCGGCGGCAAGCATGTGGCCCAGATGCTCGACGGCAGCCTCAAGGCCCTGTTGCTGCTGCACACCGAGCCCGAGTACGACACCGCCCAGGGACTGGCTGCAAGCGCTGCTCTTGAGCGGGCCGAGATGGTGGTCACCCTCAGCCCCTTCAAGGCCAACATGGCTTTCAGCGATGTTTTGCTGCCGGTGTCGCCCTGGACCGAAACCTCGGGCACCTTTGTCAATGCCGAAGGTCGGGTGCAAGGCTTTCATGCGGTCGTGCGCCCGTTGGGCGATACCCGACCGGCCTGGAAAGTGCTGCGTGTGCTTGCCAATCTGTGCGACCTGCCGGGTTTTGACTACGAGAGCTCGCAGGAGGTGCTCGAGCGCGTGCAGTCACAAGCGCTGGAACTGTCCAATGCCACTTCAGCGGCCATTGTTGCGGACAGCGGCTCTCTCGAGCCGTGTTGTGCCGCCATCTACCAGCTCGATGGCATTGTGCGTCGTGCGCCTTCGCTGCAGTTGACAGCGGATGCCCGTGCCCACGCACAGGAGGTGGCAGCATGATCGATTCAATCTACAACGGGGGCCTGAACCTGGTGGCCGCCAGCTGGTGGACCACGATGGCCTGGCCTGTGATCTGGATTTTGATCAAGATCGTCGCCGTGCTGGCCCCGCTGATGGGGGCGGTGGCCTATCTCACTTTGTGGGAGCGCAAGCTGCTGGGCTTCATGCAGGTCCGATACGGTCCGAACCGCGTGGGCCCGATGGGTCTGCTGCAGCCGATTGCCGATGCGCTCAAGCTCCTGACCAAGGAACTGATCAATCCGACGGCGGCCAGCAAGGGGCTGTTCCGCCTGGGCCCGGTGATGGCCATCATGCCCGCGCTGGCGGCCTGGGTGGCCATTCCCTTTGGTCCCGAAGTGGCGCTCACCAACCTCAATGCCGGACTGTTGCTGGTCATGGCCATCACCTCCATCGAAGTCTATGGCGTGATCATCGCTGGCTGGGCCTCCAATTCCAAGTACGCCTTTCTGGGCGCCTTGCGTGCTTCGGCCCAGATGGTGAGTTACGAAATCGCCATGGGCTTTTGTTTCCTGGTGGTGCTGATGGTGTCGGGCAGCATGAACCTCACGGAGATCGTGCAGTCCCAGCAGCAAGGCCAGTTCGTGGCCATGGGTCTGAACTTCCTGTCCTGGAACTGGCTGCCTCTGTTGCCCATCTTTCTGGTCTACCTGATCTCGGGTGTGGCTGAAACCAATCGCCACCCCTTTGACGTGGTCGAAGGGGAGGCAGAAATCGTGGCCGGCCATATGGTCGAGTACTCGGGCATGGGCTTTGCCATCTTTTTCCTGGCCGAGTACGCCAGCATGTGGCTGGTTTCCATCCTGGCGGTGATCATGTTCCTGGGCGGCTGGGATGCCCCGGTGGCGGCCTTGTCGTTCATCCCGGGCTGGATCTGGCTGGGACTCAAGACCTTCTTTGTGGTCTCCCTTTTTATCTGGATCCGTGCCACCTTCCCGCGGTTCCGTTATGACCAGATCATGCGTCTGGGCTGGAAGATTTTCATTCCCGTCACCCTGGTGTGGCTTTTGGTCGTCGGCGTCTGGCTGCACACGCCCTGGAACATCTGGAATTGAGTGGTGAACCCATGAGCACCATGACTGCATCTGCCTTCTCTATCAAGGACTTCTTCAAAAGCTTCATGCTGGTGGAGTTGTTCAAGGGCATGGCCCTGACCGGTCGTTACGCCTTCGCCCGCAAGGTGACGGTCGAATTTCCCGAAGAAAAAACACCGCTGAGCCCACGTTTTCGGGGCCTGCATGCACTGCGCCGTTATGACAATGGCGAAGAGCGGTGCATTGCCTGCAAACTGTGCGAGGCGGTCTGTCCGGCGATGGCCATCACCATCGAGGCCGGCGAACGGTCCGATGGTTCGCGACGCACCACCCGCTACGACATCGATCTGACCAAATGCATCTTCTGCGGTTTCTGTGAGGAAAGCTGTCCGGTCGACTCGATTGTCGAAACCCATATTTTCGAATACCACGGCGAAAAGCGGGGCGACCTGTACTTCACCAAGGACATGCTGCTGGCAGTGGGTGACCGCTACGAAAAGGAAATCGCAGCCAGCAAGGCCGCCGATGCCCCGTACCGCTGACACCCTGCACCAGGCCCATTACCCCTAAAGACCCTGCCCATGGACGTTCTGACTGGTTTCTTTTACGTTTTCTCGGCAGTGCTGCTGTTCGCAGCCTTCCGGGTTGTCACCGCACGCAATCCCGTGCATGCGGTGCTCTACCTCATGCTGGCTTTTTCGCAGGCGAGCGGGCTGTGGTTTTTGCTGCAGGCCGAGTTCCTGGCCATTGTGCTGGTCCTGGTCTACCTGGGGGCGGTGATGGTGCTCTTCCTGTTTGTCGTGATGATGCTTGACCTCAATCTCGACAGCATCCGGCAGGGGTTCTGGCGTCACTTCCCTCTGGCCGCCACGCTGGGCGCCGTGGTGGCGCTCGAGATGGCCGCCGTACTGATGAGTGGCTTCACACTGGCCCAGGTCCCGTTGCCTGTGGCCGGCGAGGTGCAGCTGCCCAACAGCAAGGCGTTGGGCATCCTGCTCTACACCGAGTACCTGATGCCGATCCAGATTGCTGCTGCGATCCTGCTGGTGGCCATGTTTGCCGCCATCGCACTGACCTTGCGCGAGCGCAAGGATTCCAAGGCCATCGACGCCTCATTGCAGGTGCGTGTGCGAGCCAGCGATCGCCTGCAGGTGGTGCAGGTGCAGCCAACCCGGGCTGCGCCCGAATCCGGCCCCGATACCGCCCAGGAGAACAAAGCATGACCCTCACGCTCGGACATTACCTCACGGTGGGTGCGATCCTGTTCTCGCTGTCGGTGGTGGGCATCTTCATGAACCGCAGAAACCTGATCGTGCTGCTGATGGCCATTGAACTGATGCTGCTGGCCGTCAACCTCAACTTCGTCGCGTTCTCCCACTACCTGGGCGACATGCATGGGCAGGTTTTTGTGTTTTTCATCCTGACCGTCGCCGCCGCCGAATCCGCCATTGGTCTGGCCATCCTGATGTTGCTCTTCCGCAACCGGCGCAGCATCGACGTCGAAGACCTCAACACCCTCAAGGGTTAACCGAAACATGTCTCAGTCTCTCAACGCAAGCATGCTGTTGGCTGTACCGCTGGCCCCACTGGCGGGCGCGGCCCTGGCCGGCATCTTCGGCACCCAATTGGGCGGCAACCGGATCGGCCGGCGTCTGTCTCACAGCCTGACCATCCTGGGCGTGCTGCTCTCCTTCATTTTGTCGGCCATCACCCTCAAGGCGGTGATCCAGGGCGCAAGCTTCAATCAAACCCTCTACACCTGGATGGTGGTTGGGGGTTTGAAGATGGAAGTCGGTTTCATGGTCGATACCCTGACCGCGATGATGATGTGCGTCGTGACCTTTGTATCCCTGATGGTGCACATTTACACCATCGGGTACATGGAAGAGGACAAGGGCTACAACCGCTTTTTTGCCTACATTTCGCTCTTTACCTTCTCGATGCTGATGCTGGTGATGAGCAACAACCTGCTGCAGCTGTTTTTCG
>CAYMMK010000134.1:0-4709 GCA_964391575.1 uncultured Limnohabitans sp.
CCTTGGGGTATTGATGACAGGCCCCCATCAGATCAGGTTCACGATCAGCGCGCTTTCGATCAGCACCTGGACGGTGGCATCGCCACTGAAGGTGTAGACCTTGTAGGTGACCCCGCCGATGGTGGTATTTGAAGACGTGCTCCAGGTGTGGGTCGTGGTCGTCTGGCCATCCAGCAGGTTGTCCAGTCGGATGGTGCTGGTTGCGTCGCCGGTGAACATCAGGGTCTTGGCCACCCCATTGACCGCCATGTTCGAGGCCAGCACATCACTGACGTTCAGGGTGATGATGGTGCTTGGGCTGGTCTTCAAATCGAACTTCGTGAAGTTGTTGAGGTTGGCATCCACCGTCGCGTTGGTCAGGTCGAAGGAAGGAGCGAAGGCCTGCCCACCCACGAGCTTCAGCGTGTTCACGCCGGTACCGCCATCGATGGTGGTCCAGGCAACCTCGGTGTTTGGTCTTGAGAGTCCGTATGTCAGGGTGTAGTTTGCGACCACGGTGTCGTCGCCACCGCCCGCGTAGATCTTGTCGTATCCGTCATTGGAGACGATGTAGTCGTTGCCGTCGGTGCCGATCAGGGTCTCGCTGCCTGCGCTACCCTGAATGCCGTTCACGGCCCCGCCGGTGGTGGGGTCGAAGGTGTAGTGCCAGGTGGTCGTGGTGGATGCGCCCTGCGAAACTTCCACCGCAAACCCGCCATCCGATGTCGCCGAGATGGAGAAGTCTTGGTTTGTGATGATGTTGTCCAAAGAAGTCAGCGACTGCCAGCCCAGGAACTCGCCCTTGGGTGAGTAGAACCGTGCCATGAGGGAGTTGGCGCCCAGCGGCTCAGACACAACCTTCTTGGGGTCGCTGGTCGGCATCACATCACCCATGTAGGCGACCACGATGGTGCCGTCCTTCAACTGGCACATCGATGCACGGGAGATGTTCGAGCCGGTGTCGTTGCTTGCTGCAAGGTCAACCACGATCGTTTCGCCACGCGAGCCGTCGGTCTCGTAGATGTTCAGGAGGATGTTGCGTCGCGTGTCGGTAATGTGGAAAAGCCCGGCCGTGCGGTTGACGGCAATGTTGTTGCTGGTCAGCACCGCAGCACCGCCACCCTGCAGCGTGATGGCCTGGTGGTCCCGAATACTGCCAATGCCATACTGGCCGCCCTGTGCGAAGCTGGTGGGCGCCGTGGTCATGCTGCCACTGCTGTTGAGCAGCACATAGCCCCCAAAGTCGCTGCGGTTCCACTCCAGCAGAACGCCGCCGTTGCCGGTCGAAACAGCCGTATAAGCCGTTGCCTGGCTGTTGGTGTTGTAGTTCCAGACATAGTCCTCGAACGAGAGCTTGGTCTCGCCCACCGAACCCTGCGTACCGTCCTGCTTGATCGTGCGGTAGAAAACCTCACCAGCGGCAGCATCGGTCACGTTGGAGTAGATCACAGCAAACTCGCCGTTGCCCAGAAGAGCGGCTTCGATCTTGCCATTGGTGATACCGGTTCCGCCCGTCGTACCGTACGGGAACACGGTGTGTGCCTGCTTGACGGAGCCATTGGCGTTGAACAGCGTGAAGCCGGTTTTGTAGAACACGGCAAACTCGCCATTGGCCATCGGAACGGGCTGTGCATAGCCATCGTCACCCCGGATGCCACTCTGCAGGCTCGTCGTGGTTTTGACGGTGCCGTCGGCATTGAACAGGGTGATCAGGCTGGTTCCTGTATTGCCTGCCGCATTTGCACCGACCACGACATAGTTGCCATTGCTCAGGTTGACACTGGAGCTGTTTTTGCCCACCGAGGTGGTGATTTCGGCCGTGGCCTGGTAGTAGTCGTTGAGCTGCATGAAGCCTGTGGTCGTTGCTGCCGCAGAGCCGTACATCTGGCTGGCGGAGGCGCCCACACCCGCGGTGCCGACAAGGTCGGTGAAGCTGCCCGAGGCCACGCTCACCGTTGCCGTGCCCGGCGTCGTTGCGGTGGCGGGCATGGTGGCCTCGAGGGTGTACACCGCATCGCTGACTTTGGTGAACAGGCCTTTGGCACCGTTGGTCACGGTCACATCAGACGCATCGAAGTTCATCACCGGTTCGCTGAAGGTGAAGGTGAACTTCACGGCTTCGCCCACGGTGGCCGTGCCGGCCTGGTTGTCAGTGATCGTCAGGGTCGGGGCGGCGCCGTTGTCGACGCTAGAGCCGCCAGCGCTGCTGGAGATGTTGATCGTGTAGGTGTTGGAGTCGGCCGATTTGGTGCCATCGCTCACACGGGCCACGTACCTGTACTGCTTGCCAGCGGTCAGTGCGGTGGTCTCCTGGTACGACCAGGCATTGTTGGCACCGCTGGGTGTCAGGGTGGCCACCAGCGTCTCGCTGCCAGCGTCGGTCACGTTGGTGCGGTAGAGCTTGAGGCTCTGGCCGCTGGCCAGAGCCCCCGACAGGTTGCCCGAGATCAGCGGGGTGGTGTCCATCGTCGTGTCGGCGGCTGCGGCCTGCTTGGCGTTCTCGACATCGCCAACGATCGAGGCTGCAGCAGCCAGCGAGCTGTTGATGTCTGCGGCGCTCATTGCGAAGTTGGTTGCCACAGTGGTGATCGTGCTCTCGATCAGCACCGAGAAGCTGGTGTCACCGCTGTAGGTGTAGGTCGTGTACGTCACACCGCCGACGACGGTGTTCGCGCCTGCCGACCAGCTGCCGGTGGCCACGCCGTTGTTGTACTGCGGCGAGAGGTTGACCGTGTCGCTGGCGTCGCCACGGATCCTGAGCTGAGCGCCTGCGGCCAGTTCGGCGGCCTTGCTGACGTTCAGGTTCAAGGTGTTTGCGCCAGTGCTGCCCAGGTCAATCACCTCAAAGCCCTTGACATTGTTGGCCACAGCCGGGCTGGCCAGGTTCAGGCTCACCCCGGTGCCAGACACGGCCAGGGTGTCGGTACCTGCGCCACCATTGACCAGCGAGCCGGACTTGAGCGTGTTGACCAGATCGCTGTTGACAGTCACCGTGTCATTGCCAGCGCCCGCGATCACCACCTGGTAAGCACCCGATGCGGTGATCGAGTCGTCGCCACTGCCCCCCGGCAGGATCACGCCGTCCTGGCTCGATTCGTTGTCCACGGGCGATCCATCGGCGGCGAACTTGCGCACCGCAAGACGGTAGTCGGTGTAGCTCAGGATCAAGCTACCTCTTTCGTCTACCCTGGTGATGTCGTCATAGGCCAGGTAGGTGACGTAGAAGCCACCGTCAGGCGTTCCGACAATGTCCATGTGATTGCTGTTGACGGGCATCCGTGAGTTATTTTGGCTTGCCACGGTCACGGTATTGAGGTAGGTGCCGGTGGCACTGTAAAGAAATACGCTGACATTGCCAGCAGACTCTGAATACGCAGCAGCGATCGCAATGTTGCCATTGCTCAGCTGGGTCACTGCCGTGACCCCGCCCCCCGTTGCGAAACCCGGTTTCCAGACCTCGATGTTCTGCCCCCGGCTCCCGTCCGCAGCGAAGATGTTCATCGTCCAGGTGTACTCATTGGGGTTATGGCTCACCTGGGCAAAACCGCCACCCTGCAGGGCAATGGTGTCCATGTGAGAGACGCGTTTTGCTGTTGTGCTGTTGACGGCGCCATTGGGTGTGCCATCGGCATTCATGTACAGGTAGCCGCCAGAATTGAACGGGCAATCCCACACCAAAGCAATCTGGCCATTCAACAGCTTGACGGCGGAAATGCCCGTGCTGTTGCTGCTGTTGCTGGTGGAAGCCAGGGGCGACAGCCGGGTCTCTGCAACGATCTCGGCACCGGTGGTGCCGTTGATCACCTTGTAGTACACAGCCTCCTTGCCGGCGTTCGTGTCCGTGTAGATCACCACGAAGTTGCCGTTGCTGGTGGCGACAACATCGAGTTTTTCGGGAGACGAGCCGGATGGACCGCTGCCACCGGCCGTGAACGTGATCGGTGCAGCTTTTTGCTGGCCTTGTGCGGTGTAGACGGTGAACTGAGCACTGGCGCCCACCGTCTGGAAGATCGCAAACTCGCCGTTGGGCAAGGCGGCTGCATTGATGCGGTCCTCGCGGGCGTCGTAATCGTTACTCTGCGCCACCGTCGTCGCCGTTTGTGGTGCGGAAGCTTCGGCCAGCACGCCGCCGCTGGCGTCACGCAGGACGAAGGCATTGCCGCCACTGTCGCGAGAGGCGCCTACAGTCAGCTGGTTGCCGTTGCTCAACACCACGGATTTGCCAAAGAGAGCGGTCGTTGTTGTGCCAAAGTCGGAGGTGCTAAAGCCACCGGAGTTGGTACCGTAAGCCTGGCTCCAGGCGTTGCCGGAGGCCAGCACGGCGCTGTTGGCTGCGGAAGCCGCTGTGCCATCAGCCACCTGCACCACAATGTTGCCGCTGCCGGTGGCGGGGGCGGTGACGTCAGCCGTGTAGGTGGTCCCGCCCGACACTGCCGTGAAGTTGGTCGCGCTCAGCGCGTTGCCACTGGCATCGGTGAATGTGATGTCGCTGGCGGTAAAACCGGTCACGGCCTCGCTGAAGGTGAAGGTGAACCTGGTCACGCCGCCGTTGGACACCGTCCCCGACTGGTTGTCGCTGATCGTGAGGGTCGGCCCGTTCAGGGCCGCGCCTTCTGCGGCCACCTGAAGAATCTGGGCAGTCACCAGGGGCACGGTATTGAAGGGGGCGGAGATGGTGTTGTTCGCCTCGGCACCATCGGCGTTGAAGTTCCCCGCAGCGTCGCTGAACT
>CAYMMK010000135.1:0-4139 GCA_964391575.1 uncultured Limnohabitans sp.
CCGGGTCGTCGATGCTGGAGATCGAGGTCAGGATTTCGGGCGGAATTTTCTTGTCGAGCTTGACGTACTGGTCAAACTGCTGCATAGCGGCACGGCGCAGCGCCTCGATTTCAGAGGCCGGGCCCTGCTCGGCTGCCGGATCGACCGGCGTCACAGTGGCTACAAAATGCGCTTCATCGTCGGCAATCGTCAGCACGCGGGCCCGTTGCTGACCCTCGACCAGGACCTTAACGGTGCCATCGGGCAATTTGAGCATTTGCAGGATGGTCGACACGCACCCGACATCGAACATGTCGGTGGTGGCCGGTTCGTCCTTGGCAGCGGTTTTCTGGGCCACCAGCATGATGCGCCGGTCGGTCGACATGGCCGCCTCGAGGGCCTTGATGCTTTTGGGGCGTCCCACGAAAAGCGGGATCACCATGTGGGGGAACACCACCACATCGCGCAGGGGCAGCATGGGCAGGCTCAGGGGATCAGAAGGCAGTGGGGTGTGTCCGGACATGGGGTTTCCTCAACTCTTGACAGGCATATCGACACGAAAGCCCCAATTTCAACCCAGTACAGTGAAGGGGTATTGACGGGGCCGCTGAGCGTCTTGCGGGGCCTCAGGCCTGCTTGGCGGACTCTCGGTACACCAGCAGGGGGGGTTTGTTTTCTTCGATGGTGGATTCGTCAACCACCACTTTTTCGACATTGGCCGCGTTGGGCAACTCGAACATGGTGTCGATCAGGGCCTGCTCCATGATGGATCGCAGCCCCCTGGCGCCGGTTTTGCGGGCGATCGCCTTGCGGGCTATGGCATTGAGGGCGGAGGGACGGACTTCGAGCTCCACCCCCTCCATGGACAGCAATTGTCCGAATTGCTTGACCAGGGCGTTGCGAGGCTCGGTCAGGATCTGAACCAGGGCCTCTTCGTTGAGTTCGGCCAGGGTGGCCACCACCGGCAGTCGGCCGACCAATTCGGGGATCAGGCCGTACTTGATCAGGTCTTCAGGCTCAACCTCGTTGAAGACATCGGTCAGGGAGCGCTGTTTTTTGCTTTTGACCGAGGCGGAAAAGCCGATGCCGCCCGATTCGGTGCGGTTTTCAATGACTTTCTCGAGGCCGGCGAAGGCGCCTCCGCAGATAAAGAGGATGTTGGTGGTATCGATCTGCAGGAAGTCCTGGTTGGGGTGCTTGCGTCCACCCTGCGGCGGCACACTGGCCATGGTGCCTTCCACCAGCTTGAGCAGGGCCTGCTGTACGCCCTCACCGGAGACATCGCGGGTGATCGAGGGGTTGTCGGACTTGCGGGTGATCTTGTCGATCTCGTCGATGTAGATGATGCCGCGCTGGGCGCGTTCGACATCGTAGTTGCAGCTTTGGAGCAATTTGGACACGATGTTTTCGACATCCTCGCCCACGTAGCCGGCCTCGGTCAGGGTGGTGGCATCGGCCATCACGAACGGTACATCAAGCATGCGGGCCATGGTCTGGGCCAGCAACGTTTTGCCCGAGCCGGTCGGTCCGATCAGCAGAATGTTGCTCTTGGCCAGCTCGACATCGTCTTTGCGCGACTTTTCCTTGTGACGCAGGCGCTTGTAATGGTTGTAGACCGCCACCGCCAGACTGCGCTTGGCCTTGTCCTGACCAATCACATAATGGTCCAGATTGGCCTTCAGGTCGGTCGGCGTCGGCAGTCCGTCGCGGCTGGCTACGGCTGACGCCTGGGACGGCAGTTCGTCACGGATGATGTCATTGCACAGTTCGATGCATTCGTCGCAAATGAACACCGACGGCCCGGCAATGAGCTTCTTGACCTCGTGCTGGCTCTTGCCACAGAAGGAGCAAAAGAGGTTTTTTTCCGGGTTCGAGCCTTTTTTGTCGGGCATGCTGTCGCCTTGCTATCAGTAGAGGCCAATGATAACCAAAGAAAAACGGCGCCCGCCCGGGCAGGCGACGCCGTCAGTGATCCGGTGCACCGCCGCAGGACGGTCAGGGGCGCTTGGCAATGACCTGATCGACCAGCCCATAGTCCTTGGCTTCCTGTGCCGAAAGAAAATAATCGCGCTCGGTATCAGTCTCGATTCGGGACAAGGGCTGACCGGTTTTTTCGGCCAGGATCTTGTTGAGCTGCTCACGTGTCTTGAGGATCTCGCGCGCGGCAATTTCGATCTCGGTGGCCTGCCCCTGGGCGCCACCCAGCGGCTGATGGATCATGATCTTGGAATTGGGCAGCGAAAACCGTTTGTCCTTGGCGCCTGCCGCCAGCAAAAAGGCCCCCATGCTGGCGGCCATGCCGGTGCACAGCGTCGACACATCGGGCTTGATGAAGTTCATGGTGTCAAAGATGGCCATTCCGGCACTCACCGACCCCCCGGGCGAGTTGATGTACAGCGAGATGTCCTTTTCGGGGTTTTCGCTCTCGAGGAATAACAGCTGGGCCACCACCAGGTTGGCCATCTGGTCGTTGATCGGACCGACCAGAAAAATCACTCGCTCCTTGAGCAGGCGCGAGTAAATGTCATAGGCACGCTCGCCGCGACCCGACTGTTCAATCACCATGGGCACCATGCCCAGGGCCTGTGTTTCCAATGCACTCATCTTGACTCCGTTCATGCTGGCCTGACTGTAACCAATTTTGCAAGCCTGAAGAAAATGGGGCCTGTTGCTCGCACAACAAGCCCCGCGCAGGATGCCTGTTGTTATCAGGCTTGCTGCCCCATCAGCTCCTCGAAAGTGATGGACTTGGGAGTCACCTTCGCCTGGGAGAGCACGAATTCGGACACATTACTCTCGATCACCACCGCTTCAACTTCGGCCATGCGTTGGTTGTCGCTGTAATACCAGCGCACCACATCCTGCGGGCGCTCATAGCTGGCTGCCAGTTCTTCGATATGGACACGGATCTGCTCGGGTTTGGCCTGCAACTCGTGGTTGCGCACAACCTCAGCCACTACCAGGCCTAGCCGAACACGTTGCTCGGCCTGGGGACGGAAAATGTCATCGGGAATGGGGGCTTTGTCGGCGTCTTTGATACCGCGTTGCTTGAGGTCGGCACGGGCCCCTTCCTTGAGGCGGTCAAGTTCGGACTGCACAATCGACTGTGGCAAATCAAGTTCAGCCTGCTTGAGCAGTGCGTCCATGGCGGCCTGCTTGTTGCGGGCCAGCAAACGGAACTTGACCTCGCGTTCGAGGTTCTTGCGAATGTCGGCACGCAGGCCTTCCACCGAAGCCTCGGCCGTGCCCAGAGACTTGGCCAAAGCTTCGTTGACTTCAGGCAGGTGAGCGGCTTCGATTTTCTTGAGGGTGACCAGGAAGTCGGCCGTTTTCCCGGCCACATCTTTGCCGTGATAGTCCTCAGGAAAGCCCAGGGGGAAGGTTTTGCTTTCCCCGGATTTCATGCCACGCACGGCATCCTCGAATTCCTTGAGCATCTGACCTTCGCCGACCAAAAACTGGAAATCTTCGGCCTTGCCACCGGCAAAGGGTTCGCCATCGATCTTGCCTTCAAAGTCGATGGTCACCCGGTCCCCTTCCTGGGCTGCTGCGTCCTGGGCACGCAAGGCGAAGGTGCGGCGCTGCTTGCGCAGGATCTCGACCGTCTTGTCGATGGCGGCCTCGCTGACCTCGGCGGTGAGTTTTTCGACCTCCACGGCGGCCAGATCACCGAGCTTGACATCCGGATAGACCTCGAAGATGGCATCAAAGCTCAGCTCGCCATCGGGTGCGCCTTCCTTCTCGGTGATACGCGGCTGGCCAGCCACGCGAACCTTGGCTTCGTTGGCGGCTTGGGCGAAGGCTTCACCGACCTTGTCGTTGAGCACTTCATATTGGACCGAATAGCCGTAACGCTGGGCCACCACATTCATCGGCACCTTGCCAGGACGGAAGCCGTCCATCTTGACGCTGCGAGCCAGTTTTTTCAGGCGTGCGTCCACCTCGCTCTGGATGGCGGTCACAGGCACGGACAGCGTGATCTTGCGCTCGAGCTTTTCCAGGGTTTCAACAGTCACAGTCATGGTGTTCTCACAAGGTTAATGCGACACAGGCCGCGGGGCTTGCGTCTGGTGCGCGGGGGGGGACTCGAACCCCCACACCATTACTGGCGTCAGGACCTAAACCTGGTGCGTCTACCAATTTCGCCACCCGCGCGGGTC
>CAYMMK010000136.1:0-3976 GCA_964391575.1 uncultured Limnohabitans sp.
GCGTTTGTGTTGCCCGCAGGGCAGATCGAGGGGGCCGACTTTTCGACCGTGCCCGCCGTGCTCGACGGGGTGCGCGATTTGCTCAGTGAGCGTTGGGCCGAGGACGCCGCGCTGGTGCAGGCCCTGCGCGTATGGCTGTGGAACGAGGGTGTGCTGAGATCCAAATTGGCCGACGGCAAGGACGAGAACCACCCCGACGTGGCCAAGTTCCGCGACTACTTTGACTACGACGAACCCATTGGCCGCGTGCCCAGCCACCGGGCACTGGCCGTGTTCCGGGGGCGCACACTGGAAATTCTGGACGCCAAGCCGGTGCTCCCGGTCGAGCCTCACCCGGGCAAACCCAGCATCGCCGAAGGCAAGCTCGCGCTGCACCTGGGCTGCAGCCACAGCGCCCGCCCGGCCGATGACCTGATCCGCAAATGCGTGGCCTGGACCTGGCGCGTCAAGCTGTCCCTGTCCACCGAGCGCGACCTGTTTGCCCGCCTGCGCGAAGACGCCGAAAAAGTCGCGATCAAGGTGTTTGGCGACAACCTGCGCGACCTGCTGCTGGCCGCCCCGGCAGGCCCCAAGGCCGTGATGGGCCTGGACCCCGGCATCCGCACCGGCGTGAAGGTGGCCGTGGTGGACAAGACCGGCAAGCTGGTCGACACCGCCACCGTCTTCCCCCACGAGCCGCGCCGCGACTGGGACGGCGCGCTCTTCACCCTGGCCAAGCTGTGCGAGAAGCATGGCGTCAATCTGATTGCCATTGGCAACGGCACCGCCAGCCGTGAAACCGACAAACTGGCGGGCGAGTTGATCAAGCAGCTCGCCAGGCTGCACCCCGAGCACGGCATCACCAAAGTGGTGGTGAGCGAGGCGGGCGCTTCGGTCTATTCCGCCAGCGAGTTCGCCAGCCAGGAAATGCCCGACGTGGACGTGAGCCTGCGCGGAGCCGCCTCCATTGCCCGCCGCCTGCAGGACCCGCTGGCCGAGCTGGTCAAAATTGACCCCAAGAGCATTGGCGTGGGTCAGTACCAGCACGATGTGAACCAGAGTGAACTGGCGCGCCAGCTCGACGCCGTGGTTGAGGACTGCGTGAACTCGGTGGGCGTGGACCTGAACACGGCCAGCGTGCCCTTGCTCTCACGCGTGTCGGGCCTTTCCGGCACCGTGGCCAAATCGGTGGTGCGCTGGCGCGAAGCCAACGGCGCCTTCAAAAACCGCCAGGAGCTGCTCAAGGTGACCGGGCTGGGCGCCAAGACCTTTGAGCAAAGCGCGGGCTTTTTGCGCATCCGGGGCGGCGACAACCCGCTGGACATGACCGGCGTGCACCCCGAAACCTACCCTGTGGTTGAACAAATCCTTGTCAAGACGGCCAAGCCGATCCAGGAGGTGATGGGCCGGGCCGAGGTGCTCAAGGCCCTCAAGCCTGATCAATTTGCCAACGAGAAGTTTGGGGCCATCACCATCCGTGACATTCTGGGCGAGCTGGAAAAACCCGGCCGCGATCCGCGCCCGGATTTCCAGGTCGCCCGCTTCAATGAAGGCGTGGAAGACATCAAAGACCTGAAAGAAGGCATGGTGCTCGAAGGCACCGTCTCCAACGTGGCCCAGTTCGGCGCCTTTGTGGACCTGGGCGTGCACCAGGACGGCCTGGTGCATGTGAGCCAGCTGGCCAACAAGTTTGTCAGCGACGCCCGCGAGGTGGTCAAGACCGGTGACATCGTCAAGGTCAAGGTGCTCGAAGTCGATGTGGCCCGCAAGCGCATCAGCCTGAGCATGCGCACCGACGCCGCAGCCGCACGCCAGAACGCAGACCGGGGCCCCCGCGACAACCGGTTTGAAGGGGCAGGGCCAGGCCAGCGCCAGCGGGGTGGCGGTGGCTACACCTCGTCGCCTGTCGCCAGCAACGCCATGGCCAGCGCCTTTGCCAAGCTGCAGGGCCTCAAGCGCTGAGAGACATGCAAGCCCTCCACATCCACGCTGGGCCCAAGGCCCTGGCCCACATCCGTGAACACGGCCTGAAGCCCGAGCATATCGGCATCATCCCCGCTGCTGCTGGGGGCCCTAAGGGCCTGATCCTGGGGCCGCTGGACCGTTTCATCTTCGGCCCCTGGCTGGCGCAATCCCGGCAGCCGGTGCATCTGGTGGGCGCGTCCATTGGCGCCTGGCGCATGGCCAGCGCCTGCCTGCATGACCCGGTGGCGGCGTTCGAGCGGCTCGAACACGACTACATCCACCAGCATTACGAGCTGGCCCCCGGACAAAAACGGGTGACGGCCGAGCAGGTCAGCCGCGAATTTGGTCGCAACCTGCAGGCCTTTTACGGCGGGCGCATCGCCGAGGTACTGCAGCACCCGCGCTATCGCCTGCACGTGGTCACCTCTCACGGGCGCCACCTCCTTCGGCGCGAGCATCCGCTGGCCACGCCCCTGGGCTACGCTGGGGCCTACCTCAGCAATGCACTGGCCCGACCGGCCCTGGGCGCCTGGCTGGAGCGGGTGGTGTTTTCATCGCAAGGGCCGCTGCCCTTTGCCACGCGCGACTTTCGCACCCGCCAGCACCCGCTGACCGAAGCCAACTTCATGCCCGCCGTGCAGGCCAGCTGCTCCATCCCCTTTGCGCTGCAGGCGGTACATGACATTCCAGGGGCCGCACCCGGTGCGTATTGGGACGGCGGCATCACCGACTACCACCTGCACCTGGACTGGCAAACGCCGGGCGACCGCGCCGAAGGACGCATCGTGCTGTACCCGCACTTCCAGCGCCAGGTCGTGCCCGGCTGGCTCGACAAAGCCCTCCAATGGCGCCACCGTCCCAGCCCCTTTCTGGACCACACCGTGGTGCTGGCCCCCAACCCGCAATGGATCCACACCCTGCCCAACGCCAAACTGCCGTGCCGCAAGGACTTCATGACCTACGGCCAGGACCTCGCCGCCCGGGTGAAGGTGTGGAACGCGGCGGCCAGCGCGGCACGGCAGCTGGCCGATGAATTTGCCGATTGGGTCTCCACCCCGGCCAGCGAGCGCATCCTGCCCCTGTGATGGCGCTGGGATAATTCAGGCATGTCCTCACCGAGCCCCTACCTGACTGCCGCACTCTACAAATTTGTCGATCTGCCCGACTTCGCAGATCTTCAGGCGCCCCTGCAAGCCTGTTGCGAGGCCCACAATGTCAAAGGCACCTTGCTCCTGGCCCGCGAGGGCATCAACGGCACCATTGCGGGGCCTGAAGCGGGTGTCCGCGCCGTGCTGGCTTTTCTGCGTGCAGACCCTCGCCTGGCCACGCTGCAGCACAAGGAATCATGGAGCCCCAAGCCGCCCTTTACCCGCATGAAGGTCAAGCTCAAAAAAGAGATCGTGACCCTGCGTGTGCCCGCGCTGGACCCGAACAAGACCGTGGGCCAGTACGTCAAGCCCGCCGACTGGAACGCCTTGCTGGCCGATCCGGATGTGGTCGTCATCGACACCCGCAACGACTACGAGGTGGCCATTGGCACTTTCCAGGGCGCTGTCAATCCTCACATCAAAAACTTTGTCCAATTGCCGGCCTGGCTTGACGCGCACCCCCGGCTGCAAGGCGAGGCCGCCAAAAAGACCAAGGTGGCGATGTTCTGTACCGGCGGCATCCGCTGCGAAAAATCCACCGCACTCATGAAGATGCGCGGCTTTGCAGAGGTCTACCACCTCGAAGGCGGCATCCTCAAATACCTGGAGGAAGTGCCGCCCGAGCAGAGCCTTTGGCAAGGAGAATGCTTCGTATTCGACGAGCGCGTCAGCGTGGGCCACGGGCTGGGCGTGGGCAGCCACGAGTTGTGTCGCTCATGCCGCTGGCCCTTGAGCGCGCAAGACAAGCTGTCGCCGCACTACGTCAAAGGCGTCAGCTGCGCCCATTGCCATGACCAGCGCACGCCCGAGCAAAAGGAAAAACTGGCCGAGCGACAGCGCCAGGTGGATCTGGCCGAAGCCCGTGGCGAGGTGCATGTGGGGGC
>CAYMMK010000137.1:0-2762 GCA_964391575.1 uncultured Limnohabitans sp.
AGGAGATCCTGATGGGCCAACCGATGCCCCGCAAGCCACTGGAAGGCATTCTGGTGGTGGCTTTGGAGCAGGCTGTCGCCGCGCCGTATTGCAGCAGTCGCCTGGCCGATGCCGGCGCAAGAGTGATCAAGATCGAGCGGCCCGAAGGCGATTTCGCCCGCGGTTATGACGCATCAGCGCACGGTGAGTCGTCTTATTTCGTCTGGATCAACCGGGGTAAGGAATCGATCGCACTGGATCTCAAAAATGCCCAGAACATGGCATTACTCGAACGCTTGCTCGGGCAGGCCGATGTGTTCATCCAGAATCTCGCGCCAGGTGCCACTTCAAGGATGGGGATTGGCTCGGAAACTTTGCGCGAGCGGTATCCAAGGTTGATCACCTGCGACATCAGCGGGTACGGCGAATCAGGGCCACTGTTCAAGATGAAGGCCTATGACCTTCTGGTCCAGGCGGAGAGTGGTCTGATTGCCGTCACAGGTGCACCCGGTCAGGGTGTGGAGTCGCTCGGTCGTATCGGCGTTTCGGTGTGCGACATCAACGCGGGCATGAATGCGCTGATCGGCATTCAGCAAGCACTGCTGCACAGGGAGCGAACCGGCCGCGGCTCTGGCATTCAGGTTTCCCTGTTCGACTCGGCCGCCGAGCTGATGAGCGTCCCCTACCTCCAGACCCGCTATGGCGGAAAAGAGCCACAGCGCGTGGGTCTCAAACACCCCACCATTGCGCCCTACGGCGCCTTCACCTGTGCGGACGGCAGAGACATCGTGATCTCCATCCAGAATGAACGCGAGTGGGCTGACTTTTGCCGCGAGGTTCTGCATGCACCCGATTTGCCAAAGGATCCCCGCGCCAGCAGCAATGCGGCACGGGTAGCTCACCGGTCCTGGCTTGACGGGCAGGTGGCAGATGTATTTGCAAGCCTGACCAGCGCAGAGGTGATCGACCGCTTGACGACGGCGCAGACCGCGTACGGCAATGTCAACGGTGTTCAGGATCTGATTGCGCATCCGCAGCTGCGCACGCGGCGCATGCCGGTAGGGACCAAGTCCCTGGAAGTCCCAGCCCTCCCCTGGATCACTGAATGGGACAGTGAAGCATACCCGCCAGCTCCTGACATTGACCAGCATGGCCATGCGCTGCGCGAAGAATTCGGCGGACCGGACATGGACACTGTTTTCAGTGCGGATGCTTCGCCCCAAAGCGCCTGACACCAAAAGTTCGAAGGCTGGGTGAACCGATCCGGTTGAGTGGGGTCATGATCATCCAATGAGGCCCGTCAGGCGCCACTGGCAAAACCACTGCGTATGCCGGAGTTTGGATCGGTATCATGGCAGTATTCGCTGAATAAATGGCTCGCGCAGCTGCTTGCATCAACCATGCAAAACGATCCCGATCAACCCTTTTCCCGGAAACTCAGATGGTGGTCGCGCCTGATCCAGGCTGCCTCAGTCACCGTTCTCGGATTGAGCGCAGTACTGATGATTGTCCCCTCCCTGGGCGAATCATTTTTCTATCTGGTGTATTTCCTGCAAGTCTCCAGCCCTGTACCGGTGCCTGATGAAGTGCTGGGCTATCTCCGGTTTGCCAACGGCATCATCGGGGCTGTGATGTCGGGATGGATGCTGACGATCATTGTGCTGGCACGTGGGCCTTTCATGAAACGAGAGCGCTACGCGTGGAATGCAATCGCATGGCCTCTGATCGGGTGGTACCTGATCGACACCTGCTTTTCGCTGGCCCATGGGGTTTGGGGCAATGTTGTGCTCAATTCGGCGACAGCGATGATGTTTGGCATCCCACTGCTGGCATCACGCAGGTATTTCGTTTGAGCGCAAACACTCGCACTGCGAATTGTTTGGCAGCGACCGGGGTCTTGCAATGGGGCCCATGACATTGGGGTGGAAGTTCGGCGCTTTGTTCGACTAGACATGTCAGGACCTGATTGATAAGAACTCAATCTCGGTGATTGAGCTCGTCATGTTCTTGGTTGTGTCAACCATACGCTCAGTCCCCGGCTCGATCTACCAGGGATCCCCGGTCCCAGCCTTTGCTGGAGTTTGCATTCATGCGTCCCACCGCACACAGAAGATTGATAGGGGTCAATTACCGGATGCCAAAGACCGAGCATGCTGTCGTTGATCGTAAAGGACCCACATCATGCTTACACAAATTCTTGCTCCACTCACCGTAGCCGCTGTGACAATTTCCGGAGTTGTATTTGCCCAGACGCCTCAGGCAGGGCAAGATCATTCATCCCATCACCCAGCGAGTAACGATGTCAATGTCGCTGCTCCTGCCCCTGGCTCGATGCCCAGTGCCGAAGCCTTCAACCAGCAAATGAAGGCCATGCAAGACATGCACCAGAGGATGAAATCGGCCAAAACGCCAGCCGAGCGTGCCAAAGTGATGGACGATCACATGAGGGTCATGCAGTCCAGTATGGCCATGATGAGTCAAATGCACGGGGGCACTATGGGTATGTCCAGCATGTCCGCAATGAGCGGCTCGACCTCAGGGGGTATGGGAACGATGTCTCCAGGCGCGCAAGGATCGAGCGGTCAGTCTCAGTCAGCAAGCCATTCAGGCATGTCCGGCATGAGTGGTATGGGCGGCATGATGAACATGCACATGCAGATGGAACGCCGCATGACCATGATGGAGCATTTGCTGCACATGATGGTCGATCGGCTTGCAACCGTTCCCAGCAATTAAAAGTCTGCCTTGATGAAACGTCCCTGCCCTGACCCACATTCCGTACC
>CAYMMK010000137.1:2862-3922 GCA_964391575.1 uncultured Limnohabitans sp.
CAACTCAGCCAAGGTGAAAAGCGAGTGGGCGAGCTCGAGGAGTTGCTGGGCATCGTGCAGCCCACGCTCTCTCAACAGCTCACCGTGCTGCGCGAAGAGGAACTGGTGAGTACCCGCCGCGAGGGCAAGAACATTTATTACAAGCTCTCCAGCCCCAAAGCGCTGGCGTTGATGGAGGTCTTGTACGAACAGTTTTGTGGATCTTCCGAAGGAGTATGCAATGACGATTGATTGGGCTCATTTCACCCCCTGGGCATCTCTTCTGGGGGGAGTCGTGCTGGGGCTGGCTTCGGCCATCTTCATCCTGTTTAACGGCCGCATTCTGGGCATCAGCGGCATTCTGGGCGGTTTGATGTCGCCTCGAATGGGCGACATCGGCTGGCGCGTTTTCTTCTTTCTGGGCATGGCGGCGGCACCTGCCGTTTTTGCCTGGTTGGCACCTGCCGGATTTCTGTCGGCACCACGCATCGACGCAAGCTACGGTCTTGTGGTGGTGGCAGGCCTCCTGGTCGGGCTTGGAACGCGCTACGGCTCGGGCTGTACCAGCGGACATGGCGTCTGCGGGCTCTCACGCCTGTCGCCGCGCTCCCTGGTGGCAACCCTGACCTTCATGGGCGCGGGTTTCGCGACAGTGTTTGTTGTGCGTCATCTGCTTTAACGCGAGGGGAAAGATCATGCAAAAAATCACTGAATTTGTTGCCGGACTGCTGTTTGGCATGGGTCTGTTGCTCTCAGGTATGTCCGACCCAGGCAAGGTATTGGGCTTTCTGGATCTGTTTGGCACCTGGGATCCTTCCCTCGCCCTGGTCATGGGCGGCGCGATCCTGGTTGGCATTTTTGCCTTCTCTGTAGCCAAGCATCGAGCCACGAATTTCCTGGGCGGCGCCTTGCACCTTCCCCAAGCCAACCAGATCGACCGCCGTCTGGTGATAGGAGCAACGGTGTTCGGCGCGGGATGGGGCTTGGCGGGCTTTTGTCCTGGTCCGGGCATCGTGTCGATGTTCTCGGGGCAACCCAAGGCCGCCGTTTTCGTTCTGGCCATGGTTGCTGGCATGTTGCT
>CAYMMK010000138.1:0-3821 GCA_964391575.1 uncultured Limnohabitans sp.
TGATGTTCAAACACTTTCCCCACAGCGTGGGCGTGGCCAACATCCGCCGCTTTGCTGCACAGTTACAGCATCCCCCAAAATTTATCTGCCAGACCGAGCGTGGTGCAGGCTTTGCCGAGATGACGGCCTACGTGCTGCGCGCAAGCACGACCCCAGACCACAAGACTCAATAAGCTCCGCTGCGGGTCAGGACCACACCAGTGGTCTTGAACAAGATGACCAGGTCGTGCCACAAGGACCAGTTCTTGACGTACCAGGTGTCCAGATAGACGCGGGTGTCATAGTCCACATCATTGCGCCCGCTGACCTGCCAAAGACCGGTCATCCCGGGGCGTACCATGAGGTAGTACCCCACCTCATCGCCGTAGCGATGCAGTTCGGCCTTGACCACCGGCCGAGGCCCCACCAGGCTCATCTCTCCCCGGATGACGTTGATCAGCTGGGGCAGCTCGTCGAGGCTGGTGCGTCGCAACAGGCGACCGATAGAACTCACTCGCGGGTCATGTCGCAACTTGCGCTCGCTTTGCCACTGGTTGCGCAGCTCCGGCCTTCTTTGCAGCAAATGTTCAAGCTGTTGCTCGGCATCCACGACCATGGTGCGGAACTTATAGCAGCTGAACACGCGTCCCTTTTTGCCGATGCGAGGGTGGGCAAACATGGCCGGCCCCCCGTCACGCCGGATCAGCAGTGCAATCACACCCAGCAAGGGGCTGAGCAGCATCAACAGCCCCAACGCCGCCAGGGTATCAAAGACACGCTTGGTCAGGCGTGCAGGCCAGCGGCGAAGGTTGTTGCGCATGCGCAGCAAGGCCACCTCATGCGAGAAGAAATGCGACATGTCCGTGCCATGCAAAGGCACGCCGCGCATGGCCGGAATGACGCTCACGTCGGCAGCCCCCCATTGCGCCAGATGTCGCAGCCATTGTTCCCGCTGCTCAGACTGGGCGTGTTCCAGCGCAATCACCCACTGGATGCCCGGCTGATCGGCGACCTCGACCATCTGATCGGCCGCCAGTCGCGGCCGGGTCTCGCCGGACACAGCCCCGCCCTGTCCACCCGCATCCACAAAACCGATCACCTCAAAGCCCAGTTCAGGCTGGCTGTTGAGTGCAAGGGCCGCCTCCGCTGCATTGGGGCCGACGCCAATGATGATGGTCGGTCGTGTCCACAAGGACAGACGCTTGAGCAATTGGCGCGTCAGGGCACGCACCAACACCAGAAGCACCAGCACGCACACCCATGAGAGCAGCCACCACAGTCGTGAGGCATTCCAGCGGGTCACTGCCACCAGGGCCATGTCCATGAGGGCCAGCACACCGACCAGGCGAGTGAAGTCACTCAACTCATCCCACAGAGGGCGGCGGTCGCTGTAGTGTTGGTAGCGCGTCAACAGAAGTGTCAGTCCCAACACACCCAGGAGACCCCAGGAAACAAAGCGCTGGATGTCCTGACCCGCCCACCATTGCCCCCACGCCATGCGCCCCGTCAGGGCCGTGGCCAAGGCCACGGCCAGTACAAACGCCAGGGCAAATGCCACGGCATCCCCGACCAGAATGGCCAACTTGGACAGGCGCACCTTGCCCAGCGTCAGGTGGGTCACCTGCAGGGGGGCTTTGAAGAGCTTGTGGGCGGGAAGGTTCAAGTCCAGTATCCCTTGTTCATGGACAGAAGCTGACTGAGTCTGCGTGGAATCGCTCCATGACAGCGCCCTAAATGATAGCCGGACAGCTTCAAGACATTGCGCACCAACGCCTCCGGGATCCGGTTCGGGGCATTCGCCAGCAGATACGTCCACTCGGAGCGCAGGTAGCGCCAACCCTCACCACCGGCCCTGCCAAAGGTCTCCAGCAGCCAAGGCTGGCTGGCATGGAATACCCCGGTGTCGAAGTAGCGGGCGAGGTCCTGCCTCCAAGAGTAGTTATGGAAATGATAAACGAAAGCCTGGGCACGGTATTCAATCCGGGCGCCTGCCATCAACAGCCGAGCAGCCATGTGCATGTCTTCGCCCAGGATGACATCGGAGGCCAGTCCCCCTGCAGCCTGCAACGCGCAGACCCGGTAAGCGGCAAAGGAATGGGAAAAAAAGCAGGCCTTGAGTCCCAGTGACAGGCGATCTGCAAGGCTGACCGTCCGGCTTTGCGCAGGGTAGTTGAACAGGCGCGCATGCGCCGCCACCGCGGTGGCCTGCGCGCTGGGCATCTGACGCCCCCAGACCGCAGCCACCTCAGGCCCTTGAAGGCCACCCACCAGCAATTCGAGCGCCTGGGGATGACCCAGGACCGCATCCTGGGTCATGAAGACCACTGCGTCCATGTCCCTCGCAAACCGTTCCACGCCCAGTTGGCGTGTGCCCCCGTGGCTGAACTGGCTGCGCGAGATGGGCCAGACCTCATGACCTGCAGCCAGGCTCTGGGCCACACTGCCATCGTCCGACTCTGAATCCAGAAACACCACCCGCTCAGGTGACCGCGTCTGACTGGCCAGGGCCTGTAAAAAATCGGTCCACCGGGGCCCAGGGTTACAGGTCGGGACAAGCAATGCAAAGTGCAACCGGTCAGGCACAGGCCGGGGCGAAGCAATGGGGGCCGGATGTGGCGGTGTCATGACGCAAATTCAATGGGTGCTGTATTGTGACTGCTGGTGGGCCGTCACCGCAGCCCAATTGTGAGTCTTTGCAACCCCGACGGGCGATAGGATGCACCGTGACCCAAACTGTTCAACCGTCCTTGTCCGCCCCCGCGCAGCTTAGTTGGGAAGAGCAGGGACAGATGCGCACGGCGATTTGGCGCAGTGAGAATGGAGCCAGGCCGCCAAGAAAGGTGATGCTGGCCGACGACAGCTTAAGCGCCGATCGGGCTTACCGGCTGGTCTGCGAGGGTACGGGCCTGCTCTGGCGTGGGGATTATCACAATGCCCGGCAGCTGTGGCTTGCGCTGCAACGGCGTGTCGACCGAAGCCTTGAGCCTCGTCGCGCCCCGGCAGCAGTGACAAGCCCAGCGCAAGCCTTTCATCTTCATCGCAAGAACCAAGCCCAGCGCAGCCGCATTCTGGGTCTGGTGCTGATCGAGCTCGATCGCTTTTATCACTGTGCCTTGCGTCGAGCTCCGGAGGTCCGCAGCGCCTGTGAGCAGGCCTGGGGACCGGGCACACAAGCCTGCGTGGTGTCGTTGCAGTCCCTTCAAGGCCTGATCGGCGCACGCGAGTGGTACCGGCGGGGGGTGCAGGTGCAAGAGCTGGGCTGCACCATCCACCCGCACTATGGCGTGTTTTCTCCATTGCGGGGGGAGTATCTGCAACTCATCGCGCAGGCCCCCTTGCCTGCGGCATTGCAAGACCATCCGTTGGCCATGGACATCGGCACCGGCACCGGTGTGGTGGCCGCACTGCTGCGTCACAGGGGCGTCGGGCACGTCATTGCTACCGACATCTCCGAGCGCGCACTGGCTTGTGCGCGGGACAATTTCGAGCGTCATCAGCGCACCGGCATCACCTTGCTCAGGGCGGATCTGTTTGCCGATCAACAGGCCGCCCTGATTGTCTGCAATCCCCCCTGGCTTCCGGCCCGCGCCAGCAGCCCGATCGAACAGGCACTGTATGACGAGGACAGTCGCATGCTCAAGGGTTTCCTGCAAGGTCTGGGCCTGCACCTCGTCGCCGGCGGCGAGGGCTGGCTCATCCTGTCGGATCTGGCCGAACATCTCGGGCTGCGCAGCCGTGAAGCTTTGTTGGATTGGATCGGATCGGCCGGATTGCGGGTCCTCGACACACTCGATACCCGCCCCCGACACCGCAAGGCGCTGGATCCTCGCGACCCGCTGCAC
>CAYMMK010000139.1:0-996 GCA_964391575.1 uncultured Limnohabitans sp.
ACACAACGACGGTGCTGACATCGACGAGCTGAAGGTGAAAACCATCTACGTCGAGCAAGGCGCCACCCTCAAGCGCTTCACCGCCCGCGCCAAAGGCCGTGGCAACCGCATCAGCAAGCCCACATGCCATGTGTATGTGACGGTTGGTAACTGAAAGGCATAGGAAGAAATGGGACAAAAAATCCACCCCACGGGCTTTCGCCTTGCAGTGAGCCGCAACTGGGCTAGCCGCTGGTACGCCAGCAACCGTGACTTCGCCGGCATGCTGGCCGAAGACATCAAGGTGCGCGAATACCTCAAGGCGAAACTCAAGAACGCTGCGGTTTCTCGCGTGCTGATCGAGCGCCCCGCCAAGAGCGCCCGCATCACCATCTTTTCGGCCCGTCCGGGCGTGGTGATCGGCAAGAAGGGCGAGGACATCGAAAACCTCAAGAAGGAACTGGCCGTCCGTCTGGGCGTGCCGGTAGCAGTGAACATCGAGGAAGTGCGAAAGCCCGAAATCGATGCCCAGCTGATTGCCGACTCGATCACCCAACAGCTCGAGAAGCGGATCATGTTCCGCCGCGCCATGAAGCGTGCCATGCAAAACGCCATGCGTCTGGGTGCCCAGGGCATCAAGATCATGTCGGCAGGTCGCCTCAATGGCATCGAAATCGCCCGTACCGAGTGGTACCGTGAAGGCCGAGTGCCGCTGCACACCCTGCGTGCCGACATTGACTACGGTTTCTCCGAAGCCAAGACCACCTATGGTGTGATTGGCGTGAAGGTGTGGGTCTACAAGGGGGACACCCTGGGCCGCAACGACGCACCCGCCCTGGCCGAGCCGCGCGCCGATGACGAGCGTCGCCCGCGTGGACCGCGCCGTGACAGCCGTGGGCCTGCCGGTGATCGCCGTGGCGGTCCCCGCCGCGCCTCCGGCACCAACACCGCTCCCACCGATGGCAGTGACAAGCCTGCCGGTGCTGGTGGCGATGCCAAACCCGCCGTTAAGCGCGT
>CAYMMK010000139.1:1006-3821 GCA_964391575.1 uncultured Limnohabitans sp.
CGACCGTCCCGCACCACGCGGTGCACGCCGTCCTATGGGTACCAACGCCGCGCCGTCTGACGGAAGCGACAAGCCGGCAGAAGCCGGTGGTGCTGAAGCCTCTAAACCCGCCGTTAAGCGCGTTCGCACCGTCGCCGCGCCAGCTGCAGCAGCTGACGGCCAATAAGGAGCAAGAACATGCTGCAACCTGCACGCAGAAAGTTCCGCAAGGAACAAAAAGGCCGCAACACCGGCATCGCCACCCGTGGCAACACGGTGGCGTTCGGTGATTTCGGCCTGAAGTCCACGGACCGTGGCCGTCTGACGGCCCGCCAGATCGAATCCGCCCGTCGTGCCATTTCCCGTCACGTCAAGCGCGGTGGACGCATCTGGATCCGTGTGTTTCCCGACAAGCCGATTTCCACCAAACCCGCTGAAGTGCGTATGGGTAACGGCAAGGGCAACCCCGAGTACTACGTGGCTGAAATCCAGCCGGGCAAGGTGCTGTACGAAATCGTCGGCGTGCCCGAGGAGCTCGCACGCGAGGCGTTCAAGCTGGCCGCCGCCAAGCTGCCCCTGCGCACCACGTTTGTCGCCCGCATGATTGGCCAGTGATCAGGAGAAATACGAAATGAAAGCTGCTGAACTGCGCCAGAAAGACGTCGCCGGACTCCAGGAAGAAATCAAGTCGCTGCAAAAGGCCCACTTCGGCCTGCGCATGCAAAAGGCGACACAACAGCTGGGCAATACCGGTACGCTGGGTGAAACCCGTCGTGCCATTGCCCGGGCCAAGACCATCCTCGCTCAAAAGCGGGCCGCCAAGTAAGGAGTGACCATGACGGAAGCCAAAACATCCCTCAAGCGCACCTTGATCGGCAAGGTGGTCAGCGACAAGCGGGCCAAGACTGTGACCGTGCTGGTAGAGCGTCGCGTCAAGCACGCGCTCTACGGCAAGATCGTGGCCAAGTCGAGCAAATACCATGCGCACGACGAAAAGGGTGAATACCACCTGGGTGACGTGATTGAAATCACCGAAAGCCGCCCGATCTCCCGCACCAAGAACTGGGTCGCGACCCGGCTGGTGCAAAAGGCTGCCGTGGTCTGAGCTGACAAAGCTCACCCCCTGCAGACTTGCCCGAAACGGCCCACAATGGTGGGTCGTTTTTTTTATCCCAACCCCTCGAAGGAGCACCCATGATCAAAGTTGGAGACCGCCTGCCATCGGCGACCCTGATGGAATATTCCGAAGTGGAAGGCAACGGTTGCAGCATCGGCCCCAATCCGGTGGATGTGGAGAAAGCCGCGGCCGGCAAGACCATCGCCCTGTTTGCCCTGCCCGGGGCTTTCACCCCAACCTGTTCAGCCAAGCATGTGCCGGGCTATGTCGAACACTATGAAGCCCTGCGTGCTGCCGGTGTGGACGAAATCTGGTGCGTGAGCGTCAACGATGCTTTTGTCATGGGCGCCTGGGCACGCGAACAGAAAACCGGCACCAAGGTCCGCATGCTGGGCGATGGCAGCGCCGCCTTCACCCAGGCCACCGGTCTGACGCTCGATCTCGCATCGCGCGGCATGGGATTGCGCAGCAACCGTTACTCGATGCTCGTCAAGGACGGCACCGTGGCCAGCCTCAACATCGAAGGCCCTGGCAAATTCGAAGTCAGTGACGCGGCCACACTGCTGGCCCAGGCCAAGGGCTGAATTGCGGCCCCTCCCGCCCCAGGGCCGCACCTGCGGCCCTTTTTCTTGTCCCTGCGTCACTCTCAGTCGAGTTCGACCTTGAGGTAATGGGCGCCCGCATGGGGGTTGTGGTAGTAAGGGGGAATTTCCTCGAACCCCAGATCCTGGTAAAGCGCGCGAGCCGCCTCCATGTCGTCAAGCGTGTCGAGCAGCACGCAGCTGTAGCCGGCTCTGCGCGCCTCGTCGAGGATCCGCTCGGCCAGCTGCCGGCCCAGGCCAAAACCTCTGAACGCCTTGCGCACAAACAGGCGTTTCATTTCGGCAGCGTTCGGATAGTCGGTGCTGTCGAGCGGGCGCAAGGCGCAGCAGCCCGCCAGCGCACCGTCCACCCAGGCCAGCAGCAGGGCGCCGCGGGGTGTGGCGTAATCACCTGGCAGCGCGGCCAGTTCGGCATCAAAGGCCTGGAAGTTCAGGTCGATGCCCAGCGATTGTGCGTACTCGAGAAATAGGGTCCGCGCCTCATCGAGCGCCTCTGGCGAGACGGGCGTGGTCCATTCGATGGCAGGAGTGTCCAAATGCTTAGCCGCTGTGACAGGGTCAGGCAGTGTAGCGCCCGGTCAGGGGGCGGCGATCAGGGCTTGCCCCATGCCAGCGCCCACTGGACCGTGCCTGCACTGACCATCAGCAGGCCCAGCGCCAGCAGCCGGTCCTGGAGGCGGTCATCGCTGGCTGGCACGGTTTCGGGTAAAACCTTGTCACCATGCACCATGGCCGGCACCAGCGGCGGGTGCCTGCGCCAGCGATGCACCAGCAAGGCCAGCAGGTGCGACAGCACCAGCACGATCAGCAGGATCTTGCCCCATCCTTTATGCCAGGCGGTGGCCGCACTCACCGCTGCTCCCGAAACCAGCGACACCAGCGGGCCGGCAAAGGCGATCTCGTCGTCACTGAACAGCCCTGTAGTGGCCTGAACGAGCAGACACAGCAGCATCACCACCACTGCCCAAGAGCCCAGCGGATTGTGCCCGGCGTGCCATCTGGGGTCGTGGCTTTGGCGCAGGTAGGCCCCGACTGCGCGCGGCCCCAGCGTCAGCCGCGTCCAGCGTGACCAGCGTCCGCCGACCAGCCCCCACAGCAGACGAAAAACCAGCAGGCT
>CAYMMK010000140.1:0-3730 GCA_964391575.1 uncultured Limnohabitans sp.
AGCACCTGGATGACGGCGCCTTCGCGCGATTCGTCCACGCGGGCGATTTCGTACTGTTTGGCAAAGAGCTCGAACAGGGTCTCGTGGTACTTGAAGTCGCGGTAGCGGCTGATGTAGTCGCCCTGCCCTGCAGCGGCGCTGCCTGTGGCTTCGGCTTTGTCTTGCTTGGCCAGTTGTGCACGCAGGTTGGCCAGCTCGGTCAGGGCCTGTTTGAAGTCGGGGGCGGTTTCGGCCAGGTAGCCGCGCATGGCGCCGACTTTGACTTCTTGCGCGGTGATTTGCGCCTTGAGCGCGGCCACGCCGGCCACGGCGCTTGCGGGGTTGCTCTTGAGCACGCTGTCTGAAATGCCGGTGGCTTTGAGGGCTTGCTCGGCTTTTGTGAGGTTGTCTTTGGCTTGGACAAGTTGCTTTTCAAAGAACAAGCGGCGCTGCTGGGCTTCGGTGACAGCCAGGCGGCTGAGCACCGTGCGCAGTTCTTCCACATAGGCGTTGGCCACGTCGGCGGCGAATTTCGGGTCCTTGTCGTCAAACTCGACGCTGATCAGGCCGTCTTTGCCGCTGGCGATGCGGACATTCTTTTCCAGTTCTTTGCGGGTATCGTCCTTGAGCTTCTTTTCGTAGCGGTCCATCAGCTTGAAGCGCTCGATCAGCGCGTCTTCCACCGCGTTGCTCTTCATGTAGGCCACATACTGGTCGGCCGGGTTTTTGAGGCCGGCGGCGGCACCGGCCAGCCCCCCCAGGCTGCCCAGGCTGGCGAGCATGCTGGCGGCGGCGCTTTGCTGCTGCTGCGGGGGCAAAAACTGGGTTTTGGCGCTGAAGGTGGGTGGGATGGCAAAGCTGATGCCCAGCGCCGCCAGGCCCACGGCCAAAGGCCCCAGGATGAGCAGGCGCAGGTTGTCAACGATGGTCTGCAGCAAGTCGAGCAGGCTGATTTCGTCGTCTTCGGGGATTGGAGGCGTGTCGGTCATGTCAGTTGCGCAGGGTGCGGATGGCAGCGGCGCCGATGCCCAGGTTGCTGAAGATCTGGGTCCAGTCGCGCAGGGCGCGGACGACGAAGTTGTAGTTGCTCTCGCGGTCCACCTTGGGCGGCACGATGACGGTGTCACCGGGCATGAGCTTGGTGGACTCGAAGCTGCTGAGCCAGCCGGTGCTGCGGCGGCTCAAGACGCTGCCATCGGCCCGCAGCACAAAGGCCTGGGCGGGATCGGCTTCTTCGGTCAGGCCGGCGCTGCGCAGGACCTCACCCACGGTTTTGCCGGGTCTGTAGAGCATGACGTTTTCATTGAAGACACTGCCGGCCGCCGAGATAAAAGCAGGCATGCTGGGCACCAGGATGGCGTCTCCGTCTTCCAGCGGCACGGCCGGCAGGGCGTCGAGCCGTTTGGCATCGGCGGGCAGTTCCATGGCCACACGGCCTTTGCTGCGCAGGGTCTTGAGGCGGTTGATCTGGGCCTGTAATTGCTGCTGCTGTTGCTGCTGTAGGACTTGGGCTTGGGCGGCGCGCTCACCCGTCAGGTTGGCGGCCAGAGAGGCACCGGCACTCGAGAGCTGACTTTCGAGCTGGCGTACGATCTGGTCGAGATTTTGCTGCTGCTGCTTGCGCACGCTCTCGCGGGTGAATTCGACACCAAACAGGTAAGCCTGCGGCGTCATGCCACCCACACGAGACAGCAGTTGAGGCAGGGTCTCGCCGGGCAGGGCCATGTAAAGGCCTGGGGCGGCCACCTCGCCCTCGATGCGCACCAGGCGGGTTTTGCGCTCCATGGGCAGCTGCAAGTCTGAGCTGCCCATGATGGTGATCACGTCACCGGGCTGCAGCAGCAGGTTGTGCTGGGGGTCTTTGGCCACGATGGCCTTGCCCAGGTTGAAGGGGATCAACTCGGAGCGCAGTTCCTGCTTGTTCAGGCGCTCGATGACGGCGTAGTCCCAGTTGATCTGGTCGACTGCGCCGCGTACACGCTCATTCAGGCTGGCTCCTGCCACGATCCGTTCCTGGGCATTTCCGGCAATGATTTCTGTGGCCAGCGCCAAGTCTTCGGGCTGGTTCTGGGCTTTTTCGATGGCCAGGATCTGTGCGGGTGTCAGGCCCTGATTCTTGAGGTTGGCGGTGCGGTTTTGAACCAGCTGGTTTTTGCGCAGGTAGTAGTTGGGGGTGATGAGGGCTTCGCGGTCGGGGATCAGGTCTTGAACGCGCATGCCGGGTTGCCAGACGTGCCGCAGGGGTTGGGCCACGGTGCCTTGCAACGTCACGGCGTTGGCAAAGGCGGGGCTGATGGGCAGCAGGGTGAGCACATCGCCGTCACGCAGTTTTAGAGCCAGGCCTTCGGGGTTGAGCGCCAGGTTTTGTACCAGGCGAGCGGCGCCAGCTTGCTGCGCATCGATCCGCTCGAGGAGGGCTTTTTGCGGACTGGCCAGTGTGGGCATGCCGCCGCCCAAAGCCAGCAGGTCTTGCAGGCTGGTGCCATCTTTGAGTTCATAGATGGCACCATGGTCGGTGGCACCGGTTATGGCCGCTCGTGGTCCGGCGGGTGGAATGGTGATGACATCACCGGGCTGGAGCAGCACGTCACGGCTTTTGTCGCCTTTGGCGATGAAGTCATACAAGTCGAGTGTGGTGACAGTCCTGCCGCCGCGCCGAAGGCTGATGTGACGCATGCTGCCGTTGGACGAGGGGCCGCCACTGGCAAAAACGGCATTGACCAAAGTCGACAGGCTGGTCAGGTTGTAGGTGCCGGGCTGGCGGGCCTGGCCCACCACATAGACCGTGACACCGCGCAGCTTGCCCAAGCTGGCATTGACATTGACGTTGGTGAAGACGGTGGCCACCTGCTTGCGCACCGAGGCTTCGAGGTCCTTGACCTGCACGCCGGCCAGGTTGAACGTGCCAATTTTGGGCAGGCTGATCTGGCCATTGCGATCAATCGTCTGGCTGCCTGCATAGTCAAAGGTGCCGGTGACGATGATTTTGACTTCGTCACCGGTCCCGAGGACGTACTCACCAGGGGCTGCCACGCTGCTGTCAGCGGCGTAGGCCAGGGGGTTGTCAAACAGGTTGGCCCCATAGACGGGCAACAATTTCCCGGTGCTCTCTTGTACAAACCTCTGGAATTGGCTGGGCACCATGGGCTGCGGTGCACGCGGCACAGCCACGCTAGCACGCCCTGCATCTTGTGCGCCCAAATCGGGGCGAGGGGGCATGATTGGCACCGGCGGGGTTTGCAAGCCGATGGCAGGGCCTGGCAAGGCGCCCACACCTGCAGGCGCTGCTGGCGTCATTGGGTTGGGCACAGGAGCGGCGGCAGTGCCCAGCGCGGACGGCACTTGCGCGACTGCACCACAGCACAAGCCTAGGCTCATGATCCACACCGACCAATGTACGTTTGCGAACCGACGGATCTGAAGCTTTATTGGCATGTGTATGAGCGGCTTTGTGGTGTGGTGGAAGGAGCCGCAAGTGTTAGGCGAGCAGGCTACCGCAGGGCCAGTAGCGTTTTGCGCTCGCTTGGCCTTTCATTGGGCTTTACGCTGCAATCGCAACACAAATATGCCGCTCACTGCAAAGATAAAAATTATATTTCGACCCGGAACAAAGACTGTGTCACACGCCGAAAAAAAATTGTCACATTCTTGCAAAGATCACCATGCATACAAAAAAAACGCCCCACCAAAAGGTGGGGCGTTTTGGGCTGTAGAAGCCTGACAATGTCCTACTTTCACACGGGAATCCGCA
>CAYMMK010000141.1:0-1955 GCA_964391575.1 uncultured Limnohabitans sp.
ATGCCGATGCACTGCTGGTCAAGGCCGGCTCGGGGCTGGCCACCTTTGGCAACCCTACCAGCGCTGGCGTCCCGCCCGAAGTGGTCCAGCACACCCTGGTGCTGGAGTTCAACAACGTCGAACAAATCGAAGAAGCGTTCGAGCTGCACGGCCCCGAGCTGGCCTGCGTGATGATCGAGCCGATTGCCGGAAACATGAACTTTGTGCGCGCCAGCGTGCCTTTCATGAAGCGCTGTCGCGAACTGTGCACCGAGCATGGTGCGCTGCTGGTGTTTGACGAAGTCATGACCGGCTTTCGTGTCGCCCTGGGCTCGGCCCAGAGTGTGTATGCCGGTCTGATCCCGGGCTTTCGGCCCGACATGACGGTGCTCGGCAAGGTGATCGGCGGGGGCATGCCGCTTGCAGCCTTTGGCGGCCCGCGCGAGATCATGTCCAAGCTGGCGCCCACCGGCCCGGTCTACCAGGCAGGTACCCTCAGTGGCAACCCGGTCGCCACCGCCTGTGGTCTGGCCACCCTGCGCGAAATCACCAGACCCGGCTTCTGGGACGCCTTGAGTGCCCGCACCCAAAGCCTGGTGGACGGCCTCAAGGGTGCGGCTGCCCAGGCCGGTGTGCCTTTTGCCGCCGACTGCCAGGGCGGCATGTTCGGCTTCTTCCTGCTGCCCGAACTGCCGCAGAACTACGCCAGGGTCATGACCAGCGACAGCCCCAAATTCAACAAGCTGTTCCATGGCCTGCTCGAGCGTGGCGTCTACATCGCTCCCGCGCTGTACGAAGCCGGATTTGTGAGCGCGGCCCACAGCGAGGCCGACATCGCTGCCACTGTGCAGGCCGCACGAGAAGTCTTCGCCTCGCTTTGACATGAAAGCTGCGCTCGCACTGGCCCTGCTGGCGTCGGCCAGTCTGGCGCAAGCCGACATGGACACCCGCCGTCTGTGGATCAATGCCGGGTTTTACTCGGCCCACTTTGACAGCGACAAGGGCCTGCGCAACGCCAACCCGGGTGTCGGTTTCGAGTACGCACTGGATAACAGCTGGACAGCCACGGGGGGCCGTTTCATCAACAGCGACAACGCCTACTCAAATTATGTGGGCGCGTATTACCAACCCCTGACTTTTGCGGGTGCCCGGCTCGGCGTCGTCGGCGGTGCCTTCAACGGCTACCCGAAGGCCTTCAACGGCGGCTGGTTCCCGGCCCTGATCCCGGTGGCCAGCTGGGAGGGCCAGCGCTTTGGGCTGAATGTGGCCTGGATACCGCCACTCAAAGACCGCTTGTATGGAGCCGTGAGTTTTCAACTCAAATGGCGACTCGCGCCATAATTCTGCTACTTCCGTCCTGACCGGGCGTCTCTGAATCCCGCGAGGACCCCCCATGAAAAAAACCTACCCCCTCACCCCCGAGGGCAAGCACCCCGAGCGTGTGCTCGAAGCCGTCAAACACGACATCCGCAAATACTTCAAGCGCGAACGCAACCGCCCCGTCCCGGCTGGCGCAGACTTCTGGGACTTTGACTGCAAAGTGGGCGTCAGCGCTGACAACGCGCAGGTGGTGCGCGTGGGGGCGGTGATCGAGGCGGTGGATGCGGCTGCCCGATCAGGCCTTGCATCGGTGTATGTGGAGATCCTGAGCAAACACGGCCATCGCGTGCCTGCCCCGATCCAACCGGAAGCGGTCACTGCCAGCGAAACCGAGGCACCCGACGGTACCGCTTAATCCGGCTTGTTGACCGGCGGGCCGCTGGCCTGCACCGCCCGTCATTTATCCTTCTTGCTGGGGCGCTTGCCCTTGACGCCGCCGTTGCCACGCACGGCCAGGTCGGTCGTCACGACCACATCCCCACGTCCCGCCTTGAAGTCGCTCAGCGCCCCCAGACACGCGCCTTGACGCATCTCACCATGAAAAGCCGTGGCGTCAATGCCCGCCTGGCAAAGCTGGCTGGCCACATGCTCGCAGG
>CAYMMK010000141.1:2055-3674 GCA_964391575.1 uncultured Limnohabitans sp.
GCAGGAATCGCCACGGCCTGAACTGGCGTGGGGTTGGCCAAACCCGTGTCGACAGCGGCGCGTTTGAGCACCGGGGCCAGGCCGGGATTTGAAAACTCTCATGAGACCGATCAATGCCGGAAGTGCCGAACACCGGTGAACACCATCGCAACACCGCGCTCATTGGCAGCGTCAATCACTTCCTGGTCCCGCATGGAGCCCCCCGGCTGGGCCACGCAGGTGGCGCCTGCGTCGACCACCACATCCAGGCCGTCACGGAAAGGGAAGAACGCATCGCTGGCGACCACAGTGCCCTGCAGACTGAGCTTCGCGGCTTCGGCCTTGATGCTGGCGATGCGAGCTGAATCCAGGCGGCTCATCTGCCCGGCCCCCACGCCCAAGGTCATGCCGTTCTTGCAGAACACGATGGCGTTGGACTTGACGAATTTGGCCACTTTCCAGGCGAACAGCAAATCTTCAAGTTCATCGGGCGTGGGCTGCTTGACGGTCACGACTTTCAGGTCGGCCAGGGCCAATTCGTGGTTGTCGGCGCTTTGCAGCAGCAGGCCCGAACCCACGCGCTTGGCGTCCATGGCGTTGCGGCCCTGGCTCCAGGGCGTCTGGCCACCAGCCGGCAAGGCGATTGTCATCAACCGCACATTGACCTTGGGCTTAAAGATCTCCAGGGCTTCGGGCGTGAAGTCGGGCGCTATCAGCACCTCAACAAACTGCTTGACCACCGCCTCAGCCGCGGCTTTGTCCACCGGGCGGTTGAAGGCGATGATGCCGCCAAACGCGCTGGTCGGGTCGGTCTGGAAGGCCTTGGCATACGCCTCGTGGGCGTCTTTGCCAAGGGCCACGCCGCAGGGGTTGGCGTGTTTGACGATCACACAGGCCGGCGCTTCGAAGCTCTTGACGCATTCCCAGGCGGCGTCGGCATCGGCGATGTTGTTGTAGCTCAGTTCCTTGCCCTGCAGCTGCACACCGGTGACCAGCGAGCCGGGGGCCGGATACAGATCGCGGTAGAGCGCGGCCTGCTGGTGGCTGTTCTCGCCGTAACGCAAGTCTTGCACTTTGATGAAATGGCCGTTGGACTGGCCGGGGAATGCGTTGCGCTCCGGCACATAGCTTTCGGCCAGTTTCTCTTCCTCAAACGTCACCGAGGACAAGTAGTCGCTGATGGCGCCGTCGTACTGAGCAATGCGGTTGAAGGCGGCAACCGACAGCGCAAAACGCAGTGTGTCGCTCAGCTTGCCGCCGGCCTTCAGTTCACCGATCACGGCCTCGTACTGGCTGGCGTCGGTGACCACACCCACGTCTTTCCAGTTCTTGGCGGCGCTGCGCACCATGGCTGGGCCACCGATGTCGATGTTCTCGATCGCGTCGGCGAGGGTGCAGCCGGGCTTGGCCACCGTGGCTTCAAAGGGGTAGAGGTTGACGATCAACAGGTCGATCGCGTCAATGCTGTGTGCTCTCAAGGCGTCCATATGCCCGGGCATGTCGCGGCGCGCCAGCAGGCCGCCGTGGACCTTGGGGTGCAGGGTTTTGACACGGCCGTCGAGCATTTCGGGAAATCCTGTCACCTCGGCCACTTCGGTCACGGGAAGGCCTTGGTCAGCCAACAACTTGGCGGTGCCGCC
>CAYMMK010000142.1:0-3596 GCA_964391575.1 uncultured Limnohabitans sp.
TCGGCGTTTTCACCGTCACCCCCCGGCGCGCCGTCCGCACCCAGCGAGAGGACTTCGACTGCGCCGTTGGCACCCAAGGTGTATTTGTAGGGCTTGCCCCAGGGGTCATTGGGCAGTCCCCCTTTGAGATAGGGGCCATTCCACCCCGCCGCGCTGTCGGGCTTGGTGACCAGGGCATTGAGACCCTCTTCGGTAGAGGGGAAACGGCCCACGTCGAGCTTGAAGATCTCGAGGGATTTTTCGAGGTCGGCAATCTGCACGCCCGCTGTTTTGGATTTGGCGCCTCCGAGCTGGCTGAGCACGCGCGGACCGACGAGGCCGGCCAACAGTGTGAGAATGGCCAGGACCACCAGCAACTCGATCAGGGTGAAACCTGTTTGGCGTCGGGCCTTGCGGCCTGCAGGGTTGTGTATGGAGTTCATGGTGACTTGCATGGAGTGAGTAGAAATTATAGTTTTTGGCACGCAGCAAAGGCATCAGACCGCCAGATCGTTGACCGACAAGATGCCCAGCAGGATGCTGACGATGATGGAAGCGATCATCAAGCCCAGCACGATGATCAGCAGGGGCTCGAGCAGGGTCAGGCCGCGCTTGATGCCGTTTTCGACATCGGTGTTGAAGATACGGGCCAGTTCCAGCAACATCGGACCCAGCCGTCCCGTCTCTTCTCCCACCCGCACCAGGTTGACGGCCAGAGGTTCGAAGATGCCACTGCCCGAGAGTGCGTCGACCATTTTGCCGCCGCCCTTGACCTTGGCAGGCACACCCCCCAGGGCAGCGCGCAGGATGTCGTTGCCGACGGTCTGGGTGGCGATTTGCAAGGCCGAAATCAAGGGCACGCCATTGCCCAGCAAGGTGCCCAGAGAGCGAGAAAACAAAGTCAGGTTGTACTTGAGCACGAGGCCTCCAAAAATTGGAAGGCGCAACAGGCGGCTTTGCCACCACTGGCGGCCGCCTGGACTGCGAAGCCAACGTCGCAGCAGCAAAAAAATTCCCAGGCCGAGCAGGGCCATAACCGGTGCATAGTCGGTGAATGCGCGGCCAGCAACCATGACAAGCCGGGTGGCTGCGGGCAGGGCATCCCCCATGTCCTTGAACAGTTGCTCGAATTGCGGCACTACAAAGCCCAGCATGGCGAACAGGGAAACAACAGCCACAACAAGCAGGATGGCTGGGTAGATCATGGCCGAGACCACGCTTTCACGCAGGGCCTTGAGCCGCTCAAGGTGATCGACCAGCCGCTCGAGCACAGCGCTGAGCTGACCGCTGGCCTCACCGGATCGGACCATATTGATGAAAAAGTCGTTGAACTGCTGCGGGTGCTTGGCCAGTGCACGGCTGAACGCCACGCCGCCCTTGACATCATCGAGCAGGGTCTGCGTGAGCGTCATCATGGCCGGCTTGTTGTTCATCCCTATCAATACGCGCAAGGCGTTGTCCAAGGCCAGGCCGGCCTTGAGCATGATGGAGAGTTCGCTGGACATGACCAGCACATCGGCCTGAGTGATAGTTTGACGTACGAAAAATTGCGCAAGCGGGCTTGGGCTGGCTGGCGTGCGACCGCGCAAACGAACCGCAACACTCTGTATCTGCCCTGCCGGGGCAATGCTCACCGGGGTCAGACCCTGTGCACGCAACTGCTGCATGGCGCTGGCCTGGCTGCTGGCACTGAGTCGACCTTCCTGAATGTGCCCCTGAGCGCCGGCAGCTTTCCAGTCGAATTCAGGCATCCGTCTGGTCCTCGGTGACGTTGAGCAACTCGTCGAGCGATGTGACCCCATCGACCACCTTGCGCAGTCCGTCCTCGTAAAGGGTGTGCATGCCGCTGGCTGTAGCCTTGTGGTGCAGCGTGGCCGCATCATCGCCATCGAGAATGGCTCGCCGTAGCTTGTCGTCCAGTACAAAAAGCTCATGGATGCCGGTGCGGCCGCTGTAGCCGGTGTTTCGGCAATGACTGCAGCCCACGGCCCGCCACAGCTGGGGGGCCTTGAGCCCCAGGCGCTCGATGCCGCTGTCACGAAGCACTGTGGCATCGGGGATGTAAGGCTGTTTGCAATGCGAGCACAATCTGCGCACCAGCCGCTGCGAAAGCACGCCGTTGACTGACGAGGTGATCAGGTAGGGCTCGACGCCCATATCCTTGAGCCGGATGACGGCGCCGGCAGCGGTGTTGGTGTGCAGGGTCGAGAGCACAAGATGTCCGGTCAGCGCCGATTGAACGGCGATCTGGGCCGTCTCGGTGTCGCGCATTTCGCCGATCATGATGATGTCGGGATCTTGGCGCAAAATCGATCGCAGGGCCCGCGCGAACGTCAGGTCGATCTGGGTATGCACCTGGATCTGGTTGATACCTTCGAGCTGGTATTCGACCGGTTCTTCGACGGTGATGATCTTGTACGCATCAGCATCGATTTTGGAGAGCGCAGCGTAAAGAGTGGTGGTTTTGCCCGAGCCGGTCGGGCCGGTGACCAGCAGGATGCCGTGCGGCCGTGCCAGCAGCTGGTTGAAATCACGCAGGGTATCGGGCGCAAAGCCCATCGATTCGAGGCTGTACCTTACGCTGGTGCGGTCGAGCACCCGCATGACCAAGCTTTCGCCATGCACAGTGGGCACGGTCGAGACGCGCAAATCAAGTTCTCGGCCCTTCACCCGGGTTTTGATGCGTCCGTCCTGTGGCAGTCGGCGCTCCGCGATGTCAAGATGCGCCATCAGCTTGACGCGCGAGCTGACAGCCGCACTTTGTTGCGAGGGAACAATTTGCTCGGTACGGATGGCACCATCGACCCGGTAGCGCACGTGCAGGCCGTCGTCAAACGGTTCCAGATGAATGTCCGAGGCGCGCATGTCGATCACACGCGCAATGATCTGGTTGACCAATCGGATGACGGGCGCTTCAGAAGCGAGATCACGCAGGTGCTCCACAAAATCGCCAACGTCCAGATCAAAGCCCTCATTGCCCTCGCCTGCAAGACTTTCGTCTGGGGAACTGAGTGCCTTTTCGATATCGGCAGGGTTGGCCGCACAAGGATGGATGGTCAAGCCGGTGGCCAGGCGCAGAGCTTTGAGGACAAATGCATCGCCCGGCTGGGCCATGGCGACAGACAAGTTCTGGTCTTCGAGACGCAGTGGGTATACCAGATGGTTGCGTAAAAACTCGGGTTGCAACCCCTCGACGTCAATTGGCAGGGCGGGAAACTCTTCTGCCGGTACGTAGGACACCCCAAGGAGCTGGGCCTGGGCCTGGGCGACGTCAGTTTCGGTGACCAGGCCCAGACTGACGAGCGCCTGTTCGAGAACAGCACCGGTTTCATCTCGGGCATTGATGGCGCGATCGAGATCTCGGGCGCTGAGCTTGCCTTGGCTCACCAGCAGATCGCCCAGCGCAGAACGAGGCCGCTCATGTGCCGACCGTGAGTTGTCTTGCATCACAACCGTATTCATTTCGTCAGTCCAGACATCATTGGGTCTATGGTAGCGGCAAAGTCAGCGCCATGATCCATCAATGGTCACGCACAAAGCAAAACGCCCCACCGTGAGGTGAGGCGTTTTGGGCTGTAGAAGCCTGACAATGTCCTACTTTCACACGGGAATCCGCA
>CAYMMK010000143.1:0-3480 GCA_964391575.1 uncultured Limnohabitans sp.
GTGGCCATGCAGTGGTCGGTGCGTATCAACGAGGCCTACCAGCGCCTGAAGAACCCGCTCAAACGTGCAGCCTATCTGTGCGAGCTGCGGGGCCAACCGGTCAATGCCGAGAGCAATACCGCCATGCCGCCCGCCTTCCTGGTGCAGCAGATGCAGTGGCGCGAAAGTCTTGAGGACACCGACGAGCTCGGGGCACTGGAAGGCCTGGCGGATGAAGTGGCCGCCGAGCACCAACGCTTGCTCCTGTCGCTGGGCCAGTTGCTCGACGGTGGCGGTAATCCCCAGGCCGCGGTCGGACTGGTCAGGGCGCTGATGTTCATCGAGCGTTTTGCCGACGAGGTCGACACCAAACTCGATCGCCTGCAGGCCTGAGCGGTCCGGCATGTCGTTTCCCAATTAGGTTTTTTCATGGCGCTGTTGCAGATATCCGAGCCGGGGCAATCGCCGGACCCCCACCAGCGGCGCATTGCCGTGGGCATCGACCTGGGTACCACCCACTCGCTGGTGGCGGCCGTGCGCCACGGCGTGGCCGAGTGCCTGCCCGATGCCCAGGGCCGGGTGATCCTGCCCTCGGTGGTGCGTTATTTGCCGGGGCAGGGCCGACAGATCGGCCACGATGCGTTGGGCAACGCTGCCCAGGATCCGGCCAACACCATTGCCTCGGTCAAGCGTTTCATGGGCCGGGGCCTCAAGGACGTGGCCCATCCCGACAAGCTGCCTTACCGTTTCGTCGACCAGCCCGGCATGCTGGGCATCGAGACCGTGCAGGGCACCAAATCGCCGGTTGAGGTCAGCGCCGAACTCCTGGCCACGCTGCGTTTTCGGGCTGAAGACAGTTTCAATGACGACCTGTACGGCGCCGTGATCACGGTGCCCGCTTATTTTGACGACGCCCAGCGCCAGGCCACCAAGGATGCGGCGCAGCTGGCCGGGATTCACGTCTTGCGCCTGATTAACGAGCCCACGGCGGCAGCCATTGCCTATGGTCTGGACAACGGATCCGAGGGCATTTATGCCGTGTTTGATCTGGGCGGAGGTACCTTTGACATCTCGATCTTGCGTCTCACGCGCGGGGTGTTCGAGGTCATGGCGACGGGGGGCGATTCGGCCCTGGGCGGTGACGACTATGACCGTGCACTGGCCGACTGGGCACTGGAGCAGGTCCCTGGCAGTGTGGCCGACACTGCCGAAGACAAGACCCGCCTGAAAGCCGCCGCCCGCACCGCCAAGGAAGCCCTGACCGCTTCTGTCACGACCACCCTGGGGGTGGAATTGTCCTCGGGCAGGCTTGGCGTGAAGGTGGGCCGTGACGATTTCCAACGGGTGACTGCGACCCTCACGCAGCGCTGCCTGTCGGCCGTGCGTAAGGTCCTGCGTGATGCCGGCTTGGCCAAGGACGAGGTCAAGGGCGTGGTGATGGTCGGCGGGTCGACCCGCATGCCGCAGATCCAGCAGGCGGTGGGCGAGTTTTTCGGGCAGGCGCCGCTCAACAACCTCAACCCCGACGAGGTGGTGGCGCTGGGCGCCGCCATCCAGGCCAATCAGCTCGCGGGCAACGACGCTGCGGGAGACCTGCTGCTGCTCGACGTGATTCCGCTCTCGCTGGGCATCGAGACCATGGGTGGCCTGGTCGAGCGCATCGTGCCGCGCAACCAGACCATTCCAACGGCCATGGCGCAGGACTTCACCACCTACCAGGACGGCCAGACCGCGCTGGCGCTGCATGTGGTGCAAGGCGAGCGCGACCTGGTGCAGGACTGCCGCAGTCTGGCGCGCTTTACCCTGCGCGGCATCCCACCCATGGCTGCTGGCGCCGCACGCATCCGGGTGACCTTCACGGTGGACGCCGACGGACTGCTGCAGGTGTCGGCCAGGGAGCAGCTCAGCGGCGTAGAAGCCAGCATCGACGTCAAGCCGTCCTATGGTCTGTCCGACGCGCAGATCGCCAGCATGCTGCAGGACAGTTTTTCCACCGCCCAGCAGGACATGCAGGCGCGCGCCTGGGTCGAAGCCCGTGTGGATGCCGAGCGCATGCTGCTGGCCACCCGCAGTGCCCTGCAGGCTGATGGGGATTTGCTGACCCTGGACGAGCGCACCGCCATTGACCGCCTGATGGATGCCTTGCAGCAAGCCGTCCACCTGGGGCAGCAAGCCCAGGTCCTGGAGGACCAGACCCAGGCCTTGGCCAAGGGCACCGAGGCGTTTGCAGCCATGCGCATGAACCAGAGCATCCACAAAGCCCTGGCCGGGCAAAGTATTCAGTCCCTTTGATCCACACCACCATGCCGGTCATCAAGATTCTTCCCCATGCCGAGTTGTGCCCCCAGGGCGCTGAAATCACGGCTCCCGCAGGTACCAGCATTTGCGAAGCGCTGCTGGAAAACCACATTCCCATCGAGCATGCCTGCGACATGAGCTGTGCCTGCACCACCTGCCACGTGATCGTGCGCGAGGGCTTTCGCAGCCTCAACGCCATGGAAGAAACCGAGGAAGACCTGCTCGACCGCGCCTGGGGTCTCGAGCCGGATTCGCGACTGAGCTGCCAGGCCATCGTGGCGCGCGACAATCTGGTGATCGAGATTCCCAAATACACCATCAACCATGCCAAGGAAAACCACTGACCGGCTGGCTTTTCAAAGCAGTGGCTACCCCATGAGGGACAGCGCATCATGAGGCAAATTGTTCTGGACACCGAAACCACCGGCCTGTCGGCAGAGGGTGGCGACCGCATCATCGAGATTGGCTGCGTAGAACTGGTGGATCGCAAACTCACCCGCAGGAACCTGCACTTCTACCTCAACCCCGAGCGCGACAGCCATGAGGACGCGCTCAAGGTGCACGGCATCAGCAACGAATTTCTGCGCGACAAGCCGCGGTTTGCCGAACGGCTGGAGGATATCCTGGCCTATGTTGAGGGGGCCGAGGTCATCATTCACAACGCTGCATTTGACTTGGCCTTTCTGGACAAGGAGTTCGAGCGCTGCGGCCAACCCCCTTTCAGGACATTCGTCAGCAATGTGGTCGACACCCTGGCCATGGCCAAAGACATGTTCCCAGGCAAGCGCAACAGCCTGGACGCGCTGTGCGACCGCCTGGGGGTCGACAACTCTGGCCGAACGCTGCACGGCGCCCTGCTCGACGCCGAATTGTTGGCCGATGTCTATATCAACATGACTCGAGGCCAGGAGGCCCTGATCATGGACGTGGTGGACACTCAATCGGGCGCCCAGGCCACCGGCCATGTTGATTTCATCGGGTTGAGCCTGCCGGTCATCCGGGCCAATGCGCAGGAACTGCTGGAACACGAAGAAGTGCTGACCCAAATCGACAAGGCCAGCGCCGGCCAGACACTTTGGCGCAGACTGTCCGGAGTCTGAGGGCCCTCTGTTTATGTCATAATTATTGCTTTGTTGCACACGCGGCAACGGGTGATTAGCTCAGCGGTAGAGCACTGCCTTCACACGGCAGGGGTCACATGTT
>CAYMMK010000144.1:0-3430 GCA_964391575.1 uncultured Limnohabitans sp.
ACACCTACATGCGCCGCCTGAAGATCGAAGCCACGCCCCTGCCGGTCGATCAACTTCGCGATCTGCTGCCCCCCGGACCCAACGCCGGGCGTTAAGATGCTTGCAAGGTGGTGCGAAATCGCGTGCCCCTGTCTTTCAACCGGACAAGGCATGACGACACCACCGCAGACTCCAGCACCCCAGGCCGAGCCCGACGCCTCCTCCCACGACGCGGCTCCTGCTGACAGCGCCGACCTTTCTCCCGCCGCGTCGACAGCATGGGCCCTGCCCCTGGGGCTGAGCGCTTTCCTGGCCGCATGCGGAGGTGGAGGCGGCACCACCCCGGCGCCCGAAGTATTGCCGGCCAGTGGCATCTCTCAAGTCCAGGCGGCACGTTTTTTACAGCATGCCCAATTCGGCATTTCGTACGAGGCCATCAAATCGGTCCAAGCCCAGGGCTACAGTGCCTGGCTGGATCAGGAAATGGCCCGCCCCTCGAGTCTGGGCGGCTGGGACTGGCTCAAAGCCCGGGGCTATGACGCCATCAACCAGGAGCAGTATTTTTTCAGCGATTACCTGACCAATTACATGGCCTGGTACCAAATCATGGCCTCACCCGACCAGGTCCGGCGGCGCATGGCGCTGGCATTGTCAGAGTTTTTTGTCGTCTCAGGCAACGGCTTGCAATTGAACTGGCCGTCCTTTCACATGGCCCGCTATTGGGACTTGTTGTGCCAGCACGCATTTGGCAACTTCCGGCAGTTGCTGGAGGCCGTCACCCTCAGCCATGCCATGGGTTCCTTTCTCAACACCCTGGGCAATCAGAAGGAAGACCCGCAAAGTGGCCGCGTTCCCGATGAAAACTATGCACGCGAGGTGATGCAGTTGTTCAGCATCGGCCTGGTCGAGCTGGCCCTGGACGGCACCCCCAAAACCGGCAGCAATGGTCAAGCCATTGAGACCTACACCCTCAGCGACGTGAGCAACCTCGCACGTGTCTTTACCGGGTATGTGGAAGACGATTCCGGTGGATTTTTCAAAAGTCCCACGCCGCCGAATTTCAATGTCCGCGATATTGCCTTCAGCCGCCAACCCATGAAGTTCAATGCCGGGCGGCATTCAGGCTTGCCCAAGCAGTTTCTGGGCACCCTGATCCCGGCCGGTACCGATGGACCGACCAGCTTGCGCATGGCGCTGGACACCCTTTTCAACCATCCCAATGTCGGCCCCTTCTTTTCACGCCAGATGATCCAGCGGCTGGTCACCAGCAACCCCACGGCGGCCTATGTGGCCCGTGTGGCCAGCGTCTTCAACAACAATGGCAAAGGGGTGCGAGGCGATCTGGCTGCCGTCTTCAAAGCCATCCTGGCCGATGATGAGGCCGTGGGCAACGCCAGTCTGTCATCGAGCAGCTTTGGCAAACTGCGCGAACCGGTGGTGCGTATGGCCCAATGGGCGCAGACCTTTCGGGTGCAGTCCATCAAGGGCACCTGGAAGATGGGTTCACCCACCTGGTCGGCTGAAGAATCCCTCGCGCAGAGCCCGCTCATGGCGCCCTCGGTGTTCAACTTCTTTCGCCCGGGCTATGTGCCGCCGGGGACTGCGCTGGCAACCAGTGGGGCCACAGCGCCTGAGTTCCAGTTGGTCAACGAGAGCACGGTGGCCTCCTACATCAACTACCTGCAGACCGTTTTGCGCAACGGAATCTGGGTGCGCGCTCCCGAACTGCCGAGCAGTCCAATGGACCCCACACCCACCGATGGTCCGGACATCGTCCCAGACTACAGCAGCGAAATGGCCTTTGCGCACGACAGCACGGCTCTGGTGCAACACCTGAATTTACTGATGTGCGCGGGTCAGATGAGCGATGCCACCCGACAGTCCATCACCCAGGCGTTGGCGCAGGCCAACCTGAGCGCCACGGCCTCGCAGGATGCACGCCACATGCAGGTGGCGCGAGCTTTGCTGCTGGTGATGAGCAGCCCCGATTATTTGATCCAGCGTTAAGCAAAGGCCCGTCATGCACCCCATTGATCCTGATCGGCACTCCCGACGCGCCTTCTTGCAACGCACGGGCCAGCTGGCCCTGGCCGGCGCCGCCACACCCTGGGCCCTCAATCTTGCAGCCATGGGTGATGCCGCCGCCTTCAGCGGGGGGGACTACAAGGCCCTGGTGTGTGTCTTTTTGTATGGGGGCAATGACTACGCCAACACTGTGGTCACCTACGACCCGGCCAGCCATCAGCGCTATGCCAGCATCCGCGCAGCGGGGGCGGGCACGGCGGCAGGGAGCATCGTGCTCGAACGCTCCACCCTCTCAAACACCGTTTTGCAGCCCGCCACGCCCCTGCCAGAGGGGCGTCAATACGCCTTGCACCCCTCGCTGCCCAACCTGGCCAAACTCTTCAACAACGGCCAGGCGGCGGTGCAACTGAACGTGGGGCCTTTGGTCGTGCCCCTCACACGCCGGCAATTCGAAACCCGGGCCTACCCGCTGCCGCCAAAGCTGTTTTCCCACAATGACCAGCAGTCGGTATGGCAATCGTCGTCTCCCGAGGGTTCCACCATCGGTTGGGGGGGGCGAATGGGCGACCTGGCCCTGTCCTCGAACAAGCAGTCCCTGTTCACCTGCATCTCGGTCACCGGCAACAGCGTGTTTTTGTCGGGGCAACAGGCCCTGCAATACCAGTGCAGCACCAGCGGCGCCATCAAGGTGCGTGCCCTGCAGCAAGGTGACTGGATGTTTGGACCGAACGAGGGTATGCGCCAGACCCTGCTGGACCTGGTGCAGCAAAGCCGATCGCATGTGCTGCAAAACGAATACAACGCGGTGATGCGTCGCGCCCTCTCCAGTGAGGGGGTGGTCAGCAACGCCCTGGCAGGCGTGAATGTGCAGACGGCATTTGCCAACAACAACTTGTCGCGGCAAATGCGCATGGTGGCCCGACTGATTGGCGCGCGCCAGGCGCTGGGGGTGAACCGTCAGGTCTTCATGGTTTCGATGGGCGGCTTTGACCTGCACGACAATCTGGTGGCTCGCCAGCCGGGCCTGCTGCTCGAGCTGGACCAGGCCCTGAGCGCCTTTTACCAAGCCACGGTGGAGCTTGGGGTGGCTGACAAGGTCACCACCTTCACCGCCTCGGACTTTGGCCGCACCCTCACCTCCAATGGCGATGGCTCGGACCACGGCTGGGGCTCACACCATTTCGTCGTCGGCGGCGCTGTCAAAGGCCGTCGGTTTTACGGCGAAGCTCCGCCGGTCAGCGCCTCGGACACCGACAGTCCGATGGACCAATGGCATGTCGGCCAGGGGCGGTTGCTGCCCCGCACATCCACCGACCAGTTTGCCGCCACATTGGCCCGATGGTTCGGGGTGCAAGAGACCGAGCTCAGCCAGATCCTGCCCAACCTGCGTCACTTTGGCAACGCCGGTGGGCGCTTGGACTACCCC
>CAYMMK010000145.1:0-3218 GCA_964391575.1 uncultured Limnohabitans sp.
GTGGCGGTGGGCGTGGTGGCCACCTATGTGTTTCATTTCGTGCTGTTTGGCGTGCTGGCCACCCGCATCGGCCTGGGACAGCTCTTTCTTGACCTGGCCTCCACCCTGGCCGGTCGCCAGGCGGGCGGCCCGGCCAAGGTCAGCGTGTTCGGCTCGGCCATGTTCGGCACCCTCAGCGGGTCTTCGGTGGCCAATGCGGTGACGGTGGGCTCGCTGACCATCCCGGCCATGATCCGGGTGGGCTACCGCCGCGAGTTTGCCGGCGCGGTCGAAGCCGCCTCATCGACCGGTGGTCAAATCACGCCGCCGGTGCTCGGAGCGGCGGCGTTCCTGATGGTCGAGTTCCTCAATGTGTCCTACCAGACCATCATCGCCGCGGCGGTGGTACCGGCCTTCATGCACTTCTTCGGCGTCTTCATGCAGGTGCATTTCGAGGCCAAACGCCATGGGCTGCGCGGCCTGACCGATGAAGAAATGCCGCGCCTGCGCGAATCGCTGCGACAGCGCTGGCCCACGCTGATTCCGCTGGTGCTGCTGATTGCCATTCTGGTGTCCGGGCGGACGCCGTACCTGGCCGCCTTCACCGGCATCACCTCCTGCATCATCGTCGGACTGACCACCACCCCGGCCGGCAACAAGCCCGTCAACTGGACACTGCTGGCCGTGCTGCACGGCCTGCTGGGCCTGGTGGCCTTTGTTGACTGGGGTGCGCAGGGCGAATGGATCAAGCTGGGCTGGTTTGCCCTGGGGGTGGGGCTGTGCCTGGCCGCTCAGCGCCTGTTGGGCCTGCGCGGGCGCATAGACAACGCGGTGCTGGTCGAAGCCTTCGAAACCGGCGCCAAGTACGCCCTGGCGGTGGGCGCGGCGGCGGCCACGGTGGGCATCGTGATCGGCGTGGTCACCCTGACCGGCGTGGGCTTCAAGATCAGTTTCATCATCACCAGCTGGGCCCAGGCCATGGCCCAGTTCATGGCGGCGTGGTTGCCCGCCTTCATGACCAACATGCAGTCGCTGACGCTGCTGTGCGCGCTGATCATGACCGGGGTGGTGTGCGTGCTGATGGGTTGTGGCATTCCCACCACCGCCAACTACATCATCATGGTCACCGTGGCAGCGCCCACCCTGGTGCAGCTGGGTGTCGAGCCTCTGGTGGCGCACTTTTTCGTCTTCTACTACGGGGTGCTGGCCGACATCACCCCGCCGGTGGCGCTGGCAGCGTACGCGGCAGCCGGCATGGCGGGCAGCGATCCCTTCAAGACCGGCAACATGGCTTTCCGGCTGGGTCTGGCCAAGGCCCTGGTGCCGTTCGTGTTTGTCTTTTCGCCCTCGCTGCTGCTGGTGGCCAAGGGCTTCACCTGGGCTGATTTCGCCGTCACCTTTACCGGCTGCCTGATCGGGATCGTGATCCTCGCCGCCGCCTTGAGCGGCTACCTGCTGACGGTCCTCAAGGGCTGGGAGCGGCTGCTGTGTGTGCTCGCCGCCCTGTGCCTGATTGCGCCCGGGCTCAAGATCAGCCTGCTGGGTCTGCTGATCGTGTTGCCGGTGCTGCTCAACCAGTGGCGCCTGCGACCGCGACTGGGTGCGACATGAGCCGCGGTGATGTGCTGGTGCTGGGTGCCGGCATGGTCGGAGTCTGCACGGCCTGGCATTTGCGTCAGCAGGGTTTCGATGTCGTGCTGATTGACCGCGGCCCGCCCGGGGCCGAAACCTCGTTTGGCAATGCCGGCCTGATCCAGCGCGAGGCGGTCGAGCCCTATGCCTTTCCGCGTCAGTGGCGCAAGATTCTGGCAGCGGCGCTGGACCAGGGCGTCGACATCCACTACCACCTGTCGGCCCTGCCGGCACTGGCGCCGGCGCTGTGGCGGTATTTCAGGCTGTCGCGTCCCGACCGTCACGCGCTGCAGTCACAGGCCTACAGCCGCCTGATCGCCTGTGCCCTTGACGACCACCAGCCCCTGATTGCACAGGCGGGGGCCGAGCCCCTGATCACCCGCAGCGGCTACCGGCGGGTCTACCGCAGTCAAGCGGCTTTTGACACTGCTGCGCGCGACGCGCAGCGCCTGCAACACCAGTACGGCCTGCAGGTGACGGTGCAGGACGGGGCCGCGCTGGCGCTGGCCGAACCCACGCTGCGACAGCCGTTGGCCGGCGCGGTGCTCTGGTCGGACGCCTGGTCGGTGCAGGACCCTGGCGACCTGGTGCAGGCCTATGCCCGGCTCTACACCCACAGCGGTGGCGCCCTGCGCCTGGGCGATGCCTGCAGCCTGCAGGCGCAAGGCACCGGCTGGCGTGTGCGTACCGACGACGGCGCCTGGCTGCAGGCGCAACACGCCGTGGTGGCCCTGGGCCCCTGGTCACATGCACTGACCTCCAGGCTCGGCTACCGGCTGCCGCTGTTTGCCAAGCGCGGCTACCACCAGCACTATGCGGCCGGCGACCGGTTGCAACTGCCCCTGCTCGATGCCGAGCGCGGCTATGTGCTGGCGCCCATGCGCCGGGGCATGCGCCTGACCACCGGCGCCGAGTTTGCACAGTTGCATGCGCCGGCCACACCGGTGCAGATCGGCCGGGCGCTGGCGGCGGCGCGCGAGCTGGTGGATCTGCGCGAGCCGCTGGACGATCCGCCCTGGCTGGGGGCGAGGCCCTGTACCGCCGACATGTTGCCGGTGATGGGGCCGGCCCCCCGCCATGCAGGCCTGTGGTTCAACTTCGGACACGCCCACCAGGGCTTCACCCTCGGGCCGACCGCCGGCCGCCTGCTGGCGTCAATGATGGGCGGCGAGAGCGCCGGCATCGACATGACGCCTTACCTGCCGGCGCGTTTTGTCTGAGGGCCTGCCCCCCCCCCGACCTGACCGTGATCCATGGCTGGACGCATCCGTCGCAAACTGCTGGCGCAGCGCATCCCGGGCGCATCTCCCCCGGCGCTGCCGGTGTGCCCGCTGTGCGGGCGCGAGGTGCCCGTGGCGCAGCAGGACGCCCACCACCTGGTGCCGCGCTCGCAGGGTGGGCGCGAGACCGTCATCCTGCACCGCATCTGCCACCGGCAGATCCATGCCCTGCTCAGCGAGAGCGAGCTGGCCCGCGAATACGCGACCCCGCAGGCGCTGCTGCGACATCCGCAGGTGCAGGCGTTCGTGCAGTGGGTGCGCCGCAAACCGGACGACTTTTTCGAGCGCAGCCGCAAAACCGCCCGTCTGCGTGACTGACCTCATGGT
>CAYMMK010000146.1:0-3180 GCA_964391575.1 uncultured Limnohabitans sp.
TGATGCTGTACTGCGGGCTGGTGGAGGTGTGCATCAGGTACGCCTCGTTGAACAGGTGACGGTCCAGCTTGGTCGTCTGGGCGTCCTGCACCAACACATGGCTGGCCTGACTGATGCCGGCGAGCAGCTTGTGGATGGACTGGGTGGCATACACCACCGTGTCCCGGGGCCGGGCGCGCTTCTTGCCCATGGCATGGTAAGGGCCATAAAACGGATGAAACGCTGCATGGGGCAGCCAGGCCTCGTCGAAATGCAGGTTCTCGACATACCCGTCGAGCATGTCCTTGATGGCTTCCGTGTTGTACAGCACGCCATCGTAGGTGGACTGTGTCAGAGCCAGAATGCGCGGCCTGACCTTCTTGGCATCGACCCCCTTGAGCAGTGGGTTCTTGCGGATCTTGGCTTGGATAGCCGCCGGCTCGAATTCGCTTTTGGGGATTGGGCCGATGATGCCGAAATGGTTGCGGGTGGGCTTGAGGAAGACGGGAATGGCCCCGGTCATGATGATCGAGTGCAGGATGGACTTGTGGCAGTTGCGATCGACCACCACCACATCGCCCGGAGCGACTGCATGGTGCCAGACCATTTTGTTGGAGGTGCTGGTGCCATTGGTCACAAAGAAACAATGGTCGGCGTTGAAAATTCGCGCCGCATTGCGCTCGCTCTCGCCAATGGCGCCGTCATGGTCGAGCAGCTGCCCCAATTCCTCTACCGCGTTGCAGACATCGGCCCGCAGCATGTTCTCGCCGTAGAACTGGTGGTACATCTGTCCGACCGGGCTCTTGAGGAAGGCCACCCCCCCGGAGTGGCCCGGGCAATGCCAGGAATACGAGCCATCTTCTGCGTAATCGAGCAAGGCCTTGAAGAACGGGGGCTGCAGGCCCTCCAGATAACTTCTGGCCTCGCGGATGATGTGCCGCGCCATGAACTCGGGGGTGTCCTCGTACATGTGGATGAAACCGTGCAGCTCACGCAGGATGTCGTTGGGCAGATGTTGGCTGGTCTTGGTTTCGCCATAGATGTAGATCGGTACATCGGCGTTTTTGCGGCGCACCTCCTCAATGAAGGCGCGCAGATTCACCACCGCAGGGTCGAGATCTGGGCCGGGAGTGAATTCTTCATCATCAATCGACAGGATGAAGGCACTGGCACGGCTTTGTTGTTGTGCGAACTGCGACAGGTCGCCATAGCTGGTCACACCCAGGACCTCGAAGCCTTCGGTCTCGATGGCCTGGGCCAGCGCGCGGATGCCCAGACCCGAGGTGTTTTCGGAGCGGTAGTCTTCGTCAATGATGACGATGGGAAAACGGAATTTCATGGGCACCCGCGGTCGACCGCGCCAAATCGAAGGACAGGCGCGAAGTGTAAGGAAAAACAGCGGGATTTTTGTGGTGCTGACACAAGAGCAACACACCCTCGCCTCCCGCTTTCTCGAGGGGAAAGCCTGCTACAATCGCCGGCTTCGGAGCGGTGGATGAGTGGTTTAAGTCGCACGCCTGGAAAGCGTGTGTGGGTTAACAGCCCACCGCGGGTTCGAATCCCGCCTGCTCCGCCAGACTAATTGTTTTCTTGCATCAAAACCCGGTTCGGCCCCATCCGGGTTTCAAAGACCGCCCCCACCACAACCCTGCCTGAAGTAGTTGCTGATCAGCTGCAGTTGGCGTGTCATGGTTTCCCTGCGCCATGCCGGACCGTGTCCATAATCGGCCAGGACATGGTACTCCACAGGCTGTGTTGAGGCTTTGGCCTTTTGTACGAACTGGTCGGATTGCGAAACAGGCACGGTTTGGTCGCGCTCACCATGGTAGACCATGATCGGAATCTTGATCTTGTCGGCCATGGCCAGTGGACTCAAGCCACGCATGGTGGGCTCCTGTGCATCACGGAAATAAGGGTTGGAGAACAGGCGGTTGCCAATGCGGTCGATGTCTGACACACCGGCGCCGGCAATGGCGCATTTGTAGAGGTCATTGGGTCTGACCGCGGCGGCAAATGCTGCGTAGCCGCCGTATGAGAAGCCGAACATGGCAACGCGCTTTGGATCTGCCAGCTTTTCGCTGACCAGCCATTTGGCACCATCGTCTTTGTCGTCTTGCATTTTCTGTCCCCACTCGGCATCGCCAGCTAGCCACAGTGTCTTGCCCAGATTGGCTGAGCCACGGAACTGCGGCTGAAGCACCACCATGCAGCGTGAAACCATCAAGGGGACCCAACCCGAGCGGTCATAGCCCATGTTGTCACGCGACCACGGGCCACCGTGAGGATGGATCACTGCCGCGTAGGGCCCCGCTCCGCACAGGTCGGGGTTGGGTTGTGTCAGGAAGGCCGGAATGTTCAATCCATCCCTGGCCTTGTAGTACACCATACGTGCCTGGCCCAGTGCTCGACGATCCACTTCAGGATGCGCTTTGGACAAAAGCGTCAGCTGCTGGCCCCTGAGCATGTAGTACTCGGTGGGATAGCTCAGTCCATCGACCTGGATCAGGTATGTGGGTACTGGTGTCTTGCGGAAATCAAGGATCCGCACCGTGGCACCATCGAACATCGACACGCGGGCCTGCTTGTCACCGCTTACAGCCTTCAAAAGTACAGGGGATTTTTTCAGCCCCAGGGACTGACCCACGGCATTGATCACTGCCTCTTTGGCCGGATCTTCCCAGTGCACATCCCGGCCATAAGGGCCCGCATACACAAAGCCAGCCAGATTGTCGAGATCACCCTCTTGATCCAGACTGCCCCAAATGTTCTCGGCATCAAAGAATTGATGCTCAAAAAGCGTCCCCAAAAACTTGCGGGATCCAATGTCGTACTCCATCAGTGCCGTAAATTCCCGCCCCACATTGGTACGGATGACAGCCTTGCCGGATTTTGCGGATGCCCAGGCCAAGTCGGTGATCTCACGATCTTTCAGATAGGTTCTGAAGTGCTCATCCCAGGCACCGGTACTGGCATTGCGAAATTCCAACGCAATAAAGGCACCTTTGGCATCCGACCCCGCCCGGCGCTTGGAGATGGTGACACCTGACCGATCAACATACACGCCTTGATCGCGATCAGCCAGTCGCATGATGCGGGTCGAAGCGCCGGTTCTGACGTTGTACCGGAACATGTCACGCTCACGTCCGAATCCATCACCGAGCATGATCACATGGTCCGGGTCCTGGGGCAAGGTGCTGAGTA
>CAYMMK010000147.1:0-3083 GCA_964391575.1 uncultured Limnohabitans sp.
TACCGGTATTTACACGATCAACCGACACCAACACAGGTCTTTTCTTCCCTGCTGCTGACACTGTTGCGGCCTCTACTGGCGGGACGGAGAGACTCAGGCTCGACTCCTCCGGCAACCTCGGCTTGGGGGTGACGCCGAGTGCGTGGGAGGCATCTACGGCCATTCAAGTTGTTAATGGTTATGCGTATACCAAATACGGCATGAGCCGCAACACTTATTATGACGGAACAAATTACAGGTACATAACTACCGCAGCCGCTTCAACTTATGAACAATCAGGTGGCGTTCATTCTTGGAGAACAGCAGCATCTGGCACAGCAGGTAACGCTATCAGCTTCACGCAGGCGATGACGCTGGATGCGAGTGGGAATTTGGGAGTGGGTACTACGAGTACAAGTGCAAGGTTGAACATTGTTGGTAGTAGTTCAACGGGTTATTTAACCGTTGGGGACGGTACATCAACAATGCTCATGGGTGCTGGCGCGGCCCTTTCAAGCGATTCTTCCATTCCTTATTTGCGTTCAAATAACTCGATTGGCTTTGCAACAGGCGGCGGCACCGAACGCGCCCGTATCACCAGCGGCGGGGACTTTCTTATCAACACCACGACATCAAGTGGTTTGTTAACAGTTGCTAGAGGTGCGTCAGGCGTTGGTGTTGGTGTTACTCACAGCGGTGATGCTGGTGCTAGTGCGGCTATTCGTGTTTCTTACACCGCATCAAGTGGAACTGCCTATCAATTCGACTCCTTTTTTAATGGTAGTCGTGTTGGATATATTTCATCTACAAGCACAGCAACTGCCTATAACACTTCCTCTGACTACCGCCTGAAAGAAAACATCCAGCCGATGACTGGTGCGCTGGCTAAGGTCGCTGCTCTGAAGCCCTGCACCTACAACTGGAAAGCAGACGGTTCTGAAGGTGAAGGCTTCATTGCCCATGAACTTGCTGAAGTTGTGCCTCAGTGCGTGACAGGCGAGAAAGACGCTGTGGACGCAGAAGGCAACCCTGTCTACCAAGGTATCGACACCAGCTTTTTGGTTGCCACGCTGACCGCTGCGATTCAGGAACTCAAAGCCGAGTTCGATGCATACAAAGCAACACACCCCTGAAAGGAACCTGACATGACCCCCGTATGGACAATCTCCGCACTTGATTGCAAACACCAAGAAGGCAACCTCACTGATGTCGTGATTACAGCGCACTGGTCTTGCACCGGCACTCAGGATGACAAGACAGCCAGCGTCTATGCCACCTGCTCATTTAGCCAACCGGGTGACCCCTTCACCCCCTACGCCGATCTGACGCAAGATCAGGTTCTGGGATGGTGCTGGGCCTCGGGTGTGGACAAAGACGCTACCGAGGCGGCTGTGCAGACGCAACTGGATAACCTGATTAACCCGCCTGTTGTTTCACCCGCCCTTCCCTGGTAAGGAGAACCCATGAGACTGATCGCAATCCCCATCGTGCTGGCCCTGACCGGCTGTGCATCCACAGAATATGCAGCTTATGCCGAGGCGCAAAAGGCTCGGGCCAGTGCCGATGCCGCCAGGTATGCTGCACTTGCAAAGATCGCCGAGATGGGCGACACCACGGCCAAGGTCGCTGCGGTCATCAGTCTCAACGTCCAGGGCAATCAGCAACCCCAAATGGCAATGCCGCGCTCCTGGGCCGACTACGCTCTGACATTTACTGGCGCTCTCCTGCCGGTGGTTGGGCAGATGTATGCGGTCAACAAACAGACCAGTCTTGGCATCCGCCAGTCTGACAACGCCACCCTGCTTGGCATCTCCCAGGCCAACAGCAACCGGGATGTGCAGACCGCGACAGTCACTGGCTTTTCAAGTATGGCAAGCCTCGGATTCAAGGCGGCATCGGATATTTCCACTGTTGGGTTCAAGGCGACATCAGACATTGCAGCAAATATCAAGCAACCGCAACCGAACATCACCATCAGTGGCACAGGCATTGTGGGTGGGGGTACACTCAGCACCACCACGAACACGATGAGCAACTCAACGGGCGTTCTTGGAACTGGCAGCTACATGACCGACAACCGGCCTAGCACCAGCACATCCAGCAGCACATCCACCTCATCGAGTTTGACTTGTACAACCGGGCCATGCTAAGAGGTAAAGATGGGCAGTATTTCAGAAACCGAAGCGCGGTTAATGACGCACGAAGAGGTCTGCGCGATTCGCTATGACCAGATCAATGCTCGGCTCAAACGCATTGAGGCAATACTTATAAAGTCTGCTGGCCTGATGATTGTCTCGATGACGGGGGTGATCTTCTCGGTGGTCTGGATCAAATGAAAGAGTGGCTGCTGTCGTTCATTACGGCAGCGGCCATTGTTCTTTTCATTCTTTGGGTGACCCACATCCTGATGTGGGCGTTTTTCTGATGGCGGCAGTATGTTGGCAGAACTCGCAGCGGCGAATGCAGCGTTTGCTGTCATCAAGGCCGCACTCAAGAATGGAAAAGAACTGGTCGATGTCGGCGGGAAAGTCTCCGAGTATTTCGACCTGAAGGACAAACTCCAGCACGGGGCCAATGAGAAGGCCGGTGGCCGCCCCCTGCATGGCCGCACCGACATCGAGGAGTTCATGGCCCTGGAAAAACTCAGGGACCAGGAATCCCAGCTAAAAGAAGAGATGATCTACGCAGGCCGCCCTGGAATGTGGGAGGATTGGCAAAAGTTCCAGGCCATGATGGCACGCAAGAAGCGCGAGGAACGTGAAGCTGCCGAACGCGCCCACAGGGCCATGATGGCAAAGCGCCAGCAGGCTTTAGAGATATTCCTTGCGGCGCTCTTTGCCACGGCAGCCTTCATCGGTGTCGTCATTGGGATTGCACTTATATGAGTGACAAAATCATCGACAAGGTGCTTTCCTATGTGGACAGCCCATTCAAGCTGGTCGCCATCGTTGTCATGGCCGTGCTGGCGTTCGTCGGGTATATCTTTTGGTCCAACCAGGAATTCATGCGGGACGCCTACAAGGAGTCCAAGAAGCTGCCAGAGATCAATGACCGGGCAGACGATGTGGCCGCCATGCTGTTCAAAAAGACAGGCGCATCGGTGG
>CAYMMK010000148.1:0-3055 GCA_964391575.1 uncultured Limnohabitans sp.
TGGTGCCGATAGCCGGAATCGAACTGGCGACCTACGCGTTACGAATGCGTTGCTCTACCAACTGAGCTATATCGGCCTTATTCGCATTATATCGATGCGTGAAATTGGCGCAGGCGCTCAACCTCGTTTTTGCTGCCCAGCATCACGCTGACCCGCTGGTGCAAATGCTGCGGGGTGATGTCCAGAATGCGCTCCTGGCCATTGATCGCAGCACCACCGGCCTGCTCGACAATCCAGCCCATCGGGTTGGCCTCGTACATCAGGCGCAGCTTGCCCGCCTTGTGGGGCTCTCGCTTGTCCCAGGGGTACATGAATACGCCGCCACGCGTCAGGATACGGTGAACATCGGCCACCATGCTGGCAATCCAACGCATGTTGAAGTCCTTGCCGCGCGGACCTTCCTTGCCTTGCAGGCATTCGTCGATGTAGCGGCGCACCGGCTCGGCCCAGTGGCGCATATTGCTCATGTTGATGGCGAATTCCTTGGTGTCCGCAGGAATGGTGATGTTTTCCTGCGTCAGTACGAATGAGCCTTGTTCCCTGTCGAGCGTGAACATGGCCACACCATCCCCAACCGTCAGCACCAGAGTGGTTTGCGGACCGTAGATGCAATAGCCCGCCGCCACCTGATGGCGGCCCGACTGGAGAAAATCCTGCTCAGTCACGCTCGCGCTTGCCTCGGGCTTGCGCAGCACACTGAAAATGGTGCCGATGCTGACATTGACATCGATATTCGAAGAACCATCGAGCGGATCGAACAGCAGAAGATACTCGCCTTGCGGGTAGCGGTTAGGGACCAGATAAATGCTGTCCATCTCCTCCGAGGCCATGGCAGCAAGGTGACCGCCCCACTCGTTGGCCTCGATCAGGACTTCGTTGGCAATGATGTCGAGTTTCTTTTGCACTTCGCCCTGGACATTCTCGCGGTCTGCGCTGCCCAAAACGCCACCCAGGGCACCCTTGTTCACCGCATGGCTGATGCTCTTGCAGGCCCGGGCTACAACTTCGAGCAACAGACGCAATTCGGCCGGTATGTGGCCTTTGCTGCGCTGCTGTTCGACCAGATAGCGCGACAGTGAAATGCGGTTGTTCATCATGATGGCTCCCAGATTCAATGGGTTTCCAATGCGCGGCTCACCACCTCACGCACATCATTGCTGAGGTCAGCTTTTGCCGCCACGCGTTCAACGGCCACTCTGGCGGCATCCCGGTAAGGCTGCGCCAGCCGGGCCCAGCGGTCAAGTGCACGCGCCAGACGGGCGGCTACCTGCGGATTGATGGCGTCAAGGGCCAGAACCTGCTCGCTCCAGAACACATAGCCGGCTGCATCGGCGCGATGGAATGCGGCGGGGTTGGCGCTGCAGTAGCTGAAAATCAGGCTGCGCGCCCGGTTCGGATTGCGCAGGTTGAAGTCGGGGTGTTGCATCAGCTGACGCACTCGCGGCAGGATGTCGCCCCCGCGGTCCGGGGCGCCCGCCTGCAGGGCAAACCATTTGTCAATGACCAGGGCCTCACCCTTGAACAATTTGTGAAACCGCCCCAGAGCGTCCCGGGCCAGCGGATGTCCAGCGATGACCAATGCCGACAGTGCATGAAAGCGGTCGGTCATGTTGCCCGCATCCTTGAACTGCTGGTAGACCTTGCCTGGCAACACGTCGTCACGGGTGGCACTCGCTTGCAGGCACAGCATGGTCATGGCCAGTCCGGCCAGAGCACGCCGACCGCTGGAATGTGCACTGGGGTTGTAGGCGCCATTGTTTCTGTGTGTTTCCCAGGCCCATTTCCAATCTTCCTGCAAATCCTGCGCCAGTTGCAGTCGCATGGATTCACGCAAAGCGTGTACGCGTTGAGGGTCCACCTCGGACAACTGGTCGGCAATGTAATTCTCCGACGGCAGGGTCAGGGCAAGCTCCTTGAACGCAGCGTCGAGGTCGGGGTGGCGCAGCACCTGGCGCAGAGCCTCGACCAGGACCGGTGACAAGGCTTGGGCAGTGGTCATGTCGGCATCGGTCCCCAAAGCCGCAACGGCACTTTGCAGCATCAGGCGTTGACCCGCTTCCCAGCGGTTGAATGGATCGCTGTCGTGGGCCAGAAGGCTCATGAGGCTGGAGGTGTCCAGACCATCATCGAGCACCACCGGCGCGCTGAAACCGCGCAGCAAAGAAGGGACCGGTTCGGTATCCAGATTCATAAAGGTCCAGCTGGCGGTCTCTTCGGTCAGTACCAGGGTGGTCTGGGTGCTCACGGAATCGGTGTCCGGCATCTGCAGGGGCAGGGCATTGCCGTTTTGGCCAAGCAGGCCCATTGAGACCGGGATCACAAAGGGCTGCTTGAGCGGCTGATCGGGTGTGGGCGGGCAGGTCTGGCTGAGTGTGAGCGTGTAGCTGCGCTCGGCGGCGTTGTACTGGCCGCGGGCAATCAGCCGTGGCGTTCCAGCCTGGCTGTACCAGCGCTTGAATGGTGTCAGGTGCATGGCCAGCGGGGTGCCGGGATTGGCGTCGGCGATGGCTTGGGCGAAATCGTCGCAGGTGACGGCCTGGCCATCGTGTCGTTCGAAATACAGCTTCATCCCCCTGGCAAAGCCTTCCCGGCCGCTGGGGTCGGTGGCTGGCGAGGCGACCAGGGTCTGCATCATGCGCACAACTTCCGCACCCTTTTCGTAGATGGTGACGGTGTAGAAGTTGTTGATCTCGACATACTCGTCCGGCCGAACAGGGTGGGCCATGGGCCCGGCGTCTTCGGCAAACTGAACCGTGCGCAGGATGCGCACGTCTTCAATGCGTTTGACGGCGCGGGCGCTGGCCTGTCCGGCCATGTCCTGGCTGAACTCTTGGTCTCGGAAAACCGTCAGACCTTCCTTGAGAGACAGCTGGAACCAGTCGCGGCAGGTGATCCGGTTGCCGGTCCAGTTGTGGAAGTACTCGTGACCGACCACGGATTCGATGTTGGCGCAATCGGTGTCGGTGGCGGTGGCCGGGTTGGCCAGAACATACTTCGTGTTGAAGATGTTCAGGCCCTTGTTTTCCATGGCGCCCATGTTGAAGTCGCTGGTGGC
>CAYMMK010000149.1:0-2961 GCA_964391575.1 uncultured Limnohabitans sp.
TCATAGTTGGGACCGTAATCCACCGTTTCCTTGTCGATGTCCGCGAGCATCTCGTGCGCGATCTTGGACATGCGGATTTCGGTGTAACGCATGGCAGCGGCATTGTCGCCGTCGACCGAGCCAAAGTTGCCCTGGCCATCGACCAGCATGTGGCGCAGCGAAAAATCCTGCGCCATGCGCACGATGGTGTCGTAGACCGCACTGTCGCCATGGGGATGGTATTTGCCGATGACATCGCCCACGATACGGGCCGACTTCTTGTAAGGCCGGTTCCAGTCGTTGTTGAGTTCGTGCATGGCGAACAACACCCGACGGTGGACGGGTTTCAAGCCGTCCCGGGCATCGGGCAGGGCGCGCCCCACGATCACGCTCATGGCGTAGTCGAGGTAGCTGCGGCGCATCTCCTCCTCAAGGCTGATGGGCAGCGTTTCCTTGGCGAACTGGGTCATGTGAAGATCTACGAAAAAGTGGACGGCTGCCCGCACTGAGGGTCAGCCAGTCATTTTAGGTGCTGTACTATGTGTCAAATAAGCAACAAAAGTATGGGTCTGTCCTTGGTTCAGGCCCGTTCAAGAGGTGGTCAAAGATGTGCCAGTTCTTGCGATTGTGGCAAAATGACCTGAACGGATCAGGCAGACATCCACCGCTGAACCGTTCGTTTTATTCGCAGCGAGTCTGCGGCTTTACCTAGAGGAAGACCGATGAAGAAACTCAACAAAGTGGCGATGTTGATTGCCTCCGCAGCTCTCGCCACGACTGCCGGTGCACAAACCATTGACAACTGGCGAAATGGAACGAACGAGTTGGTTTGGAAGAACGGCACCAATGAATTGTGCTGGCGTGACGCCAACTGGACTCCGGCCACGGCCGCCCAGGGTTGCGATGGCGCCATCGTGCCCCGTCCGGCTCCGGCTCCTGCTCCGGCCCCCGCACCGGCACCCGCTCCCGCCCCCGCTCCTGCAGCGCGTCCGGCACCCGCACCCGCCCCAGCACCCGCACCCGCACCCGCACCCGCACCCGCTGCTGCCACCAAAGTCACCTACGCCGCTGACGCCTTCTTCGATTTCGACAAGTCGGTGCTCAAGCCCGAAGGTAAGGCCAAGCTCGATGACCTGGCGGGCAAGGTCAAGGGCATTAACCTTGAGGTGGTGATTGCTGTCGGCCACACCGACTCGGTGGGCGCAGACGCCTACAACCAGGGTCTGTCGGTGCGTCGCTCCGAAGCCGTCAAAGCTTACCTGGTGAGCAAGGGCATCGAAAAGAACCGCGTTTACACCGAAGGCAAGGGAGAAAAGCAGCCTGTGGCTGACAACAAGACCTCTGCCGGCCGTGCCAAGAACCGCCGTGTCGAGATTGAAGTGGTGGGCACCCGTCCCAACCGTTGATCGTTTCGATCTCCGCATCCAAAGCCCCAGCAATGGGGCTTTTTTGTGTCCGGAGCCCAAGCGCTGTGCACATGACCGACAATCCTGACCATGAATACACAGACAGGCAATGTCGATCCGGCTGAACTGGCCAAGTTTTCTGAACTGGCGCATCGCTGGTGGGACCCCGAGAGCGAATTCCGTCCGCTGCACCAGATCAATCCCTTACGGCTGGAGTGGATTGATGCGCTCGCCAGCCTCTCCGGCAAGCAGGTGGTGGATGTTGGCTGCGGCGGAGGCATCCTGGCCGAGGCCATGGCTCGAAAAGGCGCGCAAGTGCTCGGGATCGATTTGGCCGGCAAGTCTCTCAAGGTGGCCCAGCTGCACGCGCTCGAAGCCGGCGCCGAGGGGGTTCGCTACAGGGAGGTAAGCGCCGAGACCCTGGCCGAGGAACAGCCGGGACACTTTGATGCGGTCACCTGCATGGAAATGCTGGAACACGTGCCAGACCCTGCGGCTGTGGTGTCCGCCTGTGCCCGGCTGGTCAAGCCTGGCGGCTGGGTGTTCTTCTCGACCCTCAACCGCAACCCCAAATCCTTCCTGTTTGCGATTGTGGGGGCCGAATACGTGTTGCGCCTGCTGCCCAGAGGCACGCACGAATACGCGCGCCTGATCAAGCCAGCCGAGCTGACCCGATGGGCCCGGCAGGCCGGTCTGGAGATCGAGGGATTCAAGGGCATGGAATACAACCCACTGACCCGTCGTTACTGGCTCAGCCAGGACACCAGCGTGAACTATCTGCTGGCCTGTCGTTTGCCCGCATGAGCCTCTTTGCCAAAGCCCGGGCCGTCCTTTTCGATCTGGACGGGACCCTGATCGACAGCGCCCCGGATCTGGGCGCAGCCGCCGACAAGATGCGCACGGACCGCGGACTGCCCTCACTGCCTCTGGAACACTACCGACCGATGGCGGGGGCCGGTGCCCGAGGCATGCTGGGTATTGCTTTTGGCATGACGCCCGAGCACCCGGAATTTGCGCACTACAAAGAGGAATTTTTCGTCAATTACGAAAACGCGATGACGGTCCGTACAGTCATCTTTGACGGCGTGTGCGAAATGATTGCCGCCCTCGAGCAGGCCCGGATGCCCTGGGGTGTCGTGACCAACAAAGCCAGCCGTTTCACGCTGCCCCTGACGGCTGCGATGCCACTGTTTGGTTCTGCCGGGGCCATCGTCTGTGGCGACACCACGCCACACGCCAAACCTCACCCCGCGCCACTGCTCGAAGCTGCAAGCAGACTGGGCGTGGCGCCCACCGAATGCGTCTATGTGGGCGATGATGAACGCGACATCATCGCTGGCCTGGCCGCCGCCATGGGCACTGTGGCAGCTAGCTATGGTTATCTGGGGCAACAGGCCGATGTGACCCGCTGGAACGCCCATTTGCAGATCGATCATCCCCTGGACCTCTTGAAATCACTGTTCAGGCCCTAAAATACGAACCTTGGGGCTGCATTGGTTTCGACATGGGTTCGGGCACGCAGCAGGGCATGTCGAGGTTCTGTCACCTCGTAAAACCGCAGAAAAAAACTAACTGC
>CAYMMK010000150.1:0-2197 GCA_964391575.1 uncultured Limnohabitans sp.
TCGGCCGCTGACGGCCCGATGCCCCAGACGCGCGAGCACATCCTGCTGGCCCGTCAGGTGGGCGTGCCCTACATCATTGTGTTTCTCAACAAGTGCGACATGGTCGATGACGCCGAGCTGCTCGAGCTCGTCGAGATGGAAGTTCGCGAACTTCTGTCCAAGTACGACTTCCCGGGTGACGACACCCCGATCGTCAAGGGTTCGGCCAAGCTGGCGCTCGAAGGCGACAAGGGCGATCTGGGCGAGCAGGCGATCATGCGCCTGGCGGACGCGCTGGACACCTACATTCCCACGCCCGAGCGTGCCGTGGACGGCACCTTCCTGATGCCGGTGGAAGACGTGTTCTCGATCTCTGGCCGCGGCACGGTGGTGACTGGCCGTATCGAGCGCGGGGTGGTCAAGGTTGGCGAGGAAATCGAGATTGTCGGTATCCGCGACACCCAGAAGACCACCTGCACGGGCGTGGAGATGTTCCGCAAGCTGCTCGACCAGGGTCAGGCGGGCGACAACGTCGGTATCTTGCTGCGCGGCACCAAGCGCGAGGAGGTCGAGCGTGGCCAGGTGCTGTGCAAGCCCGGCTCGATCAAGCCGCACACGCACTTCACCGGTGAGGTGTATGTGCTGTCCAAGGACGAAGGTGGCCGTCACACCCCGTTCTTCAACAACTACCGTCCGCAGTTCTACTTCCGCACCACGGATGTGACTGGCTCCATCGAGCTGCCCGAGGGCAAGGAGATGGTGATGCCCGGTGACAACGTGTCGATCACGGTCAAGCTCATTGCCCCGATCGCGATGGAAGAGGGTCTGCGCTTTGCCATCCGCGAAGGTGGCCGCACCGTCGGCGCCGGCGTCGTGGCCAAAATCTTTGCTTGATTCAAGAAAGGCGTAGGGGTATAGCTCAATTGGCAGAGCGTCGGTCTCCAAAACCGAAGGTTGTAGGTTCGATTCCTACTGCCCCTGCCACCTGAGAGGGTGGTTGACAAGCCCGCCAGACCCTGGCGGGCTTGTGTGTCTGATCAGCGCCCTGTTCCAGCAGAGCGTTTAACCAAGGTTACAAAGCCACCATGGCAACGTCTGAAGTCCAAACGGTCAGTTCCACAGCCGACAAAGTCAAGCTGGCTCTGGTGGCGGTGCTCGTGATTGCATCGCTGGCTGGCTATTACAAATTGTCCGCACAGGGTGCACTGGCCCAGTGGGGCGTTTTGTTGCTGGGCCTGGCGGTGGCCGCAGGCGTGTTCTTGGTCAGCGAACCGGGCCGACAGCTGATCGCCTTCGGTCGTGATTCGGTGCGCGAAGTTCGCAAGGTGGTCTGGCCCGAGCGCAAGGAGTCGATCCAGATCACAGCCTATGTGTTCGCGTTTGTGGTGGTCATGGCCCTGTTTCTCTGGTTGACCGACAAAACCCTGGAATGGGTTCTCTACGATCTGCTACTGGGTTGGAAACGATAATGACCGATGCACTGATCAATGCGCCCCAGGCGGGCAACTGCACCCACCCGGACCTCAAGTGGTATGTGGTGCATGCCTACTCCGGGATGGAAAAGGCGGTCGAGCGCAACATCATCGAGCGCATTCAGCGGGCCGGCATGCAGGACCGTTTCGGACGCATTCTTGTACCCACTGAAGAGGTGGTTGAAGTCAAAAACGGAGTCAAGCGCACCACCGAGCGCAAGTTCTTTCCAGGCTATGTGCTGGTGGAGATGGTCATGGATGATGAATCCTGGCATCTGGTCAAGCACACCAACAAGGTGACCGGATTTGTGGGGGGTGCCAGGAATCGCCCCTCGCCGATCTCGGAAAACGATGTCCTCAAGATCGTCAGCCAGATGCAGGAGGGCAGCGAAAAGCCCCGCCACAAGGTGGAGTTCCAAGTCGGCGAATACATTCGCGTCAAGGAAGGTCCATTTACCGACTTCAACGGTACCGTCGAAGAGGTCAACTACGAGCGCAACAAATTGCGCGTATCGGTCACGATTTTTGGTCGTGCCACACCCGTGGAGCTTGAATTTGGCCAGGTCGAGAAGACTTGAACGGGGACACAAGGGGCTTGATCTGGCGCTTTCCGACTCGGTGCCAGATGTTTGAGGAGAGAGTCGCAACCCCGGGGAGTCGGGTGGCCTTGATGGCCCATGACGTTTGAACCCGAAAGGAGAAAAGCATGGCGAAGAAAATCGTCGGCTTCAGCAAGCTGCAAGTGC
>CAYMMK010000150.1:2207-2892 GCA_964391575.1 uncultured Limnohabitans sp.
CAGCTGGAAAAGCCAATCCGTCGCCGCCGATCGGCCCCGCACTGGGCCAGCGCGGTTTGAACATCATGGAATTCTGCAAGGCGTTCAACGCCCAGACGCAGGGCGTTGAGCCTGGTCTGCCCCTGCCCGTGGTCATCACGGCGTTTGCGGACAAGTCCTTTACCTTCATCATCAAGACGCCGCCGGCGACCACCCTGATCAAGAAGGCCATCAAGCTGGACAAGGGCTCTTCGGTGCCCAACAAGACCAAGGTCGGCAAAATTACTCGCGCTCAGCTCGAAGAAATCGCCAAGACCAAGATGAAAGACATGACCGCCGCCGACCTCGACGCCGCGGTTCGCACCATCGCTGGTTCCGCCCGCTCCATGGGTGTCACGGTCGAAGGAGTCTGATCATGGCCAAAATGACCAAGAAACAAAAAGCCTTTGCTGGCAAAGTCGACAGCAACAAGCTGTATCCCCTGTCTGACGCCATCGTCATCGTCAAAGAGTGCGCCACTGCCAAGTTCGATGAGTCCATCGACGTGGCTGTGCAGTTGGGCATCGACGCCAAGAAATCCGATCAAGTGGTGCGCGGCGCAGTCGTGATGCCCAACGGCACCGGCAAAACCGCCCGCGTCGCCGTGTTCGCCCAAGGCGCCAAGGCCGACGAAGCCAAAGCCGCCGGTGCCGACATCGTCGGCATG
>CAYMMK010000151.1:0-2875 GCA_964391575.1 uncultured Limnohabitans sp.
CGGCTTTTGGCAATCCCGCCGTGCTAAAGATGAGCGAACTCTCACCATTGCCCGCCGCCCGCCTGGGCGAGCTGGCGCTGGAGGCGGGTGTGCCCGCGGGTGTGCTCAACATCGTGCACGGCTACGGCAAGGCAGCGGGCGAGCCGCTGGTCTCGCATCGCGATGTACGCGCCATCAGTTTCACCGGCTCCACCGTCACGGGCAACCGCATCGTGCAAAGCGCGGGCCTCAAAAAGTTCAGCATGGAACTCGGCGGCAAGAGCCCCTTTGTGATTTTTGATGACGCTGACCTGGACCGGGCGCTGGATGCCGCCGTGTTCATGATCTTCAGCAACAACGGCGAGCGCTGCACCGCAGGCAGCCGCATCCTGGTGCAGCAAAGCATCTACGCCGACTTTGTGGCGAAGTTTGCCGAGCGCGCCAAACGCATCACCGTGGGCGACCCGCTCGACGACAAAACCATCGTCGGCCCCATGATCAGCCAAAACCACCTGGCCAAAGTGCGCAGCTACATCGAACTCGGCCCCCGGGAGGGTGCCACCCTGTTGTGTGGCGGTCTGGACAAGCCGTCGTATGCCGCCGACCTGCCCGCCCATGTGAAGAACGGCAACTTTGTCTGGCCCACCGTCTTTGCCGATGTCGACAACCGCATGCGCATCGCGCAGGAGGAAATCTTTGGCCCGGTGGCTTGCCTGATTCCGTTCAAGGACGAGGCCGACGCGATCACCAAAGCCAACGACATCGACTATGGCCTGTCGAGCTACGTCTGGACCGAGAACCTGGGCCGTGCCCACCGCGTGGCCGCCGCGATCGAGGCGGGCATGTGCTTCGTCAACAGCCAGAATGTGCGCGACCTGCGTCAGCCTTTTGGCGGCACCAAGGCCAGCGGCACCGGCCGTGAGGGCGGCACCTGGAGCTTCGAAGTGTTTTGCGAACCCAAGAATGTGGCGGTCAGCCTGGGCGGCCACCACATTCCGCATTGGGGTGTTTGAATGTGGCCTGATCTCAACAGGAGACAACGATGAATCTGAACCCGCTGACCATTTGGGGCCCTGTCTTTGCCATGATGGGCCTGGTGCTGGTCGTGACCTTGCTCACGTACCGTGAACGCGCTCGGCAATTCAGGGCCTTGCGCCTGCATCCGCAAAAAGTGTCTACCCGCAGTGCGTTTGCCGCCGCACTCCAGGACAGCCGCTGTGCAGACAATTTCTCCAACTTGTTTGAAACACCGGTCATGTTTTACGTGGCCTGTATCGGACTCTATGTCACGCAAACAGTCACCGTCAGCGCACTGGCTTTAGCCTGCCTCTATGTGCTGCTCAGGGCAGGTCACAGCGTGGTGCAATGCGGCAGCAATGTGGTCATCACGCGGTTCAAATTCTTTGCGGCCAGCATGCTGGCCTTGCTCGGGCTCTGGCTGGTGTGGGGCTTGAGCCTGTTGCAAGTGATCTGCACAAGGAGTCACACCATGGGCAAGCTCGCACTGGCCGCCAAGATCACCCACGTGCCCTCGATGTACCTGAGCGAGCTCGACGGCCCGCGCAAGGGCTCGCGCCAGGACGCCATCGACGGCCACCTCGAGATCGACCGGCGCTGCCGTGCTGCGGGCGTCGACACCATCGTGGTGTTCGACACGCACTGGCTGGTCAACGCCAACTACCACATCAACTGCGCGCCGCACTTCAAGGGTGAGTACACCAGCAACGAGCTGCCGCACTTCATCCACCACATGGCCTTCGAGTCGCCGGGCAACCCCGCGCTGGGGCACCTGCTGGCCAAGGTGGCCAATGAACATGGCGTGGAAACGCTGGCGCACGACAACACCACCCTCGACCCCGAGTACGGCACGCTGGTGCCCCTGCGCTACATGAACGAAGACCAACACTTCAAGGTGGTCTCGGTCTCGGCCCTGTGCATGGTGCATGACCTCAATGACAGCGCCCGCCTGGGCTGGGCCCTGCGCGAGGCGGTGCAAAAGCATTACGACGGCAAGGTGGCCTTTCTGGCCAGCGGATCGCTGTCACATCGCTTTGCGCAAAACGGCCTCGCACCCGAATTCGCCCACAAGATCTGGAGCCCGTTCCTGGAGCAGCTCGACAAGCAGGTGCTGCAGATGTGGCAGAAGCGGGAATGGAATGCCTTTTGCAAAATGCTGCCCGAATACGCCAGCAAGGGCCATGGCGAAGGGTTCATGCACGACACCGCCATGCTGATGGGGGCACTGGGCTGGACCGCTTATGACGGCGCAGTGGACATGGTGACTCCCTACTTTGGCGCCAGCGGCACTGGCCAGCTCAACGCGGTTTTTGAAGTCACGCCGCAGGACGGCGCACAAGTGCCTGCGCCTGTGGCCAGCCGTGCCGAGGGCTACACGGCCATCGGCACCCGCCTTTGAGGAGTGCGACCGATGCCCCATCTCGTCATCCTCTACACCGGCCAACTGGACGCTGAAGTCCACATGACCACCCTGTGCCGCCAGATGGCCGACGCCATGCTGACCGTGAAGGACGAAGCAGGCCAACAGGTGTTTCCGACTGGCGGCACGCGTGTGCTGGCCTACCCGGCACCGCACTACGCGGTGGCCGATGGCGGCACGGCGGGCCAGGCCGCTGGGCTGTATGACCACAACCCCCATGGGGGCTCGGGCGACTACGCCTTTGTCTACCTGAACCTTCGCATGGGCCGGGGCCGCAGCGAGGCCACACAGCAAAGCGCCGGGCAGGCCCTGCTCGACGTGGCCAAGGTTTTCTTTGCGCCGGTCATGGCGCAGCGCCACATCGGCATCACCCTGCAGATCGATGTCGGGCCGGAGGTGTTTGATGCCAAGCACAGCAATATTCATCCTCTGTTTCAAACCCCTGAAAAATAGGGGTCG
>CAYMMK010000152.1:0-2827 GCA_964391575.1 uncultured Limnohabitans sp.
GCCTTGCGGCGGGGGATTTTGAGTCCCCTGCGTCTACCAATTTCACCACCCGGGCAGCTGATGGAGGGGGCGATTATGACACAGGGGCCTCTGGTGCCATTCAAGAAACCGGCGCTGCTGACGATGCCGAAAGTGTTGCCTTGCATCCCCTGAACCTGCCATGAAAAAGCCCCTGTTGTCCCTGTTGTTGTCCTGTCTGGCGCTGGGGGCTGCGCCACTGGCTGCGCAGACGGCAACGGCTACGCCACCCGTCCAGCCGACTCGGCCTGCCGCGGCCCAGCCCCCTGGCCAGCCTACGGCACCTGCCCAGGCCACGCCACCCGCCCAGGCGGCGCGGCCTGCGGCTGCCGGGGGTTGTCTGGTGGCGCAGTTCAAGACCGTGACGCTGAGCCAAAACGATGTGGATCAGCGCATCCGCCAGGCGCAGGACTGGTTGTTGCGCAACATCGGGCGATGCAGCACCGAGCAGCTCTCGGCCATCCGAAGCAACAGCCCGTCCTGGCTGGGGCATGCGCTGACGCCGCAGCTGTCGGGCCTGATTGAGGGCGCCATCGAGGCCAAGGCCTCCAACAGTCCGGCGCTGATGGCGCAACTCTATGAGTCGCTGGGCAGGGAGGGTACGGCCTCGGTGGTTACCTTGCGCAATCCGCCGGCGCGTGCTCCCGTGGTGCAGCCCCTGGCGATCCAGGGCGGCCTGGCCGGAGCGGTCAATTACGGCAATGTCGTCGGGCCCTCCACCTCGTTCGTCAACCAGACAGGCAACAACAACAGCAGCCAGAGTGCGCAGCAGTTGCAGTCGGGCATCAACAATCAGCAGCAACAGGCGCAGACTGGCGCTGGCGCCCAGTCCGGCCAGGCCGCCCAGACCAACCCGGCGACGCAGACCCCTGCGACCAACGCCCCCACGCCCGCAGCTGTTCCCGCAGTTGCACCTGAACCCGCCGCCACCCCGCCTGCACGCAGACCCTGAGCGGCATTGGGCCTTGCTTCTTGTGGCACAGTTACGGGGATGAAGTACCCCACTCTTGAAGACGCCATCGGCAAGACCGCGCTGGTGGCCCTACAACGGATCGAACCCGCCCTTGGCAGCGAACGCGGCAATGTGATTCTGGGTAAGCTCGAGGGCAACAACCCGGCCGGTTCGGTCAAGGACCGGCCGGCGCTGTCGATGATCCGACGCGCCGAAGAGCGTGGCGAGATCAAGCCTGGCGACACCCTTATCGAGGCCACCTCGGGCAACACCGGCATTGCCCTGGCCATGGCCGCCGCCATCAAGGGCTACCGCATGGTGCTGATCATGCCCGAGGACCTGTCGATCGAGCGGGCCCAGACCATGAAGGCCTTTGGCGCCGAGCTGATCCTCACCCCCAAAAGCGGCGGCATGGAATACGCCCGCGACCTGGCCGACAACATGGCTGCACAGGGCAAGGGTCGCATTCTCGACCAGTTTGCCAACCCCGACAATCCGCGCATCCACTATGAGACCACCGGACCCGAAATCTGGGAACAGACCGGCGGCCAGGTCACGCACTTTGTCAGTGCCATGGGCACCACCGGCACCATCACCGGGGTTTCCCGCTTCCTCAAGGAAAAGAACCCGGCCATCCGCATCATCGGCGCCCAGCCCAGCGAGGGCTCGCGCATTCCGGGTATCCGCAAATGGCCGCAGGAATACCTGCCCAAGATCTACGACCCCAGCCACGTCGACGAGCTGGTGTACGTGAGCCAGCAGGACGCCGAAGACACCTGTCGCCAGATGGCCCGCACCGAGGGCATCTTTGCAGGTATTTCGGCCGCAGGTGCTTGCTGGGTGGCCCGCCAGGTGGCAGCGCAGAGCCGCAACGCGACCATCGTCTTCATTGTGTGCGACCGTGGGGACCGTTACCTGTCCACCGGGGTGTTCCCAGCCTGAGCCCGGCAGTTCACATCATGGCCGAGTACCGTTTTTGTCCACAATGCGCCACGCCGCTGCAGTGGCTCAGCCAGATGGAAGATGGCGGCGAGCAGCAACGCCTGCGCTGCCCGGCCTGTGACTTTGTGCACTGGAACAACCCGGTGCCGGTGCTGGCCGGGATTGTGCAGCTGGGCGATCAGATCCTGCTGGCACGCAACGCAGCCTGGCCGGGGCGGCGCTTTGCCCTGATCACCGGCTTCATGGAGGCGGGCGAGACGCCGGAAGACGGTATCCGCCGCGAGATTGCCGAAGAAACCAGCCTGCATGTGACGGCCCTCAAGCTGGTGGGCGTGTACGACTTTCAGCGCATGAACCAGGTCATCATCGCCTGGCATGCCCGGGCCGAGGGCGAGGTCCACCTTTCGCCCGAACTGGCCGAATACAAACTCTTTGCGCCCAGGGACCTGGTGTGCTGGCCCGCCGGAACGGGCTACGCACTGGGCGACTGGCTGCGCAGTACCGGCATCGAGCCGACTTTCATGAGCTGGGCCGAGCGTGAAGCCCAGAGCCGGGATTGACCATGCACATCGACAAGCAAATCGATACCAGCGGACTGAACTGCCCGCTGCCCATTCTCAAGGCCAAAAAGGCGCTGACCGAACTGGACAGTGGTCAGGTACTCAAGGTGATTGCCACCGATCCTGGTGCCTGGCGTGACTTCGAGGCCTTTGCCCGCCAGACCGGCAACCCCATGCTGCAGCGCGAGCAGACCGACGGCCAGTTCGTGTTCTGGTTGCAGCGTCGCTGAGGGCTGCGGCCTTTACAGGCGCAGTCCGCGCAGGTAGTTGCGGAAGTCTTCGCCCACCTGCGGATGCTGCAGGGCCAGTTCGACCGTGGCTTGCAGAAAGCCTTCCTTGCTGCCGCAGTCGTAGC
>CAYMMK010000153.1:0-2616 GCA_964391575.1 uncultured Limnohabitans sp.
TCGGTCTTGATCAGGCCGGGCGCGATGCAGTTGATGCGGATGTTGTCCGGCCCCCATTCCACCGCGAGATTGCGGGCCAGCTGCATGTCGGCAGCTTTGGAAATGTTGTAGGCCCCGATGACGGCCGAGCCATGCAGGCCGCCGATCGATGAGACGATGACAATGGCCCCATCCTTGCGGGCTTTCATGTCCGCATGGACCAGGTGGCACAGCCAGGCGTTGGAGAGCACATTGTTACGCATGACCTTGTCGAACACCTCGTCGCTCATGCCGGTGGACGGGCCGTAGTACGGGTTGGAAGCGGCATTGCACACCAGGATGTCGATGGGCCCCCAGGCCGCGCGGGTTTGTGCCACCAGGGCTTGCAGTTGCTCCTTGCTGGAGATACTCGCCGCCAGGGCCATGGCCTGACCGCCCGCGGAGCGGATTTCATCGACCACTTTTTCGCAGGCGTCAAGTTTGCGGCTGGAAACCACAACTTTGGCACCCGCATCGGCCAGTTGGTGGGCGATCGAACGGCCGATGCCCCGGCTCGAGCCGGTGACGATGGCGACTTTGTCTTTGAGGTCGAACAGGGACATGCGATCGGCTCCTTCGAGTGTTTGCCGGCAGTGTGGTGTCTCAGGCGTGGCTTGTCTGTCTTATCGGTGTCATGGATAAGGCGCACGCCTCACTGCGGGGGATGTCCACTGGGACCCAAAAAAGCCGTGCAAAAATCAGCACCATCCAAAAGAAGCGAGACGAAACCTTGGAACAAATCGATGCGGTCGTGATCGGTGCGGGTGTGGTGGGTCTGGCTGTGGGTCGCGAACTGGCCCTGCACGGCCTGGAGGTGATGGTGCTGGAATCCGAAAACGCGATCGGCACCGGCACGAGCTCGCGCAACAGCGAAGTCATCCATGCCGGTATTTACTATCCAGCAGGCTCTCTCAAGGCTCGCCTGTGCGTGCAGGGCAAACAGCTTCTCTACAGCTACTGCAGCGCGCGTGGCGTTGCACACCAGCGGCTGGGCAAACTCATCGTGGCCACCCACCCACAGCAGGTGGCTCAACTGACCGGCATCCAGGCTCGTGCTGCCGCCAATGGGGTGCATGACCTGCAGTTGCTCGGCAGCGCCGAGGCCCGTGCGATGGAACCCGCGCTCAAGTGCGACGCCGCGCTGCATTCACCGAGTACCGGCATCATCGACAGCCATGGATTCATGCTGGCCTTGCAGGGCGATATGGAAAACGCCGGCGGCCTGCTGGCGTTTTGTTCACCGGTGCATGCCATCGGGGCGGGCCAGGGTACGGTCACACACCCTTTGCGAGTCACCACCGAGGATGGCACCGAACTGGCGGCCCGATGTGTCGTCAACGCTGCCGGCCTGAGCGCTGTGGCCCTGGCGCACCGTATCGACGGACTCGACAAAAGCTTGCTGCCCCGGGCGTACTGCGCCAAGGGCAACTATTTCACGTTGGCGGGCAAGGCGCCCTTTGCTCGCCTGATTTACCCGGTGCCCGAGCAGGCGGGTCTGGGCGTGCACCTCACGCTGGATCTGGGCGGTCAAGCCAAATTCGGCCCCGATGTGCAGTGGGTCGATGATCCCAATGATCTTCAGGTGGACCCCAGCCGGGGGGATGCTTTTTATGCCGAGGTGCGCAAGTACTGGCCGTCCCTGGAAGACGGCGCCTTGTTGGCCGGCTATGCGGGCATGCGCCCGAAGATCAGCGGTCCCCACGAGCCCGCTGCCGACTTCATGATCCAGGGGCCGCAGCAACACGGTGTGGCGGGCCTGGTCAATCTGATGGGCATCGAATCGCCCGGTCTCACCAGCTCGCTGGCGCTGGCGCGCGAGGTGCTGCATCGCCTTCATCCAGGGTGAGCACCACCGGCGCATGGTCGCTGGGCCGCTCGTTCTTGCGGGGTGCCTTGTCCACCTGACACGCGCGGGCGCGGCCTGAAAGCGCCGGACTGATCAGGATATGGTCAATACGCAGACCGCGGTTGCGCCTGAAAGCGAAATCCCGGTAGTCCCACCAGCTGTAGTTTTTCTCGGGCTGCGGGAACAGGCGCATGCTGTCGGTCAGGCCCAGGTCGATCAGGGCCTGAAGCTTTTGCCGCTCCTCGCTGGTGCAGTGGATGGTCTCTTTCAGCCCCACTGGATCCCACACATCCAGATCGTCAAAAGTGATGTTGTAGTCGCCCAGCAAGACCAGCCTGGGGTGCTTTTGCAGTTCGCCCCGGACCCACTCGCGCAGGGCATCGAGCCAGCGCATCTTGTAGGCGAACTTGTCGCTGCCGGGGGCCTGCCCGTTGGGAAAATAGGCGCCAATCACGCGCAGGTCCCCATAACTTGCGCTGATCACGCGCGACATCTCGTCCTCGAAGCCTGGGATGTTCTTCACGACCTCCTGGCCTACGGTTTTGGAGATCAGCGCCACGCCGTTGTAGGTCTTCTGGCCAAACCACTGGGCCTGCCAGCCGGCCTCGGCAAAGGCGGCGGCAGGGAACTTGTCATCGGTGAGCTTGAGCTCTTGCAGGGCCAGCACATCGACCGGGCTGGAGGCGAGCCAATCGAGGACCTGGGGCAGGCGCACACCCAGCGAATTGACGTTCCAGGTGGCGATTTTCATG
>CAYMMK010000154.1:0-2604 GCA_964391575.1 uncultured Limnohabitans sp.
TCAACGCCCGCGTGATCCCGAGCGTGGCCTACACCGACCCCGAGGTGGCCTGGGTCGGCCTGACTGAAGAGCAGGCCAAGGCGCAGGGCATCCAGGTCAAGAAGGGCCTGTTCCCCTGGGCGGCCAGTGGCCGTGCCATTGCCAACGGCCGCGACGAAGGCTTCACCAAGCTGCTGTTTGACGATTCACCCGAAGCGCACGGTCACGGCAAGATCCTGGGCGGCGGTATCGTAGGCACGCATGCGGGCGACATGATCGGTGAAATCGCGCTGGCGATCGAAATGGGCGCCGACGCCGTGGACATTGGCAAGACCATCCACCCGCACCCCACGCTGGGCGAAAGCATCGGCATGGCGGCGGAGGTGGCGCACGGCTCGTGCACGGACGTGCCGCCTGCCCGCACAGCATAGTCCCCCATCGAATTGCGTCCCAACGGAGATCTGGCCTGAAAGCGAATCTCCCACGATGCTGATGGCATACCATCGGGACATGATTTCGCGCCTGCTCGTCCCCCTGCGTGCCCTGGCTTCACGCTTTGAGTCCCTGATCGACCCCTACCCTGCCGGGTCACCCGAGGCTCCGCCGCCCCGATTTTTTGCCTTTCTCTGGCAATGCACACAGGGCCTGCGCGGGCATCTGGGAGTGATTACCGCGCTGACGGCAGCCATCGGCGCCATCGAGGCGATGCTGTTCAGTTTGATGGCGGGCCTGGTGGACTGGCTGGGCAGTCTGCCACCGGGGCAACTCTGGCAGTCCTCGCCAACCGTGTTGTGGTTGTTGCTGGCGGTGCTTGCAGCCAGTGTGGTCTTTGCGGCCGCCCAGGCCCTGACCAAGTACCAGGCCGTGTTCGGAAACTTCCCGATGCGTTTGCGCTGGATTTTCCATCAGCGCCTGCTGTCGCAAAGTCTGAGCTTTTTTGGCGACGAGTTCGCCGGTCGCATCTCCACCAAGGTCATGCAGACCGCCCTGGCAGTACGAGACACCTGGCTGATTGTGGTCGACATTCTGGTGTATGTGCTGGTGTACTTTGGCACCCTGGTAGCCATTGTCGGCGCATTCGACATGATGCTGACCTTGCCATTTGCGGTGTGGCTGATCGCCTATGTCTGCGCACTTCGGTTTTTTGTGCCGCGACTGGGCAAGGTGGCCCAGGCCCAGGCCGATGCGCGCAGCCTGATGACGGGACGGGTGACCGATGCCTATACCAATATCGCCACCGTCAAGCTGTTCGCACACAACAGGCGGGAGGCTCACTATGCACGCAGTGCCATGCAGGAATTCATGGTCACAGCCCATGCCCAGATGCGGCTGATCACAGGGTTCGAGGTTGTCAACACCCTCTTGTCGGCCATGTTGGTCGGGTCAACGGCTGTGCTGGCGGTATGGTTGTGGGGGCAGGGCAGTGTGGGACTGGGGGCTGTTGCCGCTGCCACGGCCATGGCCATGCGATTGAACGGTATTTCGCACTGGGTGATGTGGGAAATGGCTTCCCTGTTCGAGCATGTGGGGACCGTGCAGGACGGTCTGCAGACCCTGGCCAAACCGCTCAGTGTGGTGGACGCACCCCGGGCGGTGCCCTTGCAGGTTCGTCAGGGCGAACTGCGTTTCGAGGCGCTGCACTTTGGCTATGGCCAAGGCGGCCAGCCCGTCATCAATGGCCTGGACCTGGTGGTCCGCCCCGGCGAAAAAGTGGGCCTGGTGGGCCGCAGCGGCGCTGGCAAAAGCACCCTGGTCAACCTGCTGTTGCGGTTGCACGACTTGCCGCCTGGAGGGGGTCGAATCCTCATTGACGGACAGGACATTGCGAGCGTGACGCAGGACTCCTTGCGCCGGCATATCGGCATGGTGACTCAGGATACCTCCCTGCTGCACCGTTCGGTGGCCGACAACGTGCTCTACGGACGCCCGGATGCCAGCCCGCAAGACCTTGCCCGGGCACTTGAAAGTGCGCATGCCGATGTATTCATCACCCAATTGCGTGATCCCAAGGGGCGGACCGGTCTGGATGCGCATGTGGGGGAGCGGGGGGTCAAGTTGAGTGGTGGCCAGCGACAAAGGGTGGCCCTGGCCAGGGTGATGCTCAAGGATGCCCCGATCCTGTTGCTTGACGAAGCGACCAGTGCGCTCGACAGTGAGGTTGAAGCGGCCATTCAGCAGAGTCTCTACGCCTTGATGCAGGGCAAGACGGTGGTGGCAATTGCCCATCGGTTGTCGACCATTGCAGCCCTGGATCGGCTGGTGGTGATGGATGCCGGACGGATCGTCGAAGAAGGAACCCATGCCGAGCTGCTGGCCCGCCAGGGGCTGTATGCCCGGTTGTGGTCTCACCAGAGTGGCGGCTTTCTGGGGCTGGACGACCACTGATCTTGGATGCAGGGTATGCGAGCGCTCAGCCTTCGATTACAGTGCGATTGCCTGCTGCCCACCAACTTTGCAAAGTGTCCCCGATGACTTCAAACCCTTTTCGTATTGGCATTACCCCCGATGTGTTGATGTCCAATGGTCAACCGATCTTCGGATCTGAGGCTTTCCGCCTCCTCGACCATCCTGGGATCGAATGGGAGTACATGCCGGCCAGCGACCAGATCACCCCCGAGCTGGCGC
>CAYMMK010000155.1:0-2517 GCA_964391575.1 uncultured Limnohabitans sp.
GGAACTGCTCCAGCCAATCGACCGACTCGGCGTCCAGGTGGTTGGTGGGTTCGTCCAGCAGCAGCATGTCGGGCTTGGACAGCAGCAGTCGACACAGGGCCACGCGGCGTTTTTCACCCCCCGACAGATTCTTGATGGTGGCCTCCCAGGGCGGCAGACGCAGCGCGTCGGCGGCAATTTCCAGCAGGTGCTCGGAATCACCCTCGGCACCGGCGGCGGCAATGATGGCTTCGAGCTCGGCCTGCTCGGCAGCCAGCGCATCGAAGTCGGCATTTTCCTCGGCATAGGCGGCGTACACCTCTTCCAGGCGCTGCTTGGCCGCAGCCACCTCGCCCATGCCGCTCTCCACCGACTGGCGCACGGAGTGATCGGGCTCGAGCTTCGGCTCCTGCGGCAGGTATCCGATCTTCAGGCCTGCCATCGGAATGGCCTCGCCCTCGATCTCCTTGTCGATACCGGCCATGATCTTGAGCAAGGTGGACTTGCCCGAGCCGTTGAGACCCAGTACGCCGATCTTGGCGCCGGGGAAAAACGAGAGCGAAATGTCCTTGAGGATCTGGCGCTTGGGCGGCACGATCTTGCCGACCCGGTTCATCGTGAAAACGTATTGGGACATGAGGAAACCTGGCTTGCAGTTGGGAAAACGCGACGCCCTCGGGCGTCGCTTGCGGGAGCACTCAGCCTGCGGGCGAATCTGAGGCATTATCCTCGTTTGAATGAGAGGACATAGGGCTGGGCCACTTGTACCGCAGCATGGTTACACCATGCGTTCAGAAATACTTCCTTGCCTGGCAGAAAATTGCACACGCGCATCCTGCGCTTCCAACCGCACCCGGGCACTGCGTCCACCGTACACCGACGACTTGAGCCACAGGCACTCCTGGTCAAGGGCTTCCTGGGCGTGAAGGGCCGTCCACCAGACCCGCGCCTCGCTGTCCCAGCGGTAACCACGGGCCTTGAGGCTGTCCTTGGACTCGAAAGGCGCACCGAGGGCCTGGAGTTTGAAGCGCACCCCTTTGGCCTGCGCCAGCAGGCGCTGCAGACCGGTGCGGCCATCCGACAGGGGCAGCGCCAGTACCTGAAGCAAGGCATGGCAGTCCACCAGCGCGCGGTGGGCATCGTAGAACCAGCCGGCCTCGCCGGCCAGGAATTCCAGCTTGGAGGAACCGCGTCCCTCGCGTTTCCAGTCAATACCGGCAAATGAGCAGGCCCAGGCGCAGCCGGCAAAGACCGGCAGGCGCTGCTCGACAAAGGGGCGGTCGAACCCGGCGTTGTGGGCCACCACCAGGTCGGCCTGCTGCACCAGCGCCTGCACCCTGTCGTCGTCAATGCGTTGGCCCCGGACCATGCTGTCGTCGATGCCGGTGAGGTCCTGAATGGCGGCCGGGATGGGCTTGCCGGGGTCTTCAAATGCCGTGTAGGTCTGGACCGGTCCCACCGGTTGCCCGCTGTCACGGTCGACCTGCACTGACAACAGGGCCAGTTCGATCACGCGCTCCTGACGGGCATCGAGCCCGGTGGTTTCGGTGTCGAGCACCAGCACCCGGCTGGTGGGCACATCGCCCGCAGGCCCCCAGTGCTCGCGCGGCACCAGGCGCCGCAACACCCGGTAGTCGGGGTGCTGCCCCACCAGTTGGACCGCGGCCTCGATGTCCAGCCCCCGAGGGCTGGCCCCCTTGCGGGCCTTGGGAGTCTTGGCGGGGGCTACAGCGGGCTCGGCGGCCCACAAAGGCATTTGTTCGGTCTTGTTCATGGCTGCCTGCATTAAACCCAAAAACAGGGGCCACTTGTGCGCACCGTCACCGGCCCGGCCCGGCCCTGCCCTGCCCTGCCAAGGAGGCCCTGGGCCGGTTTGTGAGACAATGTCTACCGTTGTCGCCTCCAGTTGCTTCGACATCAGCACTTCTGCTGGGGCCGGGCCCGGGTTGTCACCCGTGGTCACCTTGCCCACTCCCCTGAGTCTGACCGGTCTTTTACTGGCTGCTGCCCTGTGCAGCGGATGTGACCGGTCCCTTGCGCCAGAGTGGCGCTCCTTGAATGAACTTTGATCAATTGAACCTGGCTGCGGCCATCCTGCAAGCCGTGCGCGAGCAGGGCTACGAAAACCCCACCCCGATCCAGGCGCAAGCCATTCCAGCGGTCATGCAAGGCCAGGACCTGCTGGCCGGTGCCCAAACCGGCACCGGCAAGACGGCCGCCTTCACCCTACCCATCCTGCACCGGCTCAGCCAGCAGGTCGCAGGCACCAACCGCTTTGGCGGCAAGGCCATCCGCGCGCTGGTGCTGACCCCCACTCGCGAACTGGCCGCGCAGGTTGAAGAGTCGGTGCGCGACTACGGCAAGTACCTGGCACTGGACTCCACCGTGATCTTTGGTGGGGTGGGCATGAATCCGCAGATCGACCGCGTGCGCAAGGGCGTGGACATTCTGGTGTCCACTCCCGGGCGTTTGCTGGACCTGCAGGGCCAGGGCCACCTGGACCTGTCCACCGTCGAGATCCTGATCCTGGACGAAGCC
>CAYMMK010000156.1:0-2470 GCA_964391575.1 uncultured Limnohabitans sp.
GCTGAACGGGCGCATTGTGGGCGCAGCGACAGGCTGGCGGACCGTGCTGCGCCGATCCCTCATCCCAGGTGCTTGCCCACGATGCCTGCGAGCTCGAACATCGTGATCTGCTCCTTGCCAAACACCGCACGCAGCTTGCCATCGGCATTGATGGCGCGTTTGTTGGCGGCGTCCTGCAGGCCGTTGGCCTTGATGTAGTCCCAGATTTTCTTGACCACCTCGGTCCGGGCATAGGTGCCATCGCCGATCACGGCCGCCAGGGCTGCACTGGGTTTGAGCGTGCCGACGGCGGCCTTGCGAGGTGTCTTGGCAGCGGCAGACTTTTTCGCTGCAGGCGTTTTCCTGGCGGCGGGTGCTTTGGCCGTTTGGGTGGCCGCCTTGCCGAACGGTGTTTTTTTGGCGGCGGCCTTGCGCGCTGGGTACTTGCTCTCGCGCTGCTCGAACTCGAAGCCGACCTTGCCCTCTTCGGCGTTCCAGGCCAGGAAGGCCTTGAACGGGCGGCGGGTGCGGTTGCTGATGAACTTGTCGAGCAGATCGGTTTTGCCGGTCGCCAGCAGTTTGACAAACTGTTCGCGCTCGATGGGCTGCTGCAGGATGATCTGGCCGCTCTTGAAGTCGCAGCTGGGTGTGGGCTGGCCATGGGTCGGTACCGCCTTGCTGCAGACATAGTTGCTGCCATGCTCGTGCACCGGGCTGCCGCACTTGGGGCAGGCGCCCAGACTTTCACGACCGCTCAGATCGACAATTTCCCCGCTGTCTTCGCTGGCGTCATCACCAAAGTCGAATTCCAGCTTCCAGTTGTGCTCTTCGTCGGCGTAGACCAGCGCCAGCTCGGCGACAAAGGGCCAGCCGGCTTTGGAGCGGAAGCCTTCGAGCGGACCGATCTTTTTGTCGCGCAGGAACCGCTCGGCCTCGGGTGTTTCAAAGGTACGGCCTCCCGGTGACTTGGTGAAGGAAAAGCCGCAGCCTTCGCTGGTCCCGTCGGCGCCGCAGCAGGCAAAGCGGCGGTAGTTTTCCTTGACCACGCCGCCGCACTTGGGGCAGGGCGCTGAGAGCGTGGCGTAATCGCCCGGCACGGTGTCGCGGTCGTATTCCTTGGCCTTCTTGACGATGCGCTCAGTCATGGCGGCGATCTCGGCCATGAACTGGGCGCGGCTGAGCTGGCCATGCTCCATCTGTGCCAGCTTGTATTCCCACTCTCCCGTGAGCTCAGGCTTGGAGAGTTCTTCCACCTGCAGGCCGCGCAGCAGCGTCATGAGCTGGAAGGCCTTCGCGGTGGGAATCAGTTCGCGGCCTTCGCGCAGCATGTATTTCTCGTTGAGCAGGCCTTCGATGATGGCCGCGCGCGTGGCCGGTGTGCCCAGGCCTTTTTCCTGCATGGCTTCACGCAGTTCATCGTCGTCCACCAGTTTACCTGCGCCTTCCATGGCTCCCAGCAGCGTGGCTTCGGAGTAGCGGGCCGGAGGGCGGGTCTTGAGGCCCTTGGCTTCGGCGCTTTCGGTGCGTGCCATCTCGCCGGGTTTGACGGCCACCAGCATCCTGGCGTTTTCGTCGCCTTCTTTCTCGGCTTCCTTGCCCCAGATGGCCTGCCAGCCGGGGTTGACCAGCACCTTGCCCACGCTCTTGAAGTGGTGACCCTGGACTTGGCTGATGCGGGTGGTCACCATGAACTGCGCGCTCGGGAAGAACACTGACATGAAGCGCTTGACCACCAGGTCATACAGCTTGAACTCGGCCTCCGACAAACCGCTGGGTGCCTGCAGCGTGGGAATGATGGCGAAGTGGTCCGACACCTTGCTGTTGTCGAACACGCGCGGGATCTTGCGGATGTAGTTGTTGTTGAGCGCGACCAGGGCGTGCGGCTGCAGGTGCGAAAAGCCTTTGTCGGCCAGCATCTCGAAGGTCTGCTTCACAACAGGCACATAGTCTTCGGGCAGGTGACGCGAGTCGGTCCGCGGGTAGGTCAGGGCCTTGTGTTTTTCGTACAGGCTTTGCGCCAGCGCCAGCGTGGTCTTGGCCGAATAGCCAAAGCGGCCGTTGGCCTCGCGCTGCAGGCTGGTCAAATCGAACAGGCCGGGCGAGGCCTCGGTCTTGGGCGTGGACTCTTCGGTGACGGTGGCCGCCTTGCCGCGCACGGCGTCAGCAATCTCGATGGCCCGGCGCGCATCCCAGACGCGGTCGGCCTTCTTCTCCTTGTCCTCGGCGTCCTGTGTCCAGGCCGGGTCGAACCACTTGCCGCCGTATTCGCCGGCGTCGGCCAGGAAACTGGCGTGCACTTCCCAATAGTCGCGGCTGACAAATTTGCGGATCTGTTCTTCGCGCTCGACCACCACGGCCAGCGTGGGCGTCTGCACACGGCCCACGGTGGTCAGAAAAAAACCACCATCGCGCGAGTTGAAGGCCGTCATGGCGCGCGTGCCGTTGATGCCCACCAGCCAGTCGGCCTCGGAGCGGCTGCGCGCCGCGTCGG
>CAYMMK010000157.1:0-2423 GCA_964391575.1 uncultured Limnohabitans sp.
GCGCGGCCGATGGTGAGCATCTGCTGCTCGCCGCCCGAGAGCTGCTGGCCGCCGTGGCCCAGGCGCTCCTTGAGGCGCGGAAAGGTCTCCAGCACGCGTTCATACGTCCAGTCGCGCTGTCCGGCGGTGCCAGCCCGTGCGGCCATCAGCAGATTTTCGCGCACGCTCAGGTTGCCGAAAATACCGCGTCCTTCGGGGACATAGGCCACCCCCAATTGGGCCACTTCAAAAGGCGGGCGGCCATTCATGGCCTGTCCCTTGACCCTCACCGTGCCCTCTCGCGGGGGCACCAGACCCATCAGGGACTTGAGCAGGGTGCTTTTGCCCATGCCATTGCGGCCCATCAGGCCGATGGTCTCGCCGCGCTGGACGTTGAAATCCACGCCCCGCAGGATGTGGCTGGCACCGTAGTAGGTGTGGATGCCGGTGGCTTCGATCAGGAGATCGGACATGTCAGTGGTCCTCTCCCAGATAGGCCGCCTGAACGTTGCTGTCGGCCCGGACGGCAGCCGGCTTGTCGCTCGCGATCACCTGGCCGTTGACCATCACGGTCAGGTGGTCGGCAAGGGCAAAAACTGCATCCATGTCATGCTCGACCAGCATCATGGCGTGGTCTTTCTTGAGCTTCAGCAGCAGCCCGATCATGCGGTCGGCCTCCATCGCGCCCATGCCCGCCAGGGGTTCGTCGAGCAACAGCACCACCGGCTCGGTGGCCAGCGTCATGGCAATTTCAAGCTGCCGCTGCTCGCCATGGCTGGCCGCACCGGCCAGGGCCTGGCGGCGGTCTTGCAGACCCGCCATTTCCAGTGCCCGTTCTGCGCGGGCATTGACCGTCCCCATGCCGCCGGCCTGACCCCACCAGCCGATCGGGTTGAAGGGCGAGGGCTGCTCGCGTGACTGCGCGGCCAGTCGCACGTTGTCCCACACAGTGAAGGTGGGAAAGATATTTGTCTTCTGGTAGCTGCGGCCCAGTCCGTGACGGGATATCCGCTCCGGGCTCCAGCCTGTGACATCCAGACCTTCCACATGGACAGTGCCGCTGCTGGGCGGCAGGTCGCCCGAGAGCAGGTTGGTCAGGGTGGACTTGCCGGCGCCGTTGGGGCCGATGACCGCATGCAGCTGTCCATGCCACAAATCGAGCGAAACCTCGCTCACGGCGGCCAGTCCGCCAAAGCGCTTGGTCAGCCCTTGTGCCCGCAGGCGGACCGTGTGCTCAATCACCGCGGATCTCCTTGCGGTTCATCCATCGGTTCAGCAGACCCACGATGCCCTTGGGCGCAAAAATGATCAGGCCGACGATGAACAGGCCCATCCACATCTGCCAGTGCTTGCCGGTCTTGAAACTGCCGATCTGCGGCAGGTCCTTGAACAGGTGCAGGAGGTATTCAAACGAAAACGCACCCATGATCGCTCCGGCAAAATTACCCATGCCGCCCAGGATCAGCATCATGATCACATGGGCACTCATGTGAAAGCCCATCAGTTCAGGGTTGACAAAACCGGTCTGTGCGGCCCACAAAAAGCCCGCCAGCCCGGCCAGTGCCCCGGCCAGGGTGAAGGCTGCCAGCTTGTGACTGAAGGTGGAAAAACCCAGGGCGCGCATGCGGTGCTCGTTGACCCGGATGCCGGCCAGCGAGCGGCCAAAAGGGCTCCACAGGAGACGGCGCAACAGCAGGTACACCCCCACCAGACAGGCCAGGGTGAAGAAATAAAAGACCCGCTTGTTCTCAAGATCAAACACCAGGGCGTCGGGCCGAAAATTCAGGAACAGGCCATCCGAGCCGCCCAAGGCCTTGTTGTCGAAGAACACATAGAACACCATCTGCGCAAAGGCCATGGTGACCATGATGAAATAGATCCCGTGGGTGCGCACCACCAGAAAGCCGATCACCAGGGCCGCCAGGGCCGAAGCGCCCACTGCCAGCGGCAGACTGGTGTAGAGACTCACCGGTTCATTGGCCGGTGTCGCAAAGGCCAGGGCGTAACCTGCGATGCCAAAATAGGCGGCATGGCCCAGCGAAACCAGGCCTGTCACTCCCTGCAGCAAGTCCAGGCTCATCGCAAAGATGGCCAGGATCATCATGCGGTTGACCATGGCGGTGTAGAAGTCCGAGCCCACAAAGGGGAAAGCGGCCAGGGCCAGCAGGCCCAGCAGCAGCACCAGTTGCACGCTGCGGGGCAATTGTTCGATGTGAATTTGTGGCGCGCTCATGGAGTTACTGCTTGAACAGACCTTCGGGTTTGTACAGCAACACGACGGCCATCAGCACATACACCAGCATGCCCGAGACCTGAGGCAGCAGCACCTTGCCAAAGGTATCGACCAGCCCCACCAGCAAGGCGGCAATGAGCGCCCCGCGCACCGAGCCGATACCGCCGATCACCACCACCACAAAACACATGATCAGCACCTGGCTGCCCAT
>CAYMMK010000158.1:0-2322 GCA_964391575.1 uncultured Limnohabitans sp.
GCGAGCAACTACTTCGATTTCATGTACCGCGCCGCCGAGTACCTGATCGAAACCGGCCACGCCTATGTGGACGAGCAGACGCCCGAACAGATGCGCGCCAACCGGGGCGACTTTGGCAAACCCGGTGTCGACAGCCCCTTCCGCACCCGCACCCCGGCCGAAAACCTGGCGCGCTTTCGCCAGATGCGCGCGGGCGAGCTGGCCGACGGCGCGGCCGTGCTGCGCGCCAAGATCGACATGGCCAGCCCCAACATCAATATGCGCGACCCGGCCATCTACCGCATCCGCCGCGCCACGCACCACAACACCGGCGACGCCTGGTGCATCTACCCCATGTACACCTTTGCGCACCCCATTGAGGACGCACTGGAAAACATCACCCACAGCATCTGCACGCTGGAATTTGAAGATCAGCGCCCGTTCTACGACTGGCTGATGGACCGTTTGGCTGAAGGTGGCCTCATCAACACGCCGCCGCCGCGCCAGTACGAATTTGCGCGCCTCAACCTCACCTATGTGATCACCAGCAAACGCAAACTCGCCCAGCTGGTGAACGAAGGCAAGGTCAGCGGCTGGGACGACCCGCGCATGCCCACCATCGTCGGCCTGCGCCGCCGCGGCTACACGCCCGAGAGCATCCAGCTGTTTGCCGAACGCATTGGCGTGACCAAGGCCGACAGCTGGATCGACTACAGCACGCTCGAAGGCTGCCTGCGCGAAGACCTGGAAAACAAGGCGCATCGCGGCATGGCTGTGCTCGAGCCGGTCAAGCTGGTGATGACCAACTGGGCCGAGGTTTTTGGTTCTGATGACCACACCGAGACCTGCACCCAGCCCGCCCTGCCCCACAACGCCGTGGCCGAGGGCCGCACGCCCCCGCCCGAGCGAACCTTCAAGATCGGCAAGGAGGTCTGGATCGAACGCGAAGACTTTGAAGAAGTGCCGCCCAAGGGCTACAAACGATTGTTCCCGGGCAACATGGTGCGCCTCAAAGGCGGCTATGTGATCGAATGCACCGGCTGCGCGCGCGACGCTGCAGGACAGGTCAGCGAGGTGCACGCCAGGGTCATCCCCGGTACCAAGAGCGGCACAGCTGGCGCCGACAGCGTCAAGGCCAAGTCCGCCATCACCTGGGTGAGTGTGGCCGATGGGGTTCAGGCCGAAGTGCGCCTGTACGACCGTCTGTTTGCCGATGCCCACCCCGACGCTGGCGGCAAGGACTTCCTGCAGACACTCAACCCGCACAGCCTGAGGATTGTCAGCGCGTATCTGGAGCCGTCACTGGCCCAGGCCCAGACTGACCAGAAGTTCCAGTTCGAGCGGTTGGGTTACTTTGTGGCCGACCGTCTGGACCACAGGCCGGGCCATCCGGTGTTCAATCGGACGGCTGGGCTCAAGGACAGCTGGGGGGCCTGAAAAATCGGGGGTGCACGCAGGCCCGGATCGAAAGCGGTCGAATGGAATCCTCTTGAATTCGGATAGACTCCTTTTCATTGACAGGCGGCCTCGGGCTCACCATGGTCCTGCCGCCTTTTCATGCACGCCGTCCGTACGAGAACAAGGCACTGCCTGGCGGCTTTTTCACCCTTTCAGATGAACCCGAATCGTCCATACAGCAGGCTGGGAGGCCTTTCTGGCAAGTCCGCGCAGCGCCTTCGGGCACCAGCCCTGGCCCTGGGTGTCCTGGCCAGTCTGTGGAGCACCCCGGCTCCAGCCAGCGTGGAGGCCATCACGGCCGCCTTGCAGGCCGGACAGTCCGAGCAGGCGCGCAAGCTGCTCATGCCCCTGCGGCAAAACTCGCCCCAGGATGTGCAGCTGCAGTTCCTCGAAGGCGTGCTGCTGGCCCAGCAGGGCCAGCTCGACAAGGCCATCGAGACCTTCCGCCGCCTGACCGTCTCGCATCCCCACTTGCTCGAACCTCACAACAACCTGGGGGTCCTGCTGGCGGCCCGTGGCAAGCTGGCCGAAGCGCGCGCCGCCTTTGAAAAAGCGCTGCAGACCCAGCCCAGCTATGCGACCACCCATCGCAACCTGCTCGATGTGCAAACCCAGCTGGCCCAGGAGTCCTATGTCCGGGCGCTGATGATCGATGGCAACAATCGCATGCCACCGCCACAGCTGACCTTGCTGGCCCGCGTCAGCCCCCAGGCTGGCGCCAGCACACCGACGCCGCAACTGCAGGTCGCCTCGGCCTCGCCACCGCCCGAAAAGGGCCCGCGACCCGTGGTCTCGACGGCCGGCTCCACTGCAGCTTCCCTGCCGGCGTCGACGCAGGCGTCAGTGCCCCCGGCCCCCGCCGATCGACCGGCCGTGGCTTCGGCC
>CAYMMK010000159.1:0-2320 GCA_964391575.1 uncultured Limnohabitans sp.
AGCGGCTACTTGAAGGCGCACCAGAGCGAGTACTGCCGACTGCTGTCCGGGATCCGGGTAGACGGGGATTGGGAGTCCTGGGTTCGTTTCTTTTTGGAGGGCGTCCAAGTCGCTGCCACCCAGGCAGAGGAGAACATCGTCAAAATCGCTTCCCTGGTTGCCGCTGACCGGAGAAAACTGCTCGAAGCGACCACGAGCCGTGCAGCCTCTTACCGGCTTTTTGAGATGCTGCCGATGATGCCTCGCTTTACCGTAGAGCGAGTGAAGGTGGCTCTGGGGACAACCTTCCCAACTGCTAACGCTCCTGTGAAGTCGCTAGAAGATTTAGGCTTGATCACAGAGACGACCGGAAACAAAAAGAACCGGTGTTTCAGCTACGATCGCTACATCAAATTGCTCTCTGCCTGAGCGAACCAGCGAGCCACTGGATTCGTGGACCATGAGCAGGGGGTAGTCTTTGCCATGTACGGTGTGGATGCCCATTGGAATAAGTAGGTCCTGAGTCTGGCCATCGGGGTGAGTGACTTGGCGTTTTTCAATCCGCACATCACTCAGGCCATGTCCCGCGATGAAAGGGTGTTCGCCATGCGCTGGCGCAGCGTGTCATTGTTGGCGTAGATGTTGGCCAGGGTGGTTGGGCGCTGTGTTGAACCCACGACATCGATATCTGTGCGATAATCCAAATACCCCATCAGGTTTCCCCCGATGGATTGTGCATCTGCCTCACACCTTGAAGCGCCTGATCTGGCGCGCTGCGCGGTGGCCCTTGGGCCCTGTCCATGAACTTTGTTTGCAGGTTGATGTGTTGAATCACCCTGTCACCAAAGTCGCCCCTCCTTGCTTGGGGTGCATCACGTCATGAACGCAGAAAATCCCTTTGCCCTCTTGGGCCTCGCCCCTGAACTCGTCAACGCCGTCACCGACCTCGGCTATACCCAACCCACGCCGGTGCAAATGCAAGCCATTCCGCTCGCCTTGCACGACCCCGAGGCGCAGTCGCAAAACGACCTGATGGTGTCAAGCCAGACCGGCAGCGGCAAGACCGCCGCCTTTTTGTTGCCGGTCTTGCACACCCTGCTCAAGCAGCAAAAAGACGAGGCCGCCGAACAAGAGCGCCTGTGGGCCGAGAAGGTCGCCGCCGCCGAAGCCGCCGGTGAGCCCTTGCCCAAAAAACCGCGCCGCAAGGACCCGACCAACCCGCGCCACTTCAAACCTGCCGTGCCCGGTGCCTTGGTGCTGTGCCCGACCCGTGAACTGGCCCAGCAGGTGGCGCACGACGCCATCGAGCTGGTCAAGCACTGCCGTGGCCTGCGCATTGCCAACGTGGTTGGTGGCATCCCCTACCAGCTGCAAATCGCCAAGCTGCAAAACGCCCATCTGGTGGTGGCCACCCCCGGCCGTCTGCTGGACCTGCAGCGCTCGATGCAGATCAAGCTCAATGAGGTCCAATTTCTGGTGGTCGACGAGGCCGATCGCATGCTGGACCTGGGCTTCTCCGACGACCTGGCCGAGATCAACCAGCTCACCCGCCAGCGGCGACAGACCATGATGTTCAGTGCGACATTTGCGACGCGCATCCAGCAACTGGCCATGCGTGTCATGCATGACAATGGTTCGGGCGTGCACAAAGTGCAGATCGACAGCCCGCAGGAAAAACATGCCAACATCAAACAGGTGCTGTTCTGGGCCGACAACGCCGAGCACAAGCGCCAGCTGCTCGACCACTGGCTGCGCGACGCGTCCATCGACCAGGCCATCGTGTTCGCCAGCACCCAGATCGAGTGCGACGGCCTGGCCACCGAACTGCAGCAGGCCGGCTTTGCCGCCGTGGCCCTGCACGGCGCCCTCAGCCAGGGGCTGCGCAACCGCCGCCTGATGGCGCTCCGCAATGGGCAGGTGCAAATTTTGGTGGCCACCGATGTGGCCGCTCGCGGCATCGACGTGCCCACCATCACCCACGTCTTCAACTTCGGCCTGCCGATGAAGGCCGAGGACTACACCCACCGCATTGGCCGCACAGGCCGCGCCGGGCGTGACGGTCTGGCCGTGACCTTTGCCGAATTCCGCGACCGCCGCAAGATCGGTGACATCGAGTTCTTCACCAAACAACCCATCAAGGCCGAGGTGATTCCAGGCATGGAGCCCAAGCAGCGCTTTGACGCCCCGCGCAAGTCCTTTGGCAGCAAGGGCAGTGGCCAAGGTGGCCGCAATGACCGTGGCGAGCGGGGCTTTGGCGGTCAGTCCAAGGGATGGGGGCAACGAAGCGAGGGCCGTGTCGAATCGCGCACCGGCAACTTCCGTGGCGGCGAGCGCTTCGAGC
>CAYMMK010000160.1:0-2095 GCA_964391575.1 uncultured Limnohabitans sp.
AACCCTCGTATGAAGCTTGGGAAGCTGCCGTTCTACCATTGAACTACACCCGCGCAGGAATGATTGTAGTGGGGCCGCGTCCCCCCATTACAAAGAAAATGCATACCTAAATATAAAATTGCGCCACCATGAGGTTTTCTCCATCCATCAGGACGAAGTTGACACTGCAACCCTGGTTCCTGGGGTTGCTGGCTGCCTATGCCGTGCTGGAGCTTTCCTTCAATCACCGCCTGCTGGATCTGGCCGGCGCCCTGCAGCCCGATGCAGGCCTGCAGCACCTGCAGGACCTGGAGATCTGGGCCCGGGTGGTCTCAGGCCTGGGCCTGGCGCTGTTGCTGATGCGCTGGATGGATGGTTTCTTGCGCTCCAGGGTGTTGCTGGCGATCGTGAGCACGATTGCAGGTGTGCTGCTGATGTGGCATGCACAAAAAGCCCTGGTGGACTTCGTGGTTGAACGGGCCAATGCCGACGAACTGGTCATGAGCGCCCAGGCCCAGATGAGCACCGCAGAGGCTGTCAAGGGCCGCGTTTTCCTGCAAGGCGAGCCGGTGCTGCTCAGTCCGGCGCCTGCCGGGCTCAAGCCGGTGATGCATGCATTGTGGGCTTCAAGCGTGCTGGGCCTGTCACCGCAAGACCTGGAGGCCACCTCGGGCGCAGCCCAGATGGCCCGGCACTTTGCGCCGGCACCGAACATGCAGCAGATGCGGCAGGCCTACCGCAAGGTGGTGATGACACCGGTCGCTCTGGGGGCCTCGCTTTTGTTTGGATTGATCAACCTGTGCCAGCTTTTTGCCGGCCTGACGGTCCGGCTGGGCATCTGGTTGCGGGGTGAACATTCCGTGCGGCCGTGGCAGCCCTGGGTGATGCCGGCCTGGGTGCTGCTGTGCCTGAACCTGAGCTGGTGGCCCGCCAATGAATGGGTGGATTCCAGAGGGTACAGCCAGGTGGCTCGACCGGCCCTGTGGCAGCAGCAACCGCACCTGGCGCCGTTTGTGGAATGGAGCCTGCGGGCCGAACCGGCCTGGTCCGATCCGGTGGCCTGGATTCACCGTGAGGTGTTGCAGGACTTTCGCTTCGAGATGCCGCTGAGGGTCTGGGCACAACAGCCGCGCTGACCGCAGCGTGCGCAAGCCGCGCAGATCTTCAACGCAGAATGTCACCCAGGCACAGGTACTTGATCTCGACGTAATCGTCCATGCCATGGTGCGAGCCTTCGCGACCCAGACCCGACTGCTTGACACCGCCAAACGGCACATGCTCGGTGGCCAGAATGCCCACGTTGATGCCCACCATGCCGTATTCAAGGGCTTCGCCCACCCGGAAAATACGGCCCACATCGCGGCTGTAGAAATAACTGGCCAGACCAAAGATGGTGTTGTTGGCCGCGTCGATGGCTTCCTGCTCGGTCCTGAACTTGAAGATGGGGGCAAAAGGGCCGAAGGTTTCTTCGGTGGCGCAAACCATGTCTGCCGTGGCATCGGCCACCACGGTGGGTTCAAAGAACTGGCCCTGCAGTCGCTTGCCGCCGGTCAGCACGCGGGCGCCCTTGGCGATCGCATCCTGCACATGGCGCTCGACTTTTTCCACCGCCGAGGGTTCGATCAGCGGCCCCTGGTTCACCCCGTCTTCAAAGCCGTTGCCCACCTTGGCGGTCCTGACCTTGGCGGCGAACTTCTGGGCGAATTCCTCGTACACGCCTTCCTGCACGTAGATGCGGTTGGAGCACACGCAGGTCTGACCGGCGTTGCGGTACTTGCTGGCGAAGGCGCCTTCCACCGCGCTGTCGATGTCGGCGTCGTCAAACACGATGAAGGGCGCGTTGCCGCCGAGCTCGAGCGACATTTTTTTGACCGTCGGCGCGCACTGGGCCATCAGGATGCGGCCGACTTCGGTCGACCCGGTGAAGCTCAGGTGGCGCACGGTGTCGCTCTCGCACAGCACCCGGCCCACCGCCACACTGCCGGGGCCGTCGCTGGTGATGATGTTGAGCACACCGGCCGGAATGCCCGCGCGGATGGCCAGCTCGCCAGCGGCCAGCGCTGTCAGCGGCGTGAGCTCGGCCGGCTTGATCACCACCGGGCAGCCAGCCGCCAGC
>CAYMMK010000161.1:0-2013 GCA_964391575.1 uncultured Limnohabitans sp.
AGCGACAGCGCCAGGTGGATCTGGCCGAAGCCCGTGGCGAGGTGCATGTGGGGGCCAGGATGCCCGGGTCGCCTGCGGCCTGAAGCGAACCGCCGCTGCGAACCCAACATCATCCGCATCAGGCGGGCTTTCCGCTGGCAAAACGGAACCTGCCTCTTGGGAGAAATCCGAATCATGAAGAAGATTGTTGTCGCCCTGAGCTGTGCGGTACCTTTGTCGGTGACATTTTCTCAAAGCGCACCTCCTGTTCAGGAGATCAACAAGCAAATCATTCGTGCGGTCACAGGCTAGGCGAATGCCATCTCTTGTCCGGGAGTAAAGGTTGAGACCAAGCAAATTGCCGCCTTGGTCCCTTACACATCCATGGATGACCGGATGGACGCAAAGTACGCCGTCCTGTGGTTGGGCGATATTGGGTGTGCGGGTGGTTCAGGGACCACGGGAACAAATCTCTCGATCGTCACAATCAGAACGGGCAATTCTTATGTCGTTGATCCTCTTCAGTCCACACCTGTCATCCAATTTGAGTCTCCCGTTCGCAGCGTCGAGCGCATCGTCGGTCATGCTCGCGACTCGCTAATCCTGGAAGGAATGGAATACGGGCCCAAGGATCCCAACTGCTGCACGTCCATCAAAGTACGTTTTACGTTACGCGTCGATGAGAAGGGCAACTGGAAGCTTGCAGAAAAGAAAATCATGCCTGCAAAGAAATAGCGAGCCAGCATCATCCACCGGACCTGCTCAAATAGCCGCGCATTCCGGTGAATTCAAACGTTGCGACGTGCCCTCCGGGCTTTGAATGCCGGCTCGAGCCTGGGCGCTGCCATCTCCAGGCTCTGCTTGAGCGGACAAGCTCAAGTGGATGTTGACGATTCTTCAACGTTGGTCGGGCAAGCGACGGCCACACGGGCTGGGCATTGCGCACGCATTTGCAGTTGTTCAACCCACCAAGCCGGGCTCGTATGTCCAATATCTGCGACTTCATCCTCGAAACCCTGCGCGTCTGGCGGCCGGTCACGGCCCGGCGCATGTTTGGCGGATATGGCTTCTACCACGCAGGGGTCATGTTCGCGCTGCTGGCAGATGGACAACTCCATCTCAAGGTCGATGACGAGAGCCGGGGCGATTTTGTGGCCGCCGGGCTGGGGCCTTTTCTCTACGAGGTCAAGGGGCGGCGGGTGGCTCTGTCGTATTACCGCGCGCCAGAGGCCATGTTAGACGAGCCCGAAGTGGCCCGCGAATGGGCCGAGCGTGGCTGGCAGGCGGCCTTGAGAGCACACCTGCTCAAAAAGGCCAGGCAAGAGGCCTTACCGTCCAGTATTCGATCTGCAACCGGCAAAACTTCGGGCAAAATCAAACAATGAGTCTTTTGATATACATTTTTTCGATGCTCTGTGTGTTGACCGCATGTTCACCCGAACCCACTTCAGAGCGCCTGGCCGGGGCAGATCAGGACGCCCATGGCTGCAAAGGTTCGGCGGGGTTCACCTGGTCGCCTGTTCGTGGCGAATGCATCCGCATTTTTGAGGCAGGGCTGGGTTTCGAGCCCGACCCCGCACCCACGCAGGGGGCCGTGCTGGCGGCCTTTGTCGTGCTCGCGCCGGCCCAGGGCGAGACAGTGAAGGCCGCCGAGGTCTTTGTCCCCGGGCGGAGCCAGCCGATTGCGCTGACGCTGGTGCACACGCCCGAGGGCGACATTCGCCCCACGCTGCTCGAGAACAAGGCCGAGGATGTGCGCGTGTTCCGCCACAAAGACGATCATGTGCTGGAAGTCAAGGGCCAGATCTACCGCCGCCAGAGTCCCCCCGAAGACCGGCTGTTCTCGATTCGCTGAAGGCCTTCATCACAGGCTCGATACGAGCATCTCTCGGTATGCCTGCGCGCTGGCCATGCGCGGATTGGTCTTGTGGCAGTGGTCGGCCAGGGCACCGGTGATCACCTGATCAAACAGGCCCTCGGTCACGCCCATGGCGCCCAGGCCGGTGGGCAGGCCCAGGCGGGCGTTCATGTCCT
>CAYMMK010000162.1:0-1808 GCA_964391575.1 uncultured Limnohabitans sp.
CCAGGGCAAATCATTCGGCGGCATCGTCAACCTGCGCACGCAGGCCATGACGGTGTGCGAGTCGGGCAGCGAACGCCGTCCACAGGACTTCGAGACCATCCCCCTGACCGAGCAGGCCAAGCTGGCCGAACGCTTCGGTCACGAGTGGCAAACCGCCATGGACAGCATAGAGCTGGCCACGGGCGCCTCGCCCATGTTTGACCACGAGGCTTTTCTGGCCGGCAAACAGACGCCGGTGTTCTTTGGCTCCGGTGTGAACAACTTCGGCGTGATGGAAGTGCTGGACGCCCTGGTCGATCTGGCGCCTTCTCCGCGTCCGCGCAAGAGCTCGCTGCTGGTCAACAAGCAGCCGGTTGAAAAAACCATCGAGCCCGATGACGCCGCGTTCTCGGGTGTGGTCTTCAAGGTGCAGGCCAATATGGACGCCAACCACCGCGACCGCATCGCCTTTGTTCGGATGGCGTCCGGCAAGTACACCCCGGGCATGACGCTCAGGCTGCAGCGCACCGGCAAGGAACTGCGCCCGACCAGCGTGGTGACCTTCCTCTCGCAGCGCCGGGAAGCGGTAGACGAAGCCTATGCAGGCGACATCATTGGCTTTACCACCCACGGTGGCGTGCAGCTGGGTGACACCATCACCGATGGCGCCAACCTGCAGTTCACCGGTCTGCCCTTCTTCGCCCCCGAGCTGTTCATGACCGTGATCCTGAAAAACCCGCTGCGCACCAAACAGCTGCAGCAAGGCCTGGACCAGCTCGGTGAGGAAGGCGCGATCCAGGTCTTCAAGCCCGAAGTGGGTGGTCCGATGCTGCTGGGCGCCGTGGGCCAACTGCAGTTCGAGGTGGTGCAGCACCGACTCAAATCGGAATACGACTGCGACGTGCGCCTCGAAGGCTGCCAGTACACCGGCGCGCGCTGGATCACGGCCGACAACGTCCAGGACCTGCGTGAATTCACCCACACCTACCCCCAGCGGCTGGCGCTGGACGCGGCGGGCACGCTGGCCTACCTGTGCACCAGCCCGTATGACGTGCGCCTGGCGCAGGAGCGCTTTCCAAAAATCCACTTCCACCCGCTGCGCGAGCATGCAGGTCTGGCGCTGGGTTCGGCAGGCTGACCTCCATGCGTCCTCTTGCTGACTGGCAGCCCGGCAGAATCCTCGGCGTCTTCACCGATATCGATGACACGCTCACGACCGAGGGCGCCATCACGGCCGATGCCCTGCAGGCCCTTGCCGATCTGAAAGCAACGGGCCTGAAGGTAGTACCCATCACCGGTCGTCCCGTGGGTTGGTGCGAACCCTTTGCGCGAAGCTGGCCGGTAGACGCCATCGTGGCCGAAAACGGTGCAGTGGCCTTGCAACACATCCATGGCCAAGCACTCCACAAACGCTACCAGCAAGACGTCAGCACACGCGCTGCCCACTTTGCACGCATGCAACAGGTGCTGACCCGGATCGAGTGCGAGATTCCCGGTGCCAGGCGATCGCGGGACAGTGCCGGGCGCGAAACCGACATTGCGATTGACCACAGCGAATTCGCCCAGATGCCCCAGACAACGATTGACGCTGTGGTGCACCTGATGCAGGCCGAGGGCCTGACCGCCACCGTAAGCAGCATCCACATCAATGGCTGGTATGGCGACCACGACAAGCTGGCCGGTGCGCGCTGGATCGTGCGCGAGCTGTGGGGCCGCGACCTGGACGCCGAACTCGACCGCTGGGTTTATGTCGGCGACTCCACCAACGACCAGGTGATGTTCAAACACTTTCCCCACAGCGTGGGCGTGGCCAACATCCGCCGCTTTGC
>CAYMMK010000163.1:0-1567 GCA_964391575.1 uncultured Limnohabitans sp.
CGATCGCGGTCGCCCACGGCGAAGGTTTTGCCAACTTCAAGCACCGGGGTAACGCGGCGCAAGCGATTGTCGCCATGCGCTATGTGGACAACAGCGGCGCCGCCACCGAGCAATATCCCTTCAACCCCAACGGCAGCCCCGGCGGCCTGACAGCGGTGACCACCGCAGACGGCCGCTTTACAGCCATGATGCCGCACCCCGAGCGGGTGTTCCGCAACATCCAGATGAGCTGGACCAGCGGCGAGCGCAGCGAACTGAGCCCCTGGATGCGGATCTGGCGCAACGCACGCAAGTGGGTGGGCTGATGCTCAATGCACGGCCTGCACCGGTCGTGTCTTGTAGAACTGGATCGGCACCTCGGGTGGGGCGTTGAGCACCGACTTCTTGATCTTGCCGACCACATGCATTTCGCAGGGCTTGCAGTCAAAGCGCAGGGTGAGTTTTTCCTTGCCGTTGATGAGTTGCATCGGTTCGGCTTTCACCGTCCCTTGCACGCCCGTGACCCCCTTGGCCTGTTTGGGGCACAGGCTCAATGAATAACGCACGCAGTGCTTGGTGATCATCAGGCTGACTTCGCCGTGTTCTTCCTGGGCTTCGTAGGCGGCGGCGATCACTTTCACGCCGTGCCTGGCGTAGAACTGCCGGGCCTGGTCGTTGAAGACGTTGGCCAGGTAAGTGAGGGTATCTTCAGGGTAGGGGGTGGGGGGCTCGGCAGGTACGGCCCGCGGCAAACGCTCCAGACCTGCGGCGCGGGCGGCTTCGAGAACGGCCACGGCCTCGCGGCGCAGGCCGTTGAGCAGTGAGGGCGGCACGAACCAGGGGCGAGCCAAGTCCAGCTGCACCTGCAGCGGCTCGAAAACCGTGTCGCCCAGCTTGGCCAGTTGCTGCGCCAGTTTGGCGGCGGCACTGGCGCTGTCCTTGGGCGCCTGCCAATCAAGGGCCAGCGCTGCGGTGCCGACAAAACCAGCCTCGTCGGTCAGGGTCAGTTGCAGGCCGCTCGGGGTTTCCGAGAGCTTCATCCACACCCCCATGCGGCGCTCGGCGGACTTTTTCTCCAGCGTGCGCACCCAGCTCATGTCGCGGTTGCGGTTGACCTGCACGCCACGGCGCAGGTCTTTGAAGCCGTCCATCGGGTCTTTGGGCCAGAGTTTCCAGTGGCCTTGTTGTCCGGCGGGTTCGGCGCGATTGATCTGCAGGCCCACCAGTTCCTTTTGCAGGTCGTAGTAGCACAGGCCGTCGCCGTTGTGCAGCACGGCAGCCGCATCGTCGGTGCTGATTTCCAGGTGGTCGGTGGCGACTTGGGTGACCCAGCCGATCGGCTGGCCGGGGTTCTTGGGCGTATCAAAAGCGCCAATGTCCTCTTTGCGGCCTTGCACAAAGTAGTCGGTGAACTCGCGGTTGAAGTTCTGGTTCGGGTCGGGCGTGAAGCTGAAGCTGGCCTTGCCGTGGGACGAAGGGGCCAGCTCGGGCCGCTCGCTGAGGATCTCGTCGAACAGGCGGCGGTAGTGCGCCGTGATGTTCTTGACATAGGCCATGTCCTTGTAGCGGCCTTCGATCTTGAAGCTGC
>CAYMMK010000164.1:0-1549 GCA_964391575.1 uncultured Limnohabitans sp.
AGGGCCAGTTCGACCGTGGCTTGCAGAAAGCCTTCCTTGCTGCCGCAGTCGTAGCGCTTGCCCTGGTACTCGAAGGCATACACCGCCTCCTGGCGCATGAGGCGGGCGATGGCATCGGTCAACTGGATTTCACCGCCCACCCCTGTCGGCTGGTTACGGATTTCGTCGAAGATCCCTGGCGTGAGGATGTAGCGGCCGGCCACGCCCATGCGCGAGGGAGCGTTTTCTGGTGCGGGTTTTTCGACGATCTGCTCGACCCGCAGGAGCTGCCGGCCAGCCGGCTCGCCGGCGACGATGCCATAGCGGCGCACCTGCTCGGCGGGCACTTCCTGCACCGCCAGGATCGAGCGGCCCTGCTGGATATAGGCCGCCACCATCTGCTCCAGCACCGAGGGCCCGCCGGGCTGCCCGACCATCAGGTCGTCGGCCAGTAAAACCGCAAACGGCTCGCGTCCGACCAGCGGCTCGGCCATCAGCACCGCGTGCCCCAGGCCCAGCGATCGCGGCTGGCGCACATAGGCGCAGACCATGTCTTCGGGCTGCACGGATTGCACCAGCGCCAGCAGTTCCTGTTTGTTGGCCTGCTCGAGCTCGGTTTCAAGTTCGTAGGCGGTGTCGAAATGGTCTTCAATCGCCCGCTTGCTGCGACCGGTGACGAAGATCATGTGCCGCACCCCGGCGCTGTAGGCTTCCTCGACCGCGTACTGGATCAGCGGCTTGTCCACCACCGGGAGCATTTCCTTGGGCGCGGCCTTGGTGGCCGGCAGAAAGCGGGTCCCCAGACCGGCGACCGGGAAGACGGCTTTGCGAACGGATGGGCTCATGAAGACTCCGGGGGCATTCCGCCCAGACGTTGCAATTGCTCGCGCACCTTGGCGAGGGTGGTGGTGAATTCGGCCACGCGGTGTTTTTCCTGCTCGATCACGGCAGGTGGGGCCTTGGCCACAAAGGCCTGGTTGGAGAGCTTGCCCTGGGCCTTGGCGATCTCGCCTTCGAGGCGGGTGGCTTCCTTGCCCAGGCGGACCTTTTCGGCAGCCACGTCGATTTCCATGAACAGACACAGGCGTGCGGCGCCCACCACCGCGACGGGCGCCGCCTGCGCGGCGGCGGCCCATTCGGCCTCGCTGTCGAACACCCGGACCTCGCTGAGCTTGGCCAGGGCCTGCAGAACCGGCGCCGCGCTGTGCATGAAGTCGGTGTCACCCACCACAAAAAGTGGCAGACGGGTCGCGGGCGAGACGTTCATTTCGCCGCGCAGGTTGCGGCAGGCATCCACCAGGGCCTTGAGCCTGGCCACATGGGCCTCGGCCTGTGTGTCCATGCGCTCGGGTTGACTGACCGGGTAGGCCGCGATGCTGACCGATTCGCCCGCACGGCCAGCGACCGGGGCGACTTTTTGCCAGAGCGCTTCGGTGATGAAGGGAATGATCGGGTGGGCCAGGCGCAGGATCGTCTCCAGCGTGCGGATCAGCGTGCGGCGGGTGGCACGCTGCTGGGCTTCGTTGCCGGTGTTGATCTGCACCTTGGCGATTTCCAGGTACCAGTCGCA